>CAMTPH010000010.1 GCA_947074345.1 uncultured Bacteroides sp. | reverse complement strand
TTACACCTTTCAATGCTCTCCAAGCCAAGTTACCGTGACCAATTTCACGACGACCAACACCACGTTGAGGACGAGCCTCACCTGTAGAGAATGGAGGGAAGTTATAGTGTAATAAGAAACGCTCTTTACCTTGATTCAATACATCATCGATTGTTTTCTCGTCAAGTTTAGTACCCAAAGTAACAGTAGTCAACGATTGAGTTTCACCACGAGTAAATACTGCAGATCCGTGAGGTCCTGGCAAGTAATCAACTTCACACCAGATAGGACGGATTTCAGTAGTAGAACGGCCATCAAGACGTTTGCCTTCATCAAGAATGCAACGACGCATAGCCTCTTTTTCTACACTGTGGTAGTATTTGTTAATCAATGATTCTTTTTCAGCCAATTCTTCTTCAGAAAGAGTAGCTTTATATTCGTCAACGATTGCTTCAAAAGCTTCCATACGACCATGTTTGTCGTTGTTGCCCGATGCAGCTACAGCATAAGCTTTATCGTAGCAAGCTTCGTATACAGCTTTGCGAAGTTCTTCGTCATTTGTTTCATGATCGTAAGCACGTTTTTCAGTCTTACCAACCATTTCAGTCAATTCCATTTGAGCTTTGCAATGTTTCTTGATTTCTTCGTGAGCAAATTTCATTGCTTCCAATAAATCATTTTCAGAAACTTCGCTCATTTCGCCTTCTACCATCATGATATTTTCATAAGTAGCAGCTACCATGATATCCATGTCAGCTTTAGCGAATTGTTGGAATGTAGGGTTGATTACGAACTCACCATCGATACGTGCAACACGTACTTCAGAGATTGGTCCGTTAAAAGGAATATCTGAAACAGCAAGTGCAGCCGAAGCAGCAAGTCCTGCAAGTGCATCTGGCATGTCTACACCGTCAGCCGAAACCAACATGATGTTAACAAATACATCTGCATGATAAGTATCTGGGAATAGAGGGCGCAAAGCGCGGTCTACTAAGCGACAAGTCAAGATTTCGCTATCCGAGGCTCTACCTTCACGTTTAGTGAAACCACCTGGGAAACGACCATTAGCAGCAAATTTCTCTTTATACTCTACCTGCAATGGCATGAAATCAGTACCAGGAACTGCATCTTTCGCGGCACAAACAGTAGCAAGCAACATGGTGTTTCCCATGCGAAGCATCACAGATCCATCTGCCTGTTTTGCCAACTTTCCTGTCTCGAGTGTAATGGTTCTACCATCAGCAAGCTCGATTGTTTTAACAATTGGGTTAATCATAAAAATTGTTTTTTCTATATTTTCTATCAAAAATCGTGCAAATATATACATTATATTAATGTAATACAGTGAAAATGAGATAAAAAAATTGACAACAAGTGCATTTTTTCTTAAATCGCAGACAAGATTGCATTAAAATTCTTTGACTAGTATTCATAATAGACTATATTTGCAAGGAAAAATAACACGCTATTATAATGAAAAAAATAACCTCGGCAGCACTGCTTATCCTAACATTAGGTGCCTGCAACACATCTCCAAAATTTACTGTAGAAGGCAATGTGACTGATGCAAAAGGAAAAACACTCTATCTTGAAGCATCAAAACTAGATGGCATACAAGTGTTAGACTCTGTAAAATTAAAGGATAACGGAACCTTCAATTTCAAAGGTATCAGACCTGAATCTCCAGAGTTTTATCGTTTAAGAATTGGCGATAAGACCATCAATTTCTCAATCGACTCAACTGAAACAGTAAAGTTTGAAGCTCCATATGGCGAGTTCTCAACAAGCTATACAGTAAGCGGCTCCGAAAACAGCCAAAAGATCAAAGAACTTACACTGAAACAAATAGAACTTCAAAACAATGTAAACGAATTGGTAAGCGCTATGAGAGGCAACCAAATCACTTACACCACATACGAAGATAGACTGAAGACATTGCTTAACAACTACAAGGATGAAGTGAAAATGAATTACATATTCAACTCTCCACAAAGCGCATCAGCCTATTTCGCTTTGTTTCAAAAGTTAAATAGCTATTTAATCTTTGACCCACTAAACAACAAAGACGACATCAAGTGCTTTGCGGCAGTAGCAACCAGTTTAGACCATAAATATCCACATGCGATACGTTCTAAAAACCTTTATAACATCGTTATCAAGGGAATGAAAAATACGCGCCCCGTAAAAGAAGAAGTTATTGAGCTACCCGAAGAAAAGATTAGCGAAGTGTCTGTTATTGACATCAACCTACTCGATATGAAAGGCAATGCACACAAACTATCTGATTTAAAAGGAAAAGTAGTATTGTTAGATTTCACGATATATCAATCTCAAGCCGGTGCTCCTCACAACTTAATGTTGAGAGAATTATACAATAAGTATGCCGATAAAGGTTTCGAGATATATCAAGTATCACTCGACGCAGACGAACATTTCTGGAAAACATCAGCAAGCAATCTTCCTTGGGTAGCTGTACGCGATGGCAACGGCATTTATTCGGGATATGCAGCTACATACAATGTTAAGCAAATGCCAAGCATCTTTTTAATTGATCGTAACAATGAGTTGAAAGTTCGTGGCGAAGAAATAACCGACCTAGAAAATTCAATTAAATCGTTGCTTTAAAATAGATTACACGCTTTTATTATGTTGAAAAGCATTACAAAAAGTTTGTTTCTTATTAAATAAAAATATATATTTGCATTAAATATAGAGAAAAGGGGTTCCAGCATATACATGTTGGAATTCTTTTTATTTTATACGATAATCTTATATTGAGACCATTAACTAACAAATTAAATCATAAGGAGGAACATTATGGCTTACATGTCAGAAGACGGCTACAAAAAACTTATGGCAGACCTTAAGGAGCTTGAAACAGTAGAGCGTCCTAAAATTTCTGCTGCTATAGCCGAAGCACGCGACAAAGGCGACTTGTCTGAGAACGCCGAATACGATGCTGCTAAAGAAGCTCAAGGAATGCTTGAGATGAAAATTGGAAAATTGAAAGCAATTATTGCTGAAGCGAAAATCATCGATGAAGCTAAGATCAAAACTGATGCTGTACAAATCTTAAATAAGGTAGAACTTAAGAACGTAACAAATGGTATGAAGATGATTTATACTATTGTATCTGAAAGTGAAGCCAATTTAAAAGAAGGCAAGATTTCTGTAAACACTCCTATCGCTCAAGGTTTACTAGGCAAAAAAGTAGGTGATGTTGCTGAAATTCAAGTACCACAAGGAAAAATCCATTTAGAAGTAGTAAATATATCTATTTAAGAATAAGGCAAGTCCCCTATTATCGGGTGCTTGCCTTATTTGGTAGATACACTTTAAACTTATCATCATCATACATTTATGGCAACCATTTTCACTAAAATCATCAACGGAGAGATACCATGCTACAAAGTAGCAGAAGACGATCGTTTCTTCGCTTTCTTAGATATCAACCCACTTGTAAAAGGCCACACACTTGTAGTGCCCAAACAAGAGATAGACTATATCTTTGACTTAGACGATGAAACATTAGGAGCCATGCAAGTATTCGCTAAATCGGTAGCACTCGCTATCCAGAAAGCAGTACCTTGCAAACGAATAGGACAAGCTGTAATGGGTATGGAAGTACCTCATGCACACATCCACCTGATTCCGATCAACAAAGAGTCTGATATGATTATCTCGAACCCAAAATTGAAGCTATCTGCCGAAGAGTTCCAGACAATAGCTCACGATATTCAGCAAGCTTGGAATAAGTAAGCCAAAACATAACAGTATCCTCCTCCACGATATTAAACTTACATTTTAGATATAATGACACTCATTGCAGAGTCATTATATCTTTTTTTATACCCATACGTCAAAACTTAAAGTTGTTTGATTTAATTAAATTTCAAACCAATTAACGTTAACACTTCTACTAACTAGAATTCTTAAAACAAGCCTTCTAGCACCCTCTCGCCCATACTTGTTCATAAAAGTCATACCTTTTAGTACCTTCTATCGGCACACATGATATAGTTTTACAACAACACCCCTCCACGCAGAACCATACGCACAACCAAACCTTCCATGATAGGCTTATTGCCATCTTTCGGTCATCTATTTAAAATAATGCACAACAATAAACAAATTCAGTAAAAATGACCGAACAATTCTATCTAGCAGTTGTTAATTATTGTTCAGGAACGTCCTTTGAATTGAACTAAATCTCATATAACGCAATAGTAATTAACGCAGCAAAAAAAGAGAAGAGTATGTCGAAAAAAACGTTAACCACAGCTGCTATCATTGGTATAATGATTAACTCTGCCGCAACAGCTCAAGATGTTGCCATAAAAAACAATCTACTCTATGATGCAACATTAAGCCCCAACTTGGGGATAGAAATCGCTTTGTCAGAAAAGCAAACCATTCAGATGACTGCAGGTTTTAATCCATGGAAATTTAAGAATGGAAGAGAAGTGAAACATTGGGTGATATCGCCCGAATATCGATGGTGGACTTGCAGTAAATTCAACGGCAGTTTCATTGCCGCGCACCTCCTTGGAGGCCACTTCGATATAAACCATGTGCAATATCCATTCAGGATGTGGAGCTACTCCGAGAAGTACAAATACACCGGATGGATTTGGGCAATCGGTGTAGCTTACGGTTACCAATGGTTACTGTCTAAGCATTGGAATATTGAGGCCGAAATAGGCGTCGGCTATATGTATATGCCTTACAAAAGATACAGGAATACAGACCTAAAGAACCCGTGGGCCATCAAAAATGACCATCTGTTTGTCCCGACAAAGGCAGGTATAAGCATTGTTTATCTATTTTAAAACCATAAACCTAACGATAGCTATGAAAAAAATCATCATATTTTGCATACTACTTACTGCTTGCTCTTTACTGTCGTTAATTTCTGCCCAACAACCATCCAAATCGTTGGCTAAAGGAGAAATCGAAGTAGAAAGATTTGAAACAGAGAAAATTGACAATCAGCTATCAATCAAGATAGAGCTAAAAATTGATCAATTAAGATTGAAATCAAACCGCTTTATGGCCTTTACACCAGTCATTGCCGGTGCAGATGGCACACACGAAGTTTTAAAACCCATTATAATATCGGGTCGCAGACAACATATTCTCTTCGAAAGAGGCGAGAATAAAGAATATACCTACGCCATAGAGGTACGAAGACGAAACAAAAAGCCTCAACAGGTAGCATACTCTCAGACGGTAGCTTATCAAAATTGGATGAAAGATGCAAAGCTGATTATCATCGAAGATTTATGCGGATGCGGCAAAGTACAAGACAATACAGTAGCCTATTTCGGCGAAATGCCTTAATATAGAAACCACGCTTTAGGCGACTTCATGACATATGCATTGTATCAATCTGATAACTGTTAACTATTATCGTAGTAGATATAAAGAGATAGCGTGATAACTGTTAACAGTTATCACGCTATATAAATTATAAAACCTCGATGTATCTACACAATCTACAGATTAATCACATTCGATTAATCTGATAAGTATACTATTTCAGATATCACTCTTTAGCACCACGCATCAATCCATCGATTGCAGGCTGATCGTAAACAGAAAGATTTCGGCGGTCTATCATACCAAATTGGTCTTGACCATCGTTCAGATATCCATTATCCCACACGAAAGGCGCTATACCTACCTTCTTGGCTGCACGAGTTACATACTCCAAATAGTAAGCGCGCGAGTTTATCATGTTTGTATTGACGCTTGAGTGGCGATTGCATCCATATTCACCTAATATAATAGGCAATCCCTTATCGATAAATTTCGCTTTCAAGTTAGCAAACAATGTATCAAAGTAATCCTCCTGACAATAATTTGCTATACCAAACTCCTTATAAGGTTTTCCCCAATATTTTAATTTAGTATCACCGGCATAATCCCATGGATCATAAGTATGTACTTCGAGCATCAATCTATCCGAAACAACATCTACTGCAGGAGTAAATTTAGTTAGCGCCAAATCGATATTGGTATTATATGATTGAATAATCAAGTTACGGTAAGCATTGCGACCACCAGTTAGGCGCACAGCATTCACGAATGTTTGATTATAAGACTCTTGCACCTCTATATTTTCGGCAGTAACCTTGCTATTATCGTACACGTCTTTAATACGTACTTCGTTGGTTCCCGAAAACAGAAGATGTTCGTCATAATCGCGGAAATAGGTTGCTATCTGAGACCACAAAAGAGATTGTATACGATTTACCTCTACCTGCTTATCATAAGTAGGACTCAATTCGAGCCATCCACCATCGTAGTGAATATTGATAATGGCATACATATCGCGTCCCACACAATAGTCAACTACCTCTTTAACACGCTGTAACCAACTATCTTTAATCTTACAAGTTTCGGTATTTTCAATATAGCCATTGTACCAGTTACATGGAATACGAACAGCGTTAAATCCTGCAGCTTTGACTACATCTATCAATTCTTGAGTTGTTTTAGGGTTTTGCCAAGCAGTTTCGCCACCACTAGCTTCGAGCGAGTTACCAAGATTCCAACCAATTATAATCTTACTAGCAAGAGTCTTTGCATCACTGTTCATGCCTGATGGATCGGGAGCAGGCACATTGAAAGCTTCTTGATCTATTGTTATATCAAACTGAGTACCTTTCAATGAGAAAGTAACAGTACCTGTTCGTTTACTTCCCGTAACATTGGGCGATATAGTAAAAGACTCACTAGCATCAGTCAAGCGAGTAGATTTTGCATGTGCAATCCAGTCCACATTAGGAGTTATGGTGTGTCCGCCGCTAGTTTTTAGTTTAACAACAATCGTTTCACCTTCGGGCTTAGCCGTAAAAGCTGTTTGATCGACAATCAAGCTGTATGATTGTTCCACTTTCACGACATAGCCATTTCCCTTAGAAACAACATACAGTGTATTTTCACGATCGGCTCCTGTATTATTGACAGGAACCGTAACAGTTACCTGAACAGAGCCACCACCATTGTGTGATTTAGGCGAAACGCTACACCAATCATTATCACTTGTAATTTCCCATGGAGCGCTACAATTTATTGTAAAGGTAGATTCACCACCTTGTTGAGGAATAGAGATAATACTGGCTGATATATCCATATCAACATTAGCCTGTTCAACATCATCGCTAGAGCACGAAGCAAACGAGGCAATTGTTAGAAAAGAAAATAAGTAAAAAAGAAAATTCTTCATAGTGCTATATTTTAAAGTATTAAATATTCAGTGATACACATGCAACTCGAAGCTCCATATACAAAAGTTGCAATGCACAAATGTATAATAAACACAGCAATCAAACGGGAGTTATTTGATAATGTTGGTAGACTAGCAACTATGGCACAGTCACCATTTGTTATTTATTAGGGTATAAAATGAAATATTTTTCATTACGACGATAAAAAAACGCCTCTACACCATCCGATTTTAACATATTAAGCACCATGTGTAACAATTGAGATTGCGCAACAAGTTAGAATCCATTAAATTACAAAATTCCTCGTATTTTATAGCTTAATTTCCACACCATTAGTTTTAACATATGTTATTTTATAAATGCGCTAAACAGCCCTGTTTTTACGATATTTATCAAATTAATACCATATTTTGATAAAATAATACCGTTAAGCTTAAAGATAAGAGTGTATTTTTGTAATGTATAATAAGCATTCAACGGATTTAATTTATTATTATAGCTTAACCATTAATAAATATACTATGGGAAATTATTCATAATTCCATCTGAAGCACAGTAACACAACGAATGTTACAGACAACTTATTCTATAAGTTAACCAAAAGTATTATCTACAGTAATACCAATTAATAAATCTAAGAAGAATACAAGTATGAATTTAAATTTCAGAAAAACAGCACTGCTAGTGGGTGTATGTTCAGTCTTTGGCATGAGCTACTCTACACAACTTATGGCAAACACCTCTTATACAATAGAGGCCGTGCAACAGATGAAAAAAATCACAGGTACCGTGACTGACGCTTATGGCGAGCCTATCATTGGTGCAAATGTTGTTGAGAAAGGAACTACTAATGGCGCAATCACAGATTTAGACGGTAAATTTACCATCAATGCCCAACCAGGCTCTACGATTGTTGTCACTTACATCGGTTACACTCCCCAAGAGGTTACTATTGGCAATCAATCTAATGTAAACATCGTGCTTCAAGAAGATGCAAGATCACTCGAAGAAGTGGTAGTTGTAGGTTACGGGGTTCAAAAGAAGAAACTCCTTACTGGTGCAACTGTACAAGTTAAAGGTGATGACATTGCAAAATTAAATACTACCAACGTATTGACTGCTATGCAAAGTCAATCGCCAGGGGTACAGATTGTACAATCTACCGGTCAACCTGGGGGGTCATACAAAGTAAACATTCGTGGTTTAGGTACTATCGGTAACTCTGCTCCACTTTATGTAATCGACGGTGTTGCAGGTGGTGATATTAACTCTATAAATCCTACAGATATTGAGTCTATCGACGTATTGAAAGATGCGGCTTCTGCTGCTATCTACGGTGCGCGTGCAGCCAATGGGGTTATCTTGGTAACTACCAAACAAGGTAAAATGGGTAAAATCCAATTATCTTATGATGGTTATGTAGGACAACAATTCATGGCTAAAATGCCCGACGTGCTCGATGGTAATGAATACATGTTTGCTAGAGATATGATTTCATTTAACGAAGGAGCTCCTATGACAGATTGGGCTGCCCTATTGCCAGCACGCCTTTACGATTCACTTAAAGATGGTTCGTGGAAAGGTACAAACTGGGTAAAAGAATCATATAATAAAGGAGCTATTACTCAAAACCATGCTATCAATATGATTGGTGGTTCTGAATTCTCTAGATTCTCTGCTGGTTTTGCTTATACTAATCAAAAAGGTATATTCGGTGGTAATGATGCACAATCGACTTACGACCGTTTCAATGTACGTATCAACTCTGACCATACTGTATATAAATACAATGATAGAGATGTGGTTACAATTGGCGAAAACCTAACATTCAGCCATACTGCAAATAATGGTATTGCTACAGGTAACTTATACTGGAACAATATGCACGATTTATTGATTGGTAATCCATTGTTGCCAGCATACAACAGCAATGGTGGTTACTACACCAACGCAGACAAAGTTGCCGACGGATGGAATGTAGACGGTATGACAGCCAACCCATTGGCTAAACCTGCTCAAACTAGTCAAGGTATAAACGAAAGCAAGAATTATAACGTTAACATGAGTGCTTATTTAAGAATTGAGCCTATCAAAGATTTAATCTTCAGATCTCAATTCGGTTACCGTCTAGGTACTTCATCATGGAGAGGTTATGATCAAATCGCAAACAATGGTGCATCGGCAGTAGTACAAGAGTCGGTAAGCCAATCAATGAACATATGGTCTAGTTGGTCTTTAGAAAATGTATTAACATACAACCTAAACATCAAAAAGCACCACGCAAACTTCGTAGTAGGACAATCTATTGAGAAAAATGCATTTGGTACAGGTCTTGATGTTTCATCTAAAAACACATTATTCGAAAACTCATTCGATAATGCATATATTGGCAATACAAAACCAAGCAGTTTAACAGATATTACAATCAACGGATGGCCTTCAGGCGATAGTTCATTGGCTTCTTTCTTTGGTAGAGCAAGTTATAACTGGAATGAAACTTATCTAGCACAATTTACAATGCGTGCCGACGGTTCTTCAAACTTTGCACGTGGCAAACGTTGGGGTTATTTCCCATCAGCATCAGTTGGTTGGGTTATGACAAACGAAAACTGGATGGAAAACTCTAGAAGCTGGTTAGAATTCTTGAAATTCCGTGTTAGCTGGGGACGTAATGGTAACTGTGCTGTTAATAACTTCCAATACTTAACAACATTCGCATTCGACGAATCAAGTGGTTACTTCTTTGGAGTTGACAACAAAACTGCTCTAACTACTGGTGGTTATGCCAACATTCTTAAAAACCCTAACTTAACTTGGGAAACTTCAGAACAGTTGAATATTGGTATTGATGCACGTTTCTTTGATGGTCGTTTATCATTAAATGCCGATTACTACGATAAGAAAACAAAAGACTGGTTAATCAAAGCTCCTATCCTAGGTGTATATGGTTTGAATGCCCCTTATGTAAATGGTGGTGACGTGAAGAACCAAGGTTTCGAAGCAGCGTTAGGTTGGAATGACCGTAAAGGCGATTTCTTCTATAACGTAACAGCCAACGTAGCTTACAATAAAAATAAAATTACTAAGATTGCTAACACTGAAGGAATCATCCATGGTCCAGAAAGCGTTTACATGCAAGGTACTACCGAAATATATCGTGCAGAAGTGGGTAAACCTATCGGTTACTTCTGGGGTATGAAAACTGCAGGTATCTTCCAAAACCAAGAACAAATCAATGCTTGGAGCGCGAAATACAAAGACGAAATTCATGGCAAACCAGTACCAGGAGATATCATCTATGTTGATACAAATGGTGATGGCATAATCAATGCTGATGATAAGACTATGATTGGTAATCCTCACCCAGATGTACGCGTAGGTTTTACAATCTCTTTAGGATACAAAGGATTTGACTTTTCAGTAACAGGAGCAGGTGCATTCGGACATCAAATCGTTCGTTCTACTAACTCTGGTAACTCGAATAGCGAAAACTTGAACAAAAAGCTTTTATATAAATCATGGGCAGGTGAAGGAACATCAAACGAACTTCCTCGTTTGACTTATCTTTCTAACATCAACTGGAAAACATTCTCTGATATCTGGTTGGAAGATGCTGACTATATGAAGATTCAAAATGTAACTATCGGATATAATTTCAAACAAATTCTTCCAAGAGTTCCATTTACTCAAATGAGACTTTACTTTACAGCTCAAAACTTGTTTACATTCACTAAATACACAGGAATGGACCCTGAAGTTGGAGCTTCTGGAGATGATAACTACAGCTGGGGATCTGGTATTGACTTAGGTTTCTACCCTTCACCTAGAACTTATATATTTGGTGTAAATCTTACATTTTAATTGAACTACGTATGAAAAAAATATATTTATTTGGCCTAGCTGCCATGATATCTTTAACTGGTTGTGAAGATTTTCTTGACTCAACCAACTATACAGGGAAAGATAGTAGCAACTTCCCTTTGAATGAGACAGATGTAAACCAAATGGTTGCGGCTGTTTATGAAGCAACTATCAATGAGCCATTAAAAACTCCTGCTGACACATACTTCTTCTTTGCCAACTTGGCTAGTGATGACATGTATGGCGGTGGTGGTCAAAATGACTTGCAAACTCAAGCTGCTGCACATTTGTTGTACAACAGCGAATCGGCAATGCAAGCTATGTGGACAGGACGTTATGCAGGTATAGCACGTGCAAACATGGCATTGGCCAATGTAGAAAACATTGCTGACGAAGAGTTACGCAATCAAACTAAAGGTGAGTTGCTTTTCTTGAAAGCATACAACTATTTTGAATTGGCGCAATGTTTTGGTAACATCCCTATGTTGAATAAAGCTCCTGAAAGTGTTGAAGATGCACAAGTATCTCCTGAACAAGCTGATGTAAAAGAGGTATTCAAACAAATTGCTACCGACTTATATGAAGCAACTCAAATCATGCCTTCATATCCATACGATGGTTGGTCTAAATTAGCATATGGTAAAGTTTCACGCTGGGCTGCCGAAGCATTCTTAGCTCGTGTATACTTATATTATACAGGTTTCTTTAACGAATCATCTATGCCAATGGCAGAAGGTGCTATTGAAACTGGTTATGTAGTAGATTGTTTGAATGACGTCATCAACAACTCTAAACATGATTTAATTGAAGATTACCGTTTATTGTGGACTTACTCAAACTCAGAAACAGCTAAAGACTATGATTATGTAGCAGACTTAAAAGATGCTGGTAAATCTTGGGCAAAAGATGGAAAAAATATAGAAGAAATCTTCTCAATGAACTTCGGTTATCTAGGAGATTGGAGTGGAACACAATTGCACTTAACTAATCAATTCTGTTTATACTTTGGTATTCGTGCCAACGATTGGCAAAATAGTACTAAGTTCAACAAAGATGGCGAAGGCAGTGTTTATCCATTTGGTACAGGCTGGGGTTCTGGACCAGTTGCTACAAACCTTTGGAATGATTGGAAAGAAGCTGAACCTGAAGATATGCGTAGAGAAGCATCTATCTATGATGCTACTGCTACTATAAACCATGCTGACAATGACGCACAGATGGAAGAAACTGGCTATTTCAACAAAAAGATTGTAGCTATCCGTTCAGGTGCAGGTGAATACTTCTCGTTTGCAGCAACATCGGCATACTGGGGTGATGGAACTTCATTTGGTCACTTCCAAGCTACACACCCACAGAACTTAGTGGTAATCCGTTTTGCCGACGTTCTATTAATGCACTCTGAGTTGACAAGAACTTCTGATGGTATGAACCGTGTACGCGCTAGAGCTGGTTTGGCTGCTACTTCTTATACAGATGAAAATCTTCGCAACGAACGCCGTTGGGAACTTGCTTTCGAAGGTCATCGTTGGGGTGATATCAGAAGATGGGGTATTGCTCCTCAAGCTCTCGAAAAACAAGTTGGACACAAAATTTGGAATGCAGGTGGCATAGAAGCTAAAATGAAGGCTCAAGCAGGTTCTTTCTCTGCTAGATACAACGAAACTAAAGGATACTACCGTATACCAAACAGCGAAGTTCAGCTTTCTAATGGCGCTATCAAGCAAAATGCCGGATGGGAAAGCAGTGCAGGCTATTATGCTAGCTGGAACTAATATTCATAAACATTAAAGTTCAAAAAGATGAAAAAATATATATTATTATCATTAGTAGCCGGAGCCATGATGTTCGCGTCGTGCGATCCGAAAGAAGATAATACTACGTCACAAATTGTAGTGCTCACTCCTGACAAAATCAATGCAGAAGTTACCGTATTACAAAAAGACGGAAAGAACATCAACAAAGCGACTGTGTGTAATCACACACCTCTTCCAAGTAAGATTTCAAATGGTGTAGTAACAGTAAATGGAGCTTATGCTGAATTTACGCTGTTCTTGCTAGGCGAAAATACCATTACAGTTACTGCTTTAAATCCTGACGGAACTGAAATTACAAAGGAATGGAAAGTTAATGTAGAAGTAATGGACGTCCCAGTACCTCCTGAATATGCAACACTAACAGGTGGTTTCGAGAAAACATGGACATGGGATACTGAATTGAATGGTGGCGCTTGGGGTAACTTTGGTTATCGCGGTGACACAGGAGAAAACTTCGCACAAAACGGTTCTGGTACATGGTGGTCGTGTGCTCCTGCTGATTTATCAGGTCAAATGAACCATTCTAGTTCGGGCAATCCAACTGGCGAAGAAGATGACAATGCATACATGGTATGGTCATTATCAGGTACTAGAATCCAAACATTTACTCCTGAAGGAAAATTGGTACGCCAAGGAACATTTAGCCTTGATAATTACGGAACCAAGATAGATGATTGGTCAATTGGTACACTAACAACTACCGCTGAGTCTATCCTTTTCCCATGGCAAATTAACTCTGGTGGTTATGCACCTACCGATTTCCAAGTAATTATGCTCAATGAGAATAAAATGGTACTGACTTTCATTAAAGATCCTGAAAATGCAGGTGGATGGTCTGAAGCTACCTTCTGGAGATTTAAAACTAAATAATATAAGAGGTATTGTTTAATATATTAAATGGGTGTATGGAATCTTTGACCGTGCACCCATTTATTAAATAAAGTATCCTCATCTTTCTATATTTCACTTCGAGTTATCTATTTATGATGCAAAATAAAACCACCTTAATCAACATACTACAGACACTCTTATTTGGACTTATTGTATACCTTTTTTGGAGCAATATTTATCCTGCACACTTACACTTTCATGAACAATTTCAGTTGTTCAACTACTCTTCATACTACTTTATAGAGACATTATCTTTACCTGGAGGTTTAGCACATTATGTTTCTCGTTTTTTTGTTCAATTCTACTATGATACTCTATGGGGACCAGTTATTCTCACCCTTTTAATTATCATCTTTCAACTATTATTCACCTTATTATTTAACGTTGTACCTTCTATCCGCAATACACGTTTAAACTATACGATTACATTCTTACCATCAATTGCAATATGGGGATTTCTGCTTTGCGCCGATGCCATGCCATATTTCTTGATAGCTAGTATATTCAATATGCTATTTGTCGTAATAGGGGTTTCCATAAAACATACAACAATCAGAATAGTCTATGAATTAATATCGGCTGCCCTATTGTTTGTTATAACAGGCGGATTGTTTTTCCTCTTCATTTGTATAATGGCAGGATGGGAAATCATCAAATATTATCAAACCAAAGAGGGAATTAGTCCTTTCTTTATTTTACTGATAACCGCCATTGCTTGGTTTGGCACATTAGGCATTGGAACTTTTTATTTTAACTACAGCTATACTTCACTTTTAATGGGTATTGGTACTTACCGCTATCCCGAAATGGATTATTCACAAAAGTATATAGCATTATTTACCATTATTGTAATAGGTATATATATCTTATCGGGCATATCCAATAAATTAAGAATTAACAGGCTATTTGCTGCTATCGGAATAATCTGTATAGCATCACTAAGCACTTTATATATTTATAATCTAGTAGATAGACAAGAAGAATCAGTTCTTCAATATGATTACTTTACTCGTACACGCCAATGGGATCGTATGATAAAGAACAGTTCGCAAAACAAACCTGCTACAGAGTGGGAACAAGTTTGTTTGAATCTGGCCATGGCACAAAAGGGGACTTTATGCGACAAGTTGTTTTTTTATCCACAAAATGGTAGACAGTCTTTGCTACCTATCTACGAGCAAGATTATATGAACCCACAGTTCTCGGGCGAAGCATATCTATCGATGGGATTGATAAATACGGCACAACGCTTCTTCTTTGAAGCAATGGAGGCAATACCCGATTATCAAAAGAGTGGTCGTTGCTATCAGAGACTTGTCACTACCAACCTCGTAAATGGTCGATATGAGATAGCTTCACTTTATCTTAAGAAGTTATCTAAAACTCATTATTACAAAGAGTGGGCCAACAATATGAGCCATTTTCTATACAATGATAGTCTTATTGAAAACGACAAAGAGTTAGGGCCTTTACGCAAAAGTTTGTTCAAAAAAGATTTCTTTATGAATGAATATAAGTTAGAACCTATCATACAGAAACTATTAACAGACCGTCCTGATAACCCAATTGCTTGGCAATATCTTTTTGCTCTATGTTTGTTAGATAAAAATTTGAATCAATTAGAATATGCAGTAAATTTGTATTTAGATGCAAACACCGATGCAAAACTGCCTATTCATGTGCAAGAGGCATTACTTATGCAGTGGTTACAAAGCAACAATAGTCTTGAGGGCTTACCTTGGCAAATTGACAACTCTACTAAAGAGCGCTTGATGAACTTTGTAAATGCTCTTAATCAATCGCCGGCAACTAAAGAACAAGTTGCTCGCAAACAGTTTAACAACACATTTTGGCGTTATGCCCTTTTTGGTTAACTACTAATTTATGACGAAGTACTATAACAACATACTTATCTTATTGTTAAGCTTTGCTTTTCTACTAAGTAGCTGCAACTCTATAAGCGTTACCAATCCTATTCACTCAAATGAACTTCCGGATATTTATCCCGATTATGTGGATATAACCATTCCTATAAACATCGCACCATTAGATTTTGGAATGAAGTCTGATGATTATAATGCAATAGTCGTATCATTTGCAGGGACACATGGCGACACACTAACTGCTAAAGGCAAAAAGTCTATCGAAATAGATAGTAAGAAATGGCAAAAGTTACTGGCTGACAATACGAACGATTCGATTTCGGTGTCGGTATATGGTAAAAAGGGAGATGATTGGTATTCGTTTCGTCCATACCAATTATATGTTGTACCCGATTCTATCGACTACAGCATCGTTTATCGTTTAATAGCACCCGGATATCAAACGTATAGCAAAATGGGTATTTATCAACGCTCATTAGCAGACTATAAGCAGAATAGCTTGTATGAGAATACACAAGTAACCAATAGCTGTGTCAATTGTCATACCTTTTGCAAGGGCGATCCTAACAGAAGTAGCGTTCATTTTCGCGGTAAATATGGAGCTACCATGCTACAAATAGATGGAACGATGACAGCATTGGAATCGCGTACCGACTCAACACTTGGTACTGCTGTTTATCCCTATTGGCATCCATCGGGACAATACATTGCTTATTCTACCAACCAAGTGCGACAACTATTTCATACTACCGCTACCGATTTAATGGAAACATTTGATATGAATTCTGATGTCTATGTATACGATATTAATGCAAATCAAATCTTCTATAATCAAGGGATAAAGAACAATGATTTCTTTGAGACTAATCCTGCATTTTCGGCCGATGGCAAATCACTTTACTTTTGTAGAGCTACGCGTAGAGAAATGCCAAAAGAGGTTACCAAGGTACGATATGACTTATGTCGCATTGACTTCAACCCGGAAAATGGCAACTTAGGAGATAAGATTGATACTTTGGTAATGGTATCGGATGCGGGTAAAAGCATTTCATTGCCTCGCCCAACTTCGGATGGTAAATATTTGGTCTATACGCAAACAAACTATGGATGTTTTCCGCTATATCACAAAGAAGCCGATTTATGGATATTGAATCTTGAAACGCTAGAGACTGCACCAATGAGTGAAGTAAACAGTGATTATGCAGATGCTTTTCATAACTTTAGCAGCAATGATCGTTGGTTGGTATTTGGCAGTCGTAGAGAAGATGGCATGCATACAAGACCCTATTTTGCTTACGTTGATAAAGAGGGTGTAGGAAGAAAACCTTTTCTACTGCCACAAAGAGAACCAAAAGAGTATTACAGTAATTTAATGCTATCTTATAATTGTGTCGAATTCGTAAATGGACCAGTAGACTTTGATTCTCGAATAGCCGGCTCCATGCTTTATTCGGGATCAAACAAACAGATGAAGGTAGCAAATCAAAATAAGAAAGAATGAAAAAGATATTAGTATACACAATTATATTAGTAAGTCTACTTGCTTCGTGTAAACAAGAACCTAGCTTCCGTATTTATGGCACATTGGATAATAACTTGCATGATGGCGCAAAGATATTTCTAGTGCCAGCCGATGGTCCACAAACTAGCGAAACAGTTGATTCTATTCGCATCAAAGATGGAAAGTTCTATTTTGAAGGCACTAAAGAACAAGTATCTATTTTAAGAATGGAGATGAAACATCGTTTGAATTATCAAGATCTGTTAGTCATAACTGAACCTGGAGACATTCATGTATATTACAGCAAAAAAGGTACAACTGCCGGAACATTACAAAACGACCATTTACAACAATGGAAAGATGCGCTAGAGAGAGCCGACTCTATCACTTCGCCCTTGTACAAAAAGTGGTACAATACTAAAAGCAGCGAAGACTCTATTCGTTATTTTGAGGCTATGAAGCGTGAGCGTGAAATATTAGGAGAACGTACGAAAGAGGTTATCGTAAATGAGGGACAAACTACACTTGGACGTTTCTTATACGCTCGAAACAGAAGTATATTTAGCAATGATCAAAAACAAGTTATGGATAGTCTATATAACCGATAACTTTAAAACGCATTTAGGCAAAGACTTTAGAACAGAATATTATAAATTTGTAGCATTACCTACTAATTATTGCAAAGAGCATTGCTCTACAATGCTATATATACTATAAGATGAAAAACAGAGCCGCAATAATATACTCAGCAATTACGATAATAGGAGGAGTGCTTATCTTTCTCTTCTTCTTTTATCTCTATCCATATCATCTTTTTCATAGGGAGCAGACATCATTATTTATTCTCTCTACACAAACGATGACCGAATACATGAGTCAACCGGCTGTATTGTCGTGTTTGATAGGTGATTTTCTTACTCAATTCTTCTATTATCAAGGAGTAGGTCCTCTTATCATGGCCGCACTTCTTGTAGCTTTGGGCACGGTATATTATCGACTTCTATATCGCACGCAAAATTGGTGGGCCATTATTCCTGTTATGGTCCTCACTTTATGGGAGTTTGGCAAGCTTTGTAATTTATACTATCCAATCTCGGCAACACTCTCGTTTATGGGTGGTTCGTTGATAGCTCTACTTTTTATTCGTGCCAATTTACGTTCTGCCAAAGCAATAATACCCTTTGCACTCATTTGCATTGCAGCCTCTTATTGGTTATTTGGAATAGGTGTATGGATAACTTTGGTTTTTATATTCTCTATTCTGCCAAGATACCTGTTTGCTATTTTATTGGTAGAAGCTATCGGAATTTCAATTGCTGCCAAATATATATTCACCATACCTTGGGACGAAGCATTTATCTATCCATCTACTGCACAGTTTGGCAAACCTAATTTTGAACGAGAACGCATTCTTAAGTATGATTGTGAATACTATTTCAATCGTACCAACCTTTTGAAAAGCGATGAAGGCGGTCAAAACAGTCTACTACCAACATATTACACCAATTTAATTGATGCTAAGCAACAGAATCTACCTGGCAAAATATTAGCTAGAATGAAATACGGCATCAACGGTTTGTTTATTCCGGTAGCTCCTACCTCAGACCCACAGAGTATTTATGCAGCCAACGAGGTGTGGTTTGAACTAGGCGATATGACACTCGCAGAGCATGCTACCATATTGGGGATGATATTTTCGCCCCAACACAAAGGAAGTAGAGCATTAAGGCGGTTAGCAGAAATCAATCTTATAAACCAAGACGATGAAGCTGCAAAGAAGTATCTTCGTATGTTGCAAAAGACCATCGTACACAATGATTGGGCTACGCAACGCATGCCTGGAAATCAGAAAGAGAATATAAAGAAGTGGCTTACGTCAAAACGTAGCTTGCTTCCACAAAAAGATACCATACGAAGCAGTGCTGATATTCAGACATCACTATGCAACCTACTCGATGCAAACCCTAATAATCTGCCGGCATTAGACTATCTGTTGTGCTACGATTTATTGATAAAAGACATAGAAAGCTTTGTTAATCATATAGAAAAGTATTCCAATGGATACTCCAATCATCGCTTGTATCAGGAGGCTTACCTAATCTATGCAGCGAACAAAGAGAGTCCGTTTCCGCAAAATGGTAAGTTCGTTATAGCACCAGAGGTTATAGATGACTTCTATCAATACACTACACTTTATCAGACTAGTGGAGATAACATAGAGCAATTGAAACAAAAGTTTGACAAAACATATTGGTTTTATTATCATTTTGCTCAACGAAATAAGTAAGAATATACCAACTTTAATTCGCTATAAATAACATGAAAAGACTTTGTAACACGAGCTTATTATTTAACTCTAAAAGTTGCTTCTTAGCGCATTAATAGTTAGTTTTGCAGTAATTCACTAATACGAAACTATGAATTATAAACACATCGATTTCAAAGATATATATGCCGATATTTCATCTTTTAATGTTTCCCATTCAGCAGCTGAATATCATTTAATATTACACGTTAAAAATAGAGAACTTAGCTTTGAAGAACAAATAGAGAAATTACACGAAGCATACGCATCTTTAACACAACAAGAACTAAACGGAGCGACATCCGTATTTAAAAGATATTTCTTAAGCGATGCAGCCAATCAGGTTGATCATCTCAATAATAAGATTGCTAACGATAAGCGATGCGCTCACTCTATTGTAGAGCAACCGCTACTTGATGGCACCAAAGTGGCATTGTGGGTTTACTTGGTTACAGACATCAAATGCCGCAAACTTGACAATGGATTATTGGAGGCATCTCATGGCAACTACAGGCATTTATGGTTGACAGGAGCATCAAACAAAGCAAGTAAAGCTGAATATCAAATGCGACTGATCTTTAATGATTACGTAGTACAGTTGATGGAAGAAAAACTAACTTTAGCCAACAACTGCATACGTACATGGATCTTTGTACAAGATGTTGATAACAACTATGCCGGAGTGGTAAAAGCACGCAACGAAGTATTTGCGACACAAAACCTCACTCCTGAAACACACTTTATAGCCAGTACCGGAATTGCAGGACGCACTGCCGACTCGCACATAAATGTTCTATTTGATGCATATGCTGTCGATGGTATCTCGCCTCAACAAATAAAGTTCCTAACTGCACATACACACCTCAATCCTACCCATGAATATGGAGTTAGCTTTGAGCGTGGCACAGCAGTAGAGTATGGAGATAGAAAGCACATCTTTATTTCAGGGACTGCCAGCATCAACAACCAAGGTGAGATTGAACACCCTGGCAACATCAGAAAGCAAGTAGAAAGAATGTGGAAAAATGTTGAAGCCTTATTAAAAGAGGCAGATGCAAACTTCAATGATATGGGACAATTCATTGTATATCTCCGCGATATGGGCGACTATGAAGTGGTAAAAAAGATGTTTGATAACCGTTTCCCTGATACGCCTAAAGTAATTACCCTTGCACCGGTTTGTCGCCCAGGTTGGTTGGTAGAGATGGAGTGTATGGGAGTAAAAGAATTCAAATCAACACATCCTGACTTTTAATCAGTTTATCTTATGTTGAAAACGCTAATACTAAATATGATTTTTATTGCTTGTTTACTTACTGGGTGTACACCTAAGCCTCAACAAGTGGTAGCTATACATGAGCGTATCAACATGTACCCCGATTACGAAGACATCACCATACCCGTAAATATAGCACCTCTTAACTTCTTGTTAAGAGGAGATTCTGTAGAGGCAGTTACGGTTATTTTGCATGGCAAAACAGATAGCCTCGTAGTACATTCATCCGATAATAAAGTTTGTTTCCCTATTAAGAAATGGAAGAAGCTAATGCAGAACAATGTGAAAGACACTATATCTGTAACGGTAATAGCAAAGATCAATAATCAGTGGCTATCCTACCCTTCTTTTTATTGGAATATATCCCCCGATAGCATTGACTCGTATCTTAGCTACCGACTTATTGAACCGGGTTATGAGGTATGGAATAGATTGCATATCAAAGAAAGAAACCTTGAGAACTTCGATGAGCAGACACTTGCAGACAATAAATTGATGGGTGGAAAGTGCATGAACTGTCACGTATATGGCAACAATGAGGGCAATCTATCCATGTTTCATCTACGTGGAAAGAATGGTGGTACCATACTGAACCAAGATGGTCGCATTCGCAAGTTATCGCTCAAGAACGATGAAATGATATCGGCAGCAGTCTATGGTGGGTTTCATCCTAGTGGTGCTTATGGAGTATTCTCAACCAATATCATTATCCCCGAATTTCATAGCACCAACAATCATAGACTCGAAGTATATGATTCAAAGTCCGACTTAGTTATTGCAGACTTTGTAAACAACCGAATGATAACTTCGCCTTTAGTCAGTGACACGCTTTCATTTGAGACGTTTCCTACCTTCTCGGCCGATGGCAAAACCGTTTATTTCTGTTCTGCACCGGTTGTAGCACTCCCTGATAGCATCAGACAACTGCGTTACTCACTTTGTAGTATCGCTTTCGATGCAGAGAACAAAACATGGGGCAATCGGGTAGATACTTTATGGAACGCAAACAAGATGAATGGTTCGGTTTGTCACCCCAAGACATCACCCAATGGTAAATATATTCTTTATACCGTAGCCGATTATGGAACATTCCCTATCTGGCACAAAGAGACTGATTTGCAACTAATGGAGTTAAGTACCGGCAATATCGACACACTTCAGACGGTAAATTCAAATCGCTCGGATACCTATCATAGTTGGTCGTCGAGCAGTAAGTGGTTTGCATTTGCTAGCAAAAGAGGCGATGGACAATACGGACGTGTCTATTTTGCGCATATCGACCCCAACGGCAACGTGGGAAAGCCATTTGTACTGCCACAAGCAAACCCCGAAAACGATGACTTGAATTTAAAATCATACAATATACCCGAGCTTTCTAAGAACAGCGTGCCATTTAACGCAAACATCCTAGAGAGTATGGTAGAACAAATACCCGTAGAACCTTTTAATTAAATTGTATATGAGCTCACGAACACAATATATCAGCAGATATGCATTGCCACTCCTTTTTGGTGTGTGTGTATTTCTGTTTTTCGCTTTATATTATTCCGCACATCTGCACTATCAAGAGCAGTTTCAATTATTCTTGTACGACACACTCTATTGGCAAGAACGCATAGCTACACCTGGTGGTGTTGCCGAATATGCAGCTGAGTTTCTTACACAATTCTATTATCACAGTTGGTTGGGAGCCATCATCATAGCTTTGCTGTTGGTATCCTTTCAACAATTGTTATGGCAGATAGCAAAAGGAATTAAAGATAATCCCAGTTTTTATCCACTAACATTTATTCCATCTATTGCCATGTGGATATTTCTATGCGATGAAAACAGCATGCTTGCCTACTTAGTATCCATTCTCATCACCCTCATAGCAACACTCACGTTTCGTTGGATTAACTCTCCCATAGCTCGCTTAGTTTGTGGGATTATATTCACCCCATTGCTCTATTGGTGCGTAGGTGGAGCATTCTTTATCGGTGTAGCTCTGGTAGTATTAAGAATATGGTTCGAAGAGACAACAGACACTCACAAATGGCTGTTTACATTAACTATAATCGTGATAAGCATCTTCTGTCCGCTATTAACCAAGAGTTGGATACAGTATCCTTTAAGTAGCTTGCTAATAGGTATCGGTTATTACCGTTTCCCCAGTGTTATACCATACATCATACTTATTACGGCTGCACTAACCATCGCTATACCATTACTATTTGTTTGGTTGCCCAAAACGAAAAGTTGGATTATAACAACGCAATATATTGCAATAGCAGTTGTATCGATACCACTTATTGGGGCAGCGATTAGTATGGATAAAGAGGAGGTGATGGAGTACGACTATTTAGTCAGAAAGCAACATTGGCAAAAGATTATCCATAAAGCAGAAAAGAAAACGCCCACATCACCATTTTCGGTAGTAGCGTTGAACTTGGCTTTGGGTAAAACCGGACAATTGAGCGACCGGATGTTTGAGTTCTATCAGAATGGCACACAAGGGCTGTTTACTGAATTCGAACGCGATTTCACTTCGCCACTTGTTACCGGCGAAGTATACTATCACCTAGGAATGATTAACACAGCCCAGCGCCATGCCTTTGAAGCGATGGAAGCCATCCCTAACTTTCGCAAGAGCGTAAGAGGATTTAAACGTTTGGCCGAGACCAATTTGATAAATGGCGAATACGAAGTAGCAGCCAAATATATCAATGCACTTACCAAAACAACCTATTATCGCAAATGGGCCAATCATGCCAAAACATTTCTATACGATGAAAACAAAATAAGCATGAATCCTGAGTGGGGACCATTGAGAGGACTTCGCTACCCGAAAGATTTCTTATTCAGTCCAACCGAAAAAGACATGATGCTTGGTATGCTGCTAACTCACAACATTAAAAACAAGATGGCATTCGAATATCTTTTAGGCTACACGCTGCTCAATCGAGATATAGAATCATTTATGAAATATTATCCGCTTGGCAGAAATATGGGTTATTCCCAAATACCACGTTCGTATCAAGAGGTATTGGCCTTCAGTTGGTCGCAACAAAACAATTCATTCGATGGAATGCCTTGGAATATTGCCCCACAAGTAAAGAGCTCAATGGAGTCATTTGCTCGTATCTATACACAACAACAATCCAACACGCCAAACATACTAAAAGATAAATTTGGGCACACCTATTGGAGCTACTTATTACTAAAGAACTAAAGAAATACCATGAAGAAATACATCATACTCTTTATCGCTATACCGCTATTGGTTGCATGCAAACGTTCGGTCAAGGATGCCGAAATGGTTGCAAGTTACCCTGATATATTCCCCGATTATATCAATGTAACGATACCAGCCACCATTGCACCCATGAACTTTGATATGGTAACCGACAGTTACAACCGTATCGACGTCAAGGTAGTGGGAGCTAAAAGTGGAGAGTTGCACATCAACAAGAAACAAACTGCCGATTTCCCTCATAAAGCATGGGCACAGTTATTAGCAGAAAACATAGGCGACAGTTTACAGTTTACCGTTGCCATCCATCAAGATGGAAAGTGGTTACAGTATAAACCCTTCTCAATGTATGTCAGCACCTACCTCATCGATTACGGTTTGGTTTATCGCAAGATAGCACCCGGCTATGAAGTATGGAGTAAAATGGGGATATATGAACGCGATCTATCGTCGTTCGACGAGAAACCCATTATTGAAAACACCTTAACCCCTGCCATGTGCGTCAATTGCCATTCGCTCAATCAAGCCTCGCCCAATCAAGTGAGTCTGCACATACGTGGCAAGAATGGAGGAACACTACTTCGAATAGACAATCAGATGGAGATGCTCAACACCAAGACCGATTCAACGATCTCGTCGTGCGTTTATCCATATTGGCATCCCGATGGAAAGTATATTGCATATTCAGTAAACGAAACACGCCAAGCTTTTCATACCGCCAAAGACGAACGGGTTGAAGTTTTAGATTTAGCATCAGATGTAGTGATTTATCATCCCGAGAGCAATGAGTTAATCCTCGTTCCTCAACTTCGTCAAAAAGAGTCCTTTGAGACATTCCCTGTATTCTCGGCAGATGGAAAGAAATTATACTTCTGTTCGGCAGAGACCAAGGCGATACCATTTGAATATAAAGATATCAAATACAGTCTTTGCAGCGTAGACTTCGATGCTGCAACAGGCCAAGTGGGAACGATAGTTGATACACTTATCAATGCCAAAACAATCGATAAAAGTATCTCCTTCCCTCGCCCATCGTATGATGGCAAGTACATAATGGTTACCCTATCCGATTATGGTAACTTCTCCATCTGGCACAAAGAGGCCGATCTTTGGTTGTACGATTTAAGCAATGGCTCATTCAAACCAATTGATGAGGTGAATAGCGACAATACCGAAAGCTTCCATAATTGGGGTAGCGATTCAAGATGGTTTGTATTCAGCAGTCGTCGTGGCGATGGATTGTACACACGTCTTTATCTGGCATGTATGAATGAAGATGGAACTTTCACAAAACCATTCTTGCTACCACAGAAAGAGCCAAAACGCTATTACGATTATTCAGTATTCTCTTATAATGTGCCCGATTTTGTGACTGCACCATTGGAGGTCGATATACGAACTGCTGAAAAGATGATTGTAAAAGACGAGCGCAAGCAAATAATAATTAGAAACTAATATAAACTAACCCATCTAAGTACAATGATTTCATTCAAAGAAAAAGTAGGCTATGGCCTTGGAGATATGTCATCTTCTATGTTTTGGAAGATTTTTGGCATGTATTTACTATTCTTCTACACAAAAGTGTTTGGTATATCACCCGCAGCTGCCGGTACCATGTTCTTGGTTACACGCATCTGGGACTCGGTGAACGACCCTGTTATGGGGATAATAGCCGACCGCACTCAAACTCGTTGGGGTAAGTACAGACCCTACCTTATGTGGTTTGCTATTCCCTTTGCGGCAGTCGGAATACTTACATTTACTACCCCTAACTTTAGCGAAAGCGGACGAATCATCTACGCCTATATGACTTATACGCTGATGATGATGGTTTACACAGCAGTCAATGTGCCCTACGCATCGTTGTTAGGAGTGATGTCGGGCGATCCAAAAGAGAGAAACGTACTAGCCTCTTACCGTATGTTCTTTGCCTTTGCAGGTAGTTTCATCACTTTTATGTTGTTGCAACCGTTGGTTGACTTCTTCGCCGCCGATGGACAAGA
This sequence comes from uncultured Bacteroides sp., assembly GCA_947074345.1. Taxonomy (GTDB): domain Bacteria; phylum Bacteroidota; class Bacteroidia; order Bacteroidales; family Bacteroidaceae; genus Bacteroides. The sequence continues at coordinate 21,731 of CAMTPH010000010.1, read as the reverse complement.
AGCGATGAACGATAACAGTATCAGCAGCGATCCAACAGGATGGACCATGGCAGTAGCAGTTATTGGAGCCATCTGTGCACTTCTCTTCTTCTTATGCTTCAAGTGGACCAAAGAACGCGTGAAACCAATCGATGAGAAAAAGAACGACGTGAGTGTAAAAGACGATTTAAAAGACCTTTGCAAGAATGCACCTTGGTGGATATTGATGGTTTCGGGCGTAGCAGCCTTGCTGTTCAATGCCATTCGCGATGGTGTAGCCTTGTTCTACTTTGCCGATTACATCCAAATCAACTATAAGATGCCATATATGGGTTGGACCATGGCAACCATTTATCTATTGGTCGGTCAAGCAGCCAACATGGTAGGTGTAGCCCTTGCAGCACCTATATCAAACCGCTTTGGTAAGAAAAGAACCTATATGATAGCTTTGGCAATTGCCGGAGTATTAAGTATTCTATTCTTCACCCTTACTCCAGAACATATCACATGGATCTTGATTTTGCAGATCATTATCTCTATTTGTGCCGGTTATGTATTGCCGCTACTATGGAGTATGTATGCCGATATCGTAGATTATCAAGAGTTAAAAACCGGCCGTCGTGCAACAGGTTTGATATTCTCTTCATCATCCATGTCGCAAAAGATGGGTTGGGCATTTGGTGCAGCCATCACCGGATGGTTATTGGCAGCATTTGGTTACAATCAAGAAGTATCTATGCAACCCGATAGTGCTATACTCGGCGTACGTTTAATGTTGAGTTGGTTACCAGCAGCCAGCTGTCTATTGGCCATCATCGGCATGATGTTCTATCCTCTTTCTGAAAAGAAAGTAAAAGAGGTAACTGCCGAACTTGAACGTAGAAGAGAAGCTGCCAAGAAATAATACAATCGGTATGAAAAAGCTATTTATAACAGCAATCATAGGCTTATTGGGTATATGTTCATATGCCCAAAGCCTCTATCCAGATTTTAGCAGCATGAATTTTGGCTGCGATGGCAATAGCATCACCGCAGGCAATCAGTGGTCTAAAACGGTTGTCGACCAATTGGGATTTGCCACTCATCACAATGTAGCCGTTGGTTCGGCTACATGGGCTGCCTACACCGATACACAAGAGTATAAGTCGGATAACTTTGCAGGAATATCTGGCGGTTGGCAGCCTACCGACGATGCTTTGGAGATACAAATGCGTCATAACAATGTATCGAAGGTGCATATCCAGAAGTTTATAGACGAAGTTGAGAGCGGCGAATATCCCACTCCTGATGTATTTGTATTCTCTATGGGCACCAATGACCGCAACTTAGGTTGTGCCGAAGAAGCATTAAAAGGTAAATCGCTCGATGAAGTTGACATTACCAATATGGCGGGTGCAGCACGTTGGTCTATCCAAACCATTCAAGAGAAATATCCAAGCTGCCGTATCTTTGTATGTACACCTATACAAACCGGCAACCCGGAGCACAATGCGCTCAACCGACAAAAGATTGAGATACTTCGCGAGATATGTCAAGCACTATCGGTGCAAGTCATCGACTGTTATTCTAATAGCGGCATTAGCGAAAAGCATGAGCAACCTTCTAGTCAAGGCAGATACCTAGTCGATGGACTGCATCCAGGTGTAGAAGGACAACAATTGATGGGGAGATATATTGCTAAGGAGATAAGGAATAGTTACTATTAAGCAAAGCAACTTCCTTTAATTCAATAAGCAAAAACGGTTTATGATAATCACTTATCATAAACCGTTTTTGCTACTGTACCTCCGACGAGAATCGAACTCGTATCTAAAGTTTAGGAAACTTCTATTCTATCCGTTGAACTACAGAGGCAAGTGTTAAAAGAATATGGTGACAAAGATAAAGCATTCTACCGATTTAACAATAATAGGCTGAAAAGTTTTAAACAAAGGATTATAAATAGTATTCTACCACTACGTTCAAAACAGCAAACGCTTAATTCATCGTGTATCCGTTAAAACCGACAATAAAAAGAAGTTCATTACAAAGCAATGCATTATAGTGAGACCACCTATAGCAACCAAATAGTTAAATAGCAACCTACCCTACTGTAGCAAAATGGTAGACCTGCGGTTAACATTTAACATATTATTCTTCTAAATAAGACATCATACTATCACTTTACGCCATCAGCTACAATTCTTTTGATATTTCAATATAGATAAATTAGAAAAGATTTTGCTAAGTGAGTTAACTTTACGAAATTTGCCATGCTTCTTAGCTGACAGGAAAGAGTCTGTTTTTGGGTTTACGCCTTAGAAGGGCATTGCTCCATTTTAGAATAGCAACAGACTACCAATCGTCAACTTACAACAAAAAGCATTACATTAATCCTTTGTTTTTTAATAAGAAAAAAAATTATGGCAGACGAAATGATGGTTAAAGAATTGGAGCAAGTAGTTGTACGCTTCTCGGGCGACTCGGGCGACGGGATGCAGCTTGCCGGAAACATCTTCTCGAATGTGTCGGCTAATGTAGGTAATGACATTTGTACATTCCCAGACTATCCGGCAGATATTCGCGCCCCACAAGGCTCACTAACTGGTGTTTCAGGTTTTCAAGTACATATTGGAGCAGGCAAAGTTTACACTCCTGGTGATAAATGCAACGTGCTTGTTGCTATGAATCCGGCTGCGCTCAAAACACAAGTTCAATTCTGCCGTCCTGATGGACTTATCATTACAGACAGCGACTCTTTTGGTGCGAAAGATTTAGAGAAAGCTCTTTTCACTACTGACAATCCTTTTGATGAATTAAACATTGTACAAGATGTAATCGAAGTACCTATTTCGTCGATGTGCAAAGAGAGTTTGAAAGACTCAGGCTTGGACAACAAGTCGATACTTCGTTGCAAAAACATGTTTGCCCTAGGTTTGGTATGTTGGTTGTTTAACCGCGACGTGAAAATTGCTGAAGAGATGCTACGCGAGAAGTTTGCCAAAAAGCCTCAAATAGCTGATGCAAACATCAAAGTGTTGAACGATGGTTACAACTATGGTCACAACACACACGCCTCTACCTCTACTTATAGAATTGAAAGCAAAGACCCTAAAGCAAAAGGTCTTTATACAGATATCAACGGTAACAAAGCAACTGCTTATGGTATGATTGCTGCTGCCGAAAAAGCGGGACTTGAGTTGTACTTGGGTTCATACCCCATCACTCCGGCTACCGATATTCTTCACGAATTGGCTAAGCACAAATCACTTGGTGTGAAAACTGTGCAATGCGAAGACGAGATTGCAGGTTGTGCTTCGGCAGTAGGTGCGGCGTTTGCCGGCGACTTAGCCGTTACAACTACATCGGGACCTGGTGTTTGTTTGAAGAGCGAAGCGATGAACTTGGCTGTGATTGCCGAACTTCCTTTGGTGGTTGTTAATGTGCAACGTGGTGGCCCATCAACCGGTCTTCCTACCAAATCAGAACAAGGTGATTTATTGCAAGCACTTTACGGTCGCAATGGCGAAAGCCCTATGCCGGTGATTGCTGCTACATCGCCAACAAACTGTTTCGACTCTGCTTATATGGCATGTAAGATTGCAGTAGAACACATGACTCCGGTTGTGTTGTTGACTGATGCATTCATTGCAAACGGTTCGGCTGCTTGGCACTTGCCTAAACTAGAAGAATACCCAACCATTACTCCTCCTTATGTAACACCTGATATGCAAGGCGATTGGACTCCATTCAAACGCAATGACGAAACAGGTGCTCGCTATTGGGCAGTTCCAGGTACTGAAGGTTTCATGCACCGCATCGGTGGATTAGAGAAGAGCAACGCTACAGGTGTTATCTCTACTGATCCTGAGAACCACGATTTAATGACACGTCTTCGTCAAGCTAAGGTTGATAAGATTGCAGACATCATTCCTGCACTCGAGATTGAAGGTGATAAAGACGATGCCGATTTACTAATTGTTGGTTGGGGTGGTACTTACGGTAACCTTCATGCAGCGATGGATGAGATGCGTAACGAAGGTCGCAAAGTAGCCTTGGCACAATTCCAATACATCAACCCACTGCCAAAGAATACAGCAGAAGAGTTGAAAAAGTACAAACGAATTGTAGTGGCCGAACAAAATCTTGGTCAATTTGCAGGTTATTTACGCATGCAAATACCAGGCTTGATGGTAAGCCAATTCAACGAGGTTAAGGGACAACCATTTGTTACTACTGAACTTGTAGAAGCATTCACTAAATTATTGGAGGACTAAGAAGATGAGCGAAACAACTTATACAATACAAGATTATAAATTCGGGCAACCACGTTGGTGTCCGGGATGTGGCGACCACGCTTTTTTGAACTCTATGCACAAAGCAATGGCCGATTTGGGTAAAGCACCTAAAGACATTGCTGTGATTTCGGGTATCGGCTGTTCATCACGTCTACCTTATTATGTAAATACATATGGCTTCCACACCATTCACGGTCGTGCAGCAGCCATTGCTACCGGTGTAAAAGTAGCTAATCCAGAATTGACCGTTTGGCAAATCTCTGGTGATGGCGATGGTCTTGCCATTGGTGGTAACCACTTTATACACGCTGTTCGTCGCAACATAGACATGAATATGATGTTACTTAACAACCGCATCTACGGTTTGACTAAGGGACAATACTCTCCTACTTCTGATCGTGGTTTTGTGAGTAAAACATCTCCATTCGGTACGGTAGAAGATCCATTCTATCCAGCAGAATTGACATTCGGTGCACGTGGTCGTTTCTTTGCTCGTTGCGTTGCAGTCGATGGTGCAGCATCAGTAGAAGTATTGAAAGCAGCAGCCAATCACAAAGGTGCTTCGGTAGTAGAGATTCTTCAAAACTGTATCATCTTTAATGATGGCACACACGAGAGTGTAGCTACCAAAGAAGGTCGCGCTAAAAACGCTATCTACTTAGAACATGGCAAACCAATGATTTTTGGTGCAGACCGTGAGTTAGGTTTGATGCAAGAAGGCTTCGGCGTGAAAGTGGTAAAGATTGGCGAAAACGGTATTACCGAAAACGATCTATTGGTACACGATGCTCATTGCGAAGACCACACACTTCAATTGCACTTGGCTTTAATGAAAGGTCCTGATTTCCCTATTGCATTGGGAGTTATCAGAGCTGTTGAAGCGCCAACCTACGATGCTGCTCTTACTGAGCAAATCGAAGAGGTGAAAGCAATGAAGAAGTATCACAACTTCAACGAGTTGTTGATGACTAATGAAACTTGGGAAGTGAAGTAATTTCACACCTATATAATATGAAGGAAGGGCGATTGTGTTTGATACTCAAAATACAATCGCTCGCTTTCTATCAAGCAATATCCTTCACAGTATATCCACTCGCTAATGCTGAAAAAACATGAAAATCAAAATCATCAAACTGATAGCTATATTCATTGCAAGTATTCCTTTTTATTTTGTGATTAATTACATCATTGGCTTGCTGTTCAATGATACATTTAATCTAAAGAATACATTTATTGGCTCCACCGCATTTGCTTTTGCTATGACTGCTTTAACTGCATATAGATGGTTCAAACCAGCCAAATAATAATAATTACTCATCATCTAACCTAAAGATATTCCTGTATATCACCTAGAACAACCGCTCAACCTTTATCAAAACGAGTTAGTCAATCTCTTTTCCTCTTTAGAAAAACATACTCACCCCTTAGAAACATAACAATAGCAATATTGTTATAGTCTAATGATAAATGAGTAGCAGCCTACCAAATGAGATAATCCATATAACTTGATTAATAATAAATATGTAGACAATGATAAAGAATCTATTTTTTGTATTGGCACTGGTAGTATCGGCTGTAAGCCTTAGTGCCCAGAATGGTCCACGCAATAACCAGAAAGATTTCCCCGAAGCTATTCCTACAAACTCGGAGGTTAGATACGTAGAGCAAGAGGCCGAACAATATAAAGTGAGCTATCTGCCCGATGTGGTTTATGCGCACAAAGATGGTAAACCCCTTTCTTTGCAACTGTTTATTCCTCAAACAAAAGAAAAGTCAGACCAAACCTATCCTTGCATTATATTTGTGAAAGGTTCGGCTTGGATGAAACAACGAATGTATGACAATATACCTCAAGTTGCACAGTTTGCCAGAAGAGGTTATGTAATAGCCCTTGTTGAGTATCGTCCCACACCCGATGCCGTATTTCCGGCTCAACGAAACGATGCGCTTGATGCATTCTACTATATGAAGTCGCATGCTAAAGAGTATCATGTCAATCCCAACAATATGTTTGTATGGGGCGATTCATCGGGTGCACATACCGCTTTATTTACAGCGTTAAGTGTTGACAACGACACTGTTCCCGAGATAAACGGCATAATCGCTTATTATCCACCAACCGACCTATTGGTGATGAAAGACGACCCGACGGCTGCTACCACAGGCGATGCAAAGAGTCCGGAAGGCTTATTGATGGGAAAAGTAGGAGTAGAGGAAGATCCAGAGTTGGCAAAACGCATCAGTCCTTTGTATTATATTAATGAAGATGTGGCATTGCCTCCTATATTTCTAGCTCATGGCACCAAAGATAGAGTTGTTCCTTTCTCGCAAAGCGATAGACTTGCCAACAAGCTACAAGAGAGTCACAAGAAATATGAGTTTCATGCCCTACGCAACGCCGACCACGGTAGTTGGGAGTTTTGGACAGAACCGATGTATGATAGAGTGGAATCATTTATCAAAGATTATTTAAAATAGTGCAAATCGAAGAGGTGCAATAAATTCACCTATCATAATATTACAGAGAGGCTATCCAACAAAAAAAGTGTTGATAGCCTCTCTTCATTTATCTAATAATCACTACATTTGAATAACAATAACATACTATCAAAACAAACACTACTATGGAGTACAGAGAAATTCCTATCTATCATGAGCATCGACAATTCAATAGTTATCAAAACGAATTAATGAACCTCTTTGAGTTCATCAAAACGACTCACCCGGCTTTTATCGTGTTGCCACAACTAGAGGCCACGATGAAAGAACAAGTAGAGGTGCTTTGCGAATTGCTATCAGACGAGAGTCAATGGACGCTGCCTCAGTTTCAGGTGCAGTTAAACAAACTGCTTACTAATTTAGAAGATGCACATACCTTTATAGAAACCATCCCATCTAACCCATTCCCTTTTAATACCCGATTTTACGAAGGGGACTTTTACATCTACGCTACCACCGCGCCACACCAAGCGTTTTTGGGTAAAGTAATCTCCGCCATAAACGATATACCGATATCGACTATTCACAAACAGATGAGCCTATATGTTTCATCAGAAAACTCGATAAAAAGAGGTATTAGCGGAAGTTTCTATTTAAACAATCCCGATTTCTTGGAAGCTTTAGGAGTAGATATAAAGGATGGAGAGTTAACGATTACTTTGAGTGATGATACCAAAGAGGTGTTTCACATGAATGAAGAGAAAGAAAGCTTCATGGCTTCTCAACCCCAATTGCACCCCATCACTTCAAAAAAAGAGGATCTCTTCCATTATGAGATAGTCGACTCCATATGCTATTTCCAGTTCAATGGCATGTTCGATAGATTGACTTACCAGATAGGTTGCCGCTTATTTGGACAAACCTGCAACGAAGAGATTCTAAACTCCATACCCGACTTTGAGGAATTCTTAAAGAATATGTTTGCCGAAATGGAGACAAAGCACATTCAGACATTGGTAGTTGATATGCGCAACAATGGAGGTGGAAATAGTATGTTGGGCGATATGTTGCTCGAAGCGCTACTTCCCGAAGATAAATCGTTTAAGAGTTATGATGCATTTATTCGTGTATCCGACTTTGTCAAAACTAGTTCTACGTACTTCACACCAATACAAGCAGATGCTAAGATATTGATTAATACCAATGATCTACCTAAGATACCCGAATGGGAAAACCACATACGCTTAAAACAGCTATTCACTGGGAAGGTTATCTTTATTCAAGGGCAAAACACATTTAGCAGTGCCAACTATCTGCTCACCACGATTCACGATAATCATCTATTTCAAACGATAGGAACTGAAACGTCTCAACGCCCCACTTGTTTTGGCGATATAATGCCTATAATCTTACCTTTTACAAAAACGAAAGGTTTCATCAGTCATTCTTATCTTAAAAGACCTTGTTCTGATTTGGATAACGAGTCAACTTTGCATCCCAATGTTTTGATTAAAGATTCTTTCTATAATAAATTAAGAGGGATAGATCCGCAGATGGAGTGGATAAGGGATAATTGTGACCTATAGATGGAGAACTGACTTATAGCATGATTGAATTGTGCTAACAAGTTCCTATCAACAAATAGAATATACGATCGCAGCATCATTTGCATTAATTATACGGTCTCTTTTATGTCATTTTTCGTCCTTTACATTTATCTAATTAACCTTAAATTGATTAGATTTGCATCTATACAACACTAAATATCAATTAAATATCAATACTATGAACTTTAAAAGACAGTCATCTAAGACAAAAAGCTTTATAAGTCTAACAGCTTTATCACTCCTTTTTAGCATTAACTTATCAGCACAAACGACTCCTCAAAACGAAATAGCATCATCAGCTAAACCAAAAGAGTTTTGGCTTGGAGCAGATATAAGTGGTACAACCCAACTAGAGTCAGGAGGCTTTTTCTCATATAATAAAGAGAATATCCAAACAGAAAACACCTTATTAATGAAGCAGCTTATGCTCAATGCCATAAGATTGCGTGTTTGGGTAAACCCCAAAGATGGTTGGAGTAGCAAAGAGGATGTGCTTGTTATGGCAAAACGTGCCAAAGAACACGACATGGCTCTTATGATTGACTTCCACTATAGTGATTGGTGGGCAGATCCTGAAAAGCAAAATATCCCGGAAGCTTGGAAAGATTATAATTATGAAGAGATGAAAGAGGCATTGGCTCATCACACCGAAGAGACACTACAGCTGCTCAAAGACCATGATATTGATGTAAAATGGGTGCAAGTAGGCAATGAAACAAGTAATGGCTTTTTATGGGGTATGGGACGTGCCAGTACTCATATGGATCAATATGCGGGATTGACTACTGCCGGTTATGATGCCGTGAAAAAGGTATATCCTAACGCCGAAGTGATTGTGCATCTTGACAATGCGTTTGACAACAAACTATACGACACTATTTTTGATGGCTTGCAACAACATGGCGGTAAATGGGATATAATAGGCGTAAGCGTGTATCCTTATTGGGCAATGAAGTTTAACCACCAACCCAATGCCGAAAAAACATTGGAGGAAAGTATTAAAAATATAAATCGCATCAGCCGTAAATACAATTGCGAAGTGATGATTGTTGAAACAGGAGTAGAGGCTGCCAAACCGGTAGAAGGGAAAGAGTTTATGAGTAATTTAATTCAGGCGGCCATGAATGAAACAGAGGGTCGATGCACAGGCGTATTTTATTGGGCACCGGAAACATGTAGAGGCGGCTATGCACTAGGAGCATTCCAAAACGATCGTCCCACTATTATTATGGATGCTTTTACTGAGGCAGCCAAACAATTACAGAATACAAAATAAGGTTGAAACCTAGGTTCATAGCAGATCAAACAATAAGAGCGCATATTCATTAAGGTATATCTAATTATCCTGAATATGAAACATGCAGGTTTGAAAGATTAAATCAATAGAGCTAGCAAAATAGTCTATAACATACTACATGTTAACTGTTAACAGTTATCACAATAAACAAAGCAATCTACCTTGATAACTGTTAACAGTTATCGAAGTAGATTGCTTTACTTTAAAAGCGTTTGTTTAACGCTCTATTTCTTGAATATCTTTATTCCTTTTCGCCGTAAGCCAAATCGCCCGCATCACCAAGACCAGGTACGATATAAGAGTGCGAATCAATCTCTGGGTCGATAGCCGCACACCAGATAGTTGTTCTATCTTCGGGGAATTTGCTTGCTATAAAATCGACTGCTGCTTGACTGGCAATGATACAAGCTACATGAATTTCTGAAGGTTTCCCTTTAGTCAACATGGCTTGATAGCTCAACTCCATGCTGCCACCTGTAGCAAGCATCGGGTCGGTTATGATCAATGTCTTTCCTGCAATGCGTGGCGAAGCCAAATACTCTACGTGAATATCGAACTTCAAGGTATCTTTGTATTTACGGTAAGCAGATACGAAAGCGTTTTCGGCACTATCAAAATAGCTTAAGAAGCCTTGATGGAATGGTAGTCCGGCACGCAAAATTGTGCTGATAACAAGCTGGTTATCAGGAGTACTAACCTTAGCAATGCCCAACGGAGTTTGAATATCTTTTACAGAGTAAGTGAACGTTTTGCTCATCTCGTAAGCCATGATTTCGCCGATGCGCTCGAGGTTTCTGCGAAAACGCAAACGATCGTTTTGCACCTCCACATTTCTAATTTCCGAAACATATTGATTCAGAATAGAGTTCGATTCGCTAAAATTTATAATCTTCATTAATTCTAAAGTTGAGTTGATTTATCTATTATAACAAACAAAAGTATATGTTATATTTCAAATTGCAACATTCAGTTAGCATATATTGTTATGGTTTTATAAAAGTTTTCAGATTATGGAAAAATTTCTCTAATGAGATATTTTTTCTGAAATATTGTATTACTTTTGTATCGGATTTACAAGGACATGTTGAAAAACATATTCTTGATTTACTAAACCCGAACAGAGACTATAAACAATATACCACATTTTAATTTAAATTCAAACGTAAAATGGCAAATTTAGATTTAAGCAAGTACGGTATTGTTGGCGATTTCGAAATCGTACACAATCCTTCTTATGAACAATTGTTCCAAGATGAAACAAATCCAGCAAACGAAGGTTTTGAAAAAGGTATCCTAACTAACACAGGTGCTGTAGCTGTAGACACTGGTAAATTTACTGGTCGTTCTCCTAAAGACAGATACATCGTTAAAGATGCAACTTCTGAAGATACAATCTGGTGGGATGGTACTATCAACAAACCAGTTTCAACTGAAGTTTGGAACGATTTGAAAGCATTGTCATTGAAACAATTGTCTTCATCTAAGAAACTTTATGTTGTTGATACATATTGCGGAACTAACGAAAATACTCGTTTGAAAGTACGTTTCGTTATGGAAGTTGCATGGCAAGCTCACTTCGTGACTAACATGTTCATCCGCCCTTCTTACTACGATCTTAACAACTATGGTGAGCCAGATTTCGTAGTATTGAACTCTTCTAAAACTACAAACCCTAACTGGAAAGAACAAGGTTTGAACTCTGAAGTATTCGTTTGCTTCAACTTGACTGAAAAAATGCAAATCATCGGCGGTACTTGGTACGGTGGTGAAATGAAAAAAGGTATGTTTGCTATGCAAAACTACTACTTGCCACTTCGCGGTATGGCTTCTATGCACTGTTCTGCTAACGTTGGTGAACACGGTGACGTTGCTGTATTCTTCGGTCTTTCTGGTACAGGTAAAACTACTTTGTCTGCTGACCCAAAACGTTACTTGATTGGTGACGATGAGCACGGTTGGGACGAAAACGGTGTATTCAACTACGAAGGTGGTTGCTACGCAAAAGTTATCAACCTATGCGCTGAAAACGAACCAGACATCTGGAGAGCTATCCGTCGTGATGCACTTCTTGAAAACGTAACTGTTCGTGAAGATGGTAGCGTAGACTATGCTGATGGTTCTAAAACTGAGAACACTCGCGTATCTTACCCAATCTATTTCATCAACAAAATCGTTCTTCCTTCACGTGCTGGTCACGCTAAGAAGATCATCTATTTGTCAGCTGATGCATTCGGAGTATTGCCTCCAGTATCTATCCTTGACGAAAAACAAGCTCAATATCACTTCCTTTGCGGATTTACTTCTAAGCTTGCTGGTACAGAACGTGGTATCACTGAACCAGTTCCATCATTCTCTCCAGCATTCGGCGAAGCGTTCTTGACTCTTCACCCAACTATGTACGCTAAGACATTGGTTGAAAAAATGCACGAACACGGAGCGAAAGCTTACTTGGTAAACACTGGTTGGAACGGTACTGGCAAACGTATCTCTATTAAAGATACTCGTGCTATCATCGATGCTATCATCGACGGTTCTATCGAATCTGCTGAACAAGTACACATTCCTATCATGAACTTGACTGCGCCTAAAGCGTTGAACAACGTTTCTGAAGGTATCCTTGACCCACGTGATACTTATGCTAACGTATCTGAATGGGAAGAAAAAGCTATTAAGCTTGCTGGTATGTACATCAAAAACTTCGAGCAATATTGTGACAACGATGCTGCTAAAGAATTGATCGCATCTGGTCCTCAATTGTAATCAACTACTGATTATATATACAAGAAACGGCCTCCCATTATGGAAGGCCGTTTTTTTATTGCTTATTCGTTTTGAAGGAAACATAAAAACAAGATACCTTTGTATAGATTACCCAAACATGAAATGCATGCAAATTGAATAATTTCATTACTGGGAGCCGATTGTTACACCTAATAAATTCTTTTTCTAAAACTACTGATAAAAATATGAAACAAATATTCTTAGCACTTATACTGCTTGTAGTATTACCTTTGCACGCCAAAGATATTACTTTCAGAATGGCTGATTTCGGTATCAAACCAAACACAACCGCAAATTCATCACCGCTTGTTGCACAGGCGCTTTTACAAATCAAAAACCAAGCCAAAGAAGGGGACAAGATTCATCTGATCTTTGATAAAGGAACTTATAACTTTTACCCCACAGGAGCATCCCAAAAAGAGTATTATATTTCTAATCACGATCAAGACAACCCTAAATCGGTAGGTATTGCTATCGAAGGGTTCAACAACATAACGATTGACGGCAAAGGGGCTGACTTCTTATTTCATGGCAGAATGCTCCCTGTTTCGGTTGTAGCTGATTCGACTATTACATTGAAGAATTTCAATATTGATTTTCCCAATCCACATATCGCTCAAGCAAAAATCAACTCAAACAATCCCGAGACAGAGGAAGTTGTTTATGAGATGGCTCCGTGGGTGAACTATAAAATTGAGAACAATAACCTAGTAATATATGGTGAAGATTGGAGCCATACACCTTTGTGGGGGATTGCGTTTGAAGAGCATACAAAACGCTTGGTATACAACACAAGCGACATAAGTCTGGGCGTGATAGATATTGAAGAGATCGCCCCTCGCACAATTCGCTCTAAGAATTGGAGCAATGAAAAACTAATAGCCGGTACGGTAATAGCGATGCGTAGCTATCAACGACCTACACCCGGTATCTTTGTGACACACTCTAAGGATGTTAAACTCGAAAACATCAATGTTCATTATGCAGAGGGAATGGGATTGCTAGCGCAAATGTCTGAAAACCTCTATTTAAATAAGTTCAATGTATGTTTAAGAGGTAAAGATGATCATCGCTATTTTACAACACAAGCAGATGCTACACACTTCTCGGCTTGCAAAGGGATTATCAAATCAAATAACGGATTGTATGAGAATATGATGGATGATGCCATAAATGTGCATGGCACATATCTAAACATCACCCGTATAATCAATCCTACAACAGTTGAAGCGGTATATATGCATCCGCAAGCTTGGGGTTTTGAATGGGGATATCCTAGCGATAAAGTTCAGTTTATATCCTCACAAACAATGGAACTGCTTGGTGGCGAAAATACCATCAGCACTATTAAAGCAATAGATCAACCTACAAGCCACGGTGCTAAAATGTTTCGAATAGTTTTTGAAAAGCCGTTATCATTTGATGTCTCTAAAGAAAAGCCTGTGGGAATCGAAAACCTGACTTGGACTCCCGAGGTATACTTTGCAAACAATATAGTTAGAAATAATAGAGCTAGAGGCACACTGTTTAGCACTCCAAAGAAAACTGTAATCGAAAAGAATACATTTGATCACACATCGGGCACAGCCATTCTGTTATGCGGTGACTGCAACGGATGGTACGAAACAGGTGCTTGTAGAGAGGTTATCATCAGACACAATAAGTTCATAAATTCCTTGACAAGCCAATTTCAGTTTACAAATGCTGTTATTTCTATCTATCCTGAAATACCTAATCTGAAGGATCAAACCAACTATTTTCATGGCGGAAACGGCAAAGGAGTCGTTATTGAAAACAATGTATTCAACGTATTTGACGAACCGCTCGTTTATGCAAAATCGATTGATGGACTTAAGTTCAGAAAGAATAAGATTATTAAGAACAATGATTTTAAAGCTTTTCATTGGAATACAAAACCTTTCTTCTTTGAACGTGCTACAAATGTTATAGTAGAGAACAATAGCACTAAATATGATCTGAATAGTGACGTTAAAATAAACTATTCGGATACTAACAACATCATCATTCGTTAGCGTAAAGATTGCACATTGAACCCATTGTCATAACCATTCATCTTGGCAATAAGACACTCTGGTATGTTTTACTCTACTGCAAGATATAGTATATTGAATAGTTTAAAGCATGAGAGATCTTGCGTCGATGCTGCTAAAGAGTTGATCGCATCTGGTCCTCAATTGTAATCAATAACTGATTATATATACAAGAAACGGCCTCCATTCTGGAAGGCCGTTTTTTTATTGATGATAATAAATAGAATGGTTATAATTGGCGAGCTTTACGTTTGCCTTTTTGAAATACTTGCGATGGATTGCCCTGATAGGCTACATCGCCACTACTAGAAATGGTTGTATCTAATACCTCTGTACTCCAACAGGTGATATCGCCCGAACCGGCAACGTTAACCACTACTTTACGGGCTTCTAAATTGCGTGCTTGCAAGTCGCCTGAACCTTGTACTCTGAGCTGAGCGATTTCGGCTTCACCCTTCAATACCAAATCGCCCGAACCAACGACTGTTGCATCGACCGAATGTGTTTTGATGCCATAGATCTCTAAATCGCCCGAACTTTTAAGATGAGCCGATATACCATCGACTACTGATGCTTTCTTAATTGACAAATCGCCTGAACCGTTTAGGCTAACCTGTGCACTACTGCCATTCAATGAATTTACCTCCAAATCGCCCGAACCTAGCAGACTGATATTGCTTTGGGGTGCGGTAACTCCATTGACGTCTATATCGCCCGAACCATTTAGATTGATAGATGCACTGAACTTACAATCAATATCATCAATCTTAATGTCGCCCGATCCTTTGAGCACTATCTGAAGATTGTCGGTAGTTACTTTGTCTTTAATGCGTATATCGCCCGAGCCATTGAGCGCTACACGCGATAAATCACTGCTCGAGGTAACGACCATCAACTGCTCTTTACGCTTAATAGCTACGCCTGTTTTATCTTTCATCTTCACGATGAGTTTATTGCCCTCTACCTCACAGCTCAACAAGTCGATTAAGTTATCAGAGGCCGAAATGGTTAGTTTGGCTTTCATTCCTTGATCTTGTGTGTATACTACGTAAGGACTGCCTTGTACTTCAATCGCATCATAATCGTTAACCTGCACATCGCGGGTTACGATATTATTGCTGGCTACAACTCGAAATTGCGCCATCATATTAGTGGGCAACATAAGTAGAAATGCGCTAATACCTAAGAACAATATCTTCTTCATATCATTTAAATTTAAGTTTTAATTAATCTTTCTTATTAGACGAGATGAATATGCAAAAAGTTGCACCTTATTGAAATTGTTGGATAAAAAAAACGCCTATCGAACCATGGTTCAATAGGCGCCCTTATGTTTATGTCTATTTTCTGTAGCGAAATAGATTATCTCACTACCACTTTTGTTACTTGTTGACCTACTTTTACAATGTAAAGACCAGGAGCTACACCGATTGTTGTTGCACCAGCAGCAATATTCTTGCTTGCTACTGCTTGACCCAATGTATTTACGATCAATACTTCTGCATTTTCAGTAGCTGTAATTTCTACTTGGCCAAATCCACCAGCAATAGTAGCTGTTGCAGCTTCTAAACCTGCAATACCAGTACCTGTTGATTCAACGAAGCTAATAGGGAAGATTTGATTTTTACCATTATAAGTAGTGTGAATACCTTCCATGTCGTAAGCTTTAGCGTCTGTTGGAACAGCTGTTGCAGACGCAAAACGAACATAATAAGCTACAGTAGCATCACCGTCTACAATCATCTTGTTTGTTGTATCGAATGTTACGTTCTTCAATACAATGTATTGAGCTAAATATTTGTTAGCACTTGCATCAGCAACTGTGATTTCTTTTGGAGTAGCAGCTTCACCTTTAGTTAAAGAACCAAATGTTGTTACATCAGGGCTCAATTGCATTTCGCCACCATATACTCCAACATTACCTTCTAAGCCAGCAGGAATGATATGACCATTCTCAAATGCATCTAAACCTTTACTAGAATATATTTGTAAAGCACTACCTGCTGCATCTACTACATATAGATAAGAAGCAGAACCCGAATTAGAGTTATTGTAGTGTACAACATTCAACGGACAACCAAATATTACAGGATCTCCTTCAGCTTCTTTGCCTAACTCATAGAAGTCAGCTATAGAAGAAAGTGTTACAGGGAAAGTATAAGTTTCAGAAGTTACACTACTTGCTTTTCCGTCTAATACAGCAATCGCTTTTACAGTTGTTGTTTCAGAAATAGTCAAAGCAGTTGAGTATACAGCTGAAGCAGTAGTTGGAGCTGTACCATCTAATGTATAGTGAATAGTTGCATCTTCTACAGCAGAGATAGTTAGTTCAAACGGTTCAAGACAGTTGCCTGATTGTTTGCTGAATTCTGGAGCTGTAACCGAAGGAGCAACACCTGAATAAGTAATATCAATAGAAGAGATACATAGTTGACCTGCTTTAGTTGCACCATCAGTACCTAAACCTGAATTAGCACCTACTGTAATTGTAAAAGATGCTGCATCACCTTCCCATGTAATAGTTTTGCTATCCACATCGTTTGTCAATGTACCAGAATTTACCGAATTGGTTGCAGACCATCTTTTCAATCCTTGAGCAGATATATTAATAACAACCTTAGAGATATTACCAACAGAGCTCTCAATCATAAGAGTTCCATTTGCATAAATACGTAAATCTTTATTAGTAGAATTGTATGTAGGATTAGTAGCACCTGTTTTTTTATCTCCTACAATATCAAAGCCTTCAGCAGTAGTTGAAACAATTGGAGCTGCTATTTCCCAAGTTAAGTCTGACATAGTAAGACTCTTGCTTACTTGACCAAACGAAGTAGCCACCACAGCTACCAACATAAAAATAGAAAGTAATAATTTTCTCATATATAAATCATTTTTTAGTTAATGTTGTACAAAGATAAAGGTTTAAAAATAGCAAGCAAACATCTGAATATTAAATTTATACTACAAAATTAAAACACCGTAAAACAGAACAAGAAACAGGCATTACAAGGTTATATTTGTTACTAAAAGTGGGAGTAAATAAAACAAATCGTTAATATGTTGGATTAAAAGTATAATAAAGTATCTTTGTGATAATAAAAACTTAATTGTAATGACAAAAACACAAAGAAAGAGAATACCACTTTACATACAGATATTAATTGGTATGATAGTTGGTATTGCCATTGGCTTTATAGGCGTTTATACAGGAAACGGTGAGATATTAAAGGACTGGATTCAACCGTGGGGACAGTTGTTTATTCGTTTGCTTCAACTTATCGCTATACCGTTGGTGTTTATTTCTTTGGTGAAAGGTGTTACAGGGCTCAAAGATATCAGCCGCTTTTCGCGCTTAGGTGGAAGAACCATCTTGATTTATCTAATCACCACGCTTGTTGCTGTATCACTTGGCTTATCAATGGGTCTGCTAGTTAAACCCGGTAACTTGGTTGATCGCCAACAGATGTCTCACTTACAAGAAGACTATCAAGAGGTAGTGGCACAAAGACAAGAACAATTAGCAGAAACACAAAGCAAAGGTCCACTGAACTTCTTAAACGATTTCATCCCAAACAATATCATTAGTGCAGCAGGCGATAACTCGCGCATCTTGCAAGTCATCTTCTTTGCCATCTTCTTCGGGTTAGCTACTCTCTCATTACCACCAGAGAAAACGCTTATCGTTGTTCAGTTCTTTGATAGCCTCAACGACATCATACTGCGGATGGTCGATTACATCATACTAATTGCACCCATTGGCGTAGCTGCTCTAATGGCGGGTTTGATTGCCGACTTTGGAGGCGATGCGAGCATCTTCAGCGCATTGGGAGCTTATGCAGCAACGGTTATGGTAGCGTTATTGCTATTGATGTTTCTATTCTATCCTTTGTTGATAAAGCTATTCACGCGTATTCCGGTACGCAAGTTTATACGTAGTATGTACCCGGTGCAGTTGTTCGGTTTCACTACCAGCAGCAGTGCCGCTACCCTACCCATCAACTTAGAGACAACCGAGCGCGAATTGGGTGTTTCTCCCGAAGTAAGTTCTTTTGTATTACCTATCGGAGTAACCATCAATATGGATGGTACATCTTGCTATCAAACAATTGCTATCCTATTCATCGCTCAAGTACTTGGAGTCGATTTAAGCTTTGCAGACTTGATGGTTATCATCGGCATGACAGTCGTTTCATCTATTGGCACACCAGGCATACCGGGTGGTAGCTTCGTAATATTGACCATGGTACTAGGTGCAGTAGGTATCCCTGCCGAAGGATTGGCCTTAATCTTAGGAATAGACCGCCCACTCGATATGCTTCGCACATCAGTCAATGTTACCGGTGATGCTACCGTAGCGGCAATGATCGATCAATCGAAATAGATTACCTTCACCTCAACTCTCGAACCGTTTAATCAGTCTTAAGATTTGGGTGATTGTTGTTTCTATATTCGTTAAGGCGGTATCTTGCTTCATAGCATCTTCGAGACTGATGGGGCCTTGCTGAATAGAGAAGACGGCGGTAAAACCCAGTTCGTTGAGTTGGCTGACAGACTCAATGGTACCACCGAGCGCAACGACAGGGATTTGCTCTTTGTTTGCTATTTCTAAGATGCCACCGAGCGCTTTCCCCATAGTCGTTTGAGCATCTAACTTACCCTCGCCTGTCAATACAAGGTCTGCACCTATTAACGATTCTCTGAAGTGAAGGATATCGAGGATGGTTTCGATGCCGGGTTTCAACACAGCATGGAGAAAAGGAAGTAACCCTCCGCCCATGCCACCGGCCGCACCTGCACCTTGCAGATGTGTGATATCCATTTGCTTCTGTTGGTAGAGTATCTGTGCATAGTGGCATAAGCCATGATCTAACTCTCGGACCATTTGCGGAGTTGCCCCTTTTTGCGGCGCATAGACATAAGCCGCACCGTTGATTCCACAGAAAGGATTGTTGACATCGCAGATAATGGTAAAGTGTGTTTCTTTGAGCAAAGGGTTCAACTGAGACTCATCGATGTGATGTATCTTTGATAGACTTTCGCCACAAGGAATCAGCTCTTCGCCATCTTCGTTTAAGAAGCGTATGCCCAATGCCGCCATCATTCCAATACCGGCATCGTTGGTAGCACTGCCTCCTATCCCCATGATAAAAGAACGACACCCTTTGCGCAGTGCATCGTTCACCAGTTCGCCTACTCCAAAGGTAGTAGTCAACAACGGATTTCTTTTATCGGGAGCAATCAGGGGCAAACCACAACACGAAGCCATCTCGAGGATAGCCGTTGTACCATCTTGCGTGATTGCGTAAGATATTTCGATGGGGTTCATCAGCGCATCGTGAACCAGACAGTTAGTGTATTCTACTTGCAAAGCCGAGCAGATAGCCGCCGTAGAACCTTCGCCTCCATCGGCAATAGGAAATGAAACAATCTCGCAAGCAGGAAACTGTTTGCTAACTGCACGAGCCGTGGCCTGTGCAATATCTATCGAATGGGCCGAACCTTTGAAAGTGTCAAAAGCAAGAATCACCTTTTTCATACTTCATCTATTTCTGATAATATGCTAAGATAACTGATATTATTCAAAAAGCAGCACATTGACATGAGCTATCTATCAATGAGTAGGCCCCATAAGCATCGATACTCATGGGGCCCACCTTATTTATTGAGAAGCAACGCTGTTACTTCATAATCTTTTGAGCATAAGCCTCTCCGTTAACAACCATGCGCACTACATAGATGCCTTTAGGCAATTCATTGATATCAACCACCAACGAATTAACAGAGCACACCTTCACCTGTTGTCCCGATGTATCGTAGATAGACAAGCTCTCCATATTGCCATTGGTTTCTATCACAAGTGCCCCGGCTACAACGGTAGCTTTGGCTATGATTTGCATTGCAGCATCTACGTTTGTTATCGATGTATCGACAGCATACTTGAACTTAGGAGCAACTGCAAACGATGTAGGTGATTCATCATTCTTATACCAACTAATACCGGTTGGTTCATTATCTTCGTCATAATCTACCAGATAGTTATACGTAGTAGCGTTGCCACCGGCAGATCTTTCAGGAACGCAGAACATAGCAATATCATCAGATTGATACAATTCGTTTGTTTCATTAGGGAATCCACTAATCACTACAAAGAAGTCATCGTCGACCGCTACCGGTTGTTCAAACGTGAAGGTAGTAGGCAGATAAGTATCATCAGAATATTTCAAATCTTTGGCAAGCACCACAGTCGATGCCACTTCTTCGCCAGGCAAGCCTGCTGCATCTGCTTTATGGATAGCGACCTTAATCTCGGCATTAGGAGTAACAGTAGTAACCGATGCAAAGTAGATATCAACTTCGGATATCAAGCCAGTTGATGCAGGTTTATGGAATCCTTCGGCAAACGAGTGGATATCGAGCCAGTTCGACCCACCGTAGTTACCATACCAACCCAACGCCAATTGAGCCAGCTGACTGCTCTCGTCGGGTGTGATGTTCCAGATATATTGTTCGCCACCGGCTTGTATAGCATCTATATATATATCAGAGTCGTTGCCTGTTTTATTGGTACTCTTTAGTGAGATACCATACAAACCCTCATTAGGATAGTTTACCACCGGATGTTGTTCGTTGGTAGTTGGTTTAGAGCTACCCGGTATCTTCCATTCCCATGCAGAAGGGAATCCATCAGACAAATCGGTGAATTGCAAATCGGTATTGGTTGGCACATAAGCCAATGCGAATGGCGATAAGTAAGCCTCAGCAGGGAATCCAATCTTTGCTTTTGGAGCAACACCTACTACCGTTACAAAGTCGGTACGCGTGTAAGTAGAACTCTCCTCGCCTGCTTTTACGATAAGAGTAGCCGAGTAAGTACCCGCCTCTTTATAGATAACTGTCGGATTTTGTTCGGTCGATGTAGCCGGTGTTCCACCTGGGAAGCTCCATGCCCATTCGGTTGGTTCGCCTTCCGATAGATCGGTATAATCGACTTTGCCACCTTCATTCACGGTAATCTTGCTGCCCTCAGAATTGTCGACTGCAGTTATCTTGAAATCGTCGATATAGACATCATCGCCATCGAACCCTTTGTAGTTAAAGCGGAACTTAACACTCTGGCCAGCATACTCCGCCAAATCTACTGTTATCTTCATCCAGTTTTTACTCACGTAATCGTACTCGTCAGACCATTTAAGGCCATTGAACACCTCAGTCGATACATCGCCCACTACTACATTGAGCGTGATATTTGCTAACACAGCAAATGCACCATGAAAAGAGGTATAGAAAGAACACGTTGCAC
>CAMTPH010000009.1 GCA_947074345.1 uncultured Bacteroides sp. | reverse complement strand
CAGGTCTTGGCGCTATTACTCCTATTGGCAATACTGTTCCAGAATTCTGGGACAACCTTGTTAATGGGGTTAGTGGAGCAGGACCTATTACTCATTTCGACGCTTCACAATTCAAAACACAATTTGCATGTGAAGTTAAGGGCTTCAATGCAACAAATTATATTGATCGCAAAGAGGCGCGTAAGATGGATTTGTATACACAGTATGGCGTAGCAGTAGCTAAAGAAGCTGTAGCAGATTCAGGTATCGATACAGAAAAGGTGAATCTTAATAGAATTGGGGTTATCTTTGGTGCAGGCATTGGTGGTATCAATACTTTCGAAGAGGAAGTAGGAAACTACTATGTAAACAAAGACAAAGGTCCTAAATTCAATCCTTTCTTTATCCCGAAAATGATTTCGGATATCGCGGCTGGTCAAATATCTATCATGTATGGATTTCATGGTCCTAACTATGCTACATGTTCAGCATGTGCAACTTCTACCAATGCAATCGCAGATGCATTCAACCTAATCCGTTTAGGTAAATGTGATGCAATTGTAACAGGTGGTGCAGAAGCTGCAATCACTCCTGGAGGTGTAGGTGGTTTTAATGCTATGCATGCACTTTCTACTCGTAATGACGAACCAACTAGAGCTTCACGTCCATTTAGCGCAACGCGCGATGGTTTCATCATGGGCGAAGGTGGTGGTTGTTTAGTACTTGAAGAGCTAGAACATGCAAAAGCACGTGGAGCAAAGATCTATGCTGAAGTTGCAGGAGTAGGCATGTCAGGTGATGCATATCACTTAACAGCTTCTCACCCAGATGGCCTTGGTGCTCGTCTTGTAATGCTTAACGCTTTAGAAGATGCTGAAATGAGCGCAAATGATGTTGATTATATCAATGTACACGGAACATCGACTCCAGTAGGAGACATATCGGAAGCTAAAGCGATTAAAGAAGTTTTTGGCGAACACGCTTATCAACTTAATATTAGTTCTACAAAATCTATGACTGGTCACCTTCTAGGTGCAGCAGGTGCTGTAGAATCTATCGCTAGTATTCTTGCTATTAAAAATGGCATTATACCTCCAACAATTAACCACGAAGAGGGCGATAATGATGAAAATATCGATTACGATTTAAATTTCACTTTCAATAAAGCTCAAAAACGCGACATTAATGTTGCTCTATCAAATACATTCGGATTTGGTGGACACAATGCTTGTGTTATCTTCAAGAAATACGCTGAATAAGTCGTGTTACGTAACCAAATAGACAAGATAAGGATCCTTTTCAAAAAGAATAGGGATTCTTATCTTTGCTTTTATAAGATCCTAGGTTTCTACCCTCACAACATAGAGCTTTACGAACAAGCTCTACTACACAAATCTATTGCACAACGTTCTGAAGAAGGACGGTTGATTAATAACGAACGACTAGAGTTCTTGGGCGATGCTATCCTCGATGCAATTGTAGCAGACATTCTGTTTCAACGCTTTGAAGGAAAGCGAGAAGGCTTCTTGACAAATACTCGTTCGAAGATTGTACAACGCGAAACGCTTAACAAGTTAGCGGTAGAAATTGGTTTAGATAAACTAATCAAATTCTCTTCGCGCTCTTCATCTCACAACAGTTACTTGTATGGCAATGCTTTTGAAGCGTTCATTGGCGCTATCTACCTAGATAGAGGTTATGACTGCTGTAAAACATTCTTAGAAGAACGTATCATTACTCCTTTTCTTGACTTAGAGAAGTTGGCACGCAAAGAGGTTAACTTCAAATCGAAACTGATTGAATGGAGCCAAAAGAATAAAATGGAGGTTTCGTTTGAATTAATTGAACAGTGCTACGATAAAGAGAACAATCCGGTATTTCAAACAGAAATACGCGTTGAGGGATTGTCTGCAGGCAATGGTACTGGCTACTCTAAGAAAGAGTCGCAACAGTATGCTGCTCAAATGTCATTAGAGAAGCTAAAAGATAAAGAGTTCATTGAGGCAATCACTAAAGCCAAAAGCGACAAACTCGCAGCTATAGAAGCCGAGAAGAATCCTCCTAAACAAAAGCCTTTAATTGAAGAAAACGAGTCTGCAGACGATTCAATCTTAACAGAGAACGAAACAGCTACAAACTCAGCACCTTCAGATCTGCCTGCTGTAGAGCACGAAGAGGAATCAACCGAAACAGATTCCCATCCTACGACCTTGAACAACTAAGTCGTGTGCTTCGGTAACCAAATTTAATTTACCGGCTACTTCTGATAAAGGAATGGATGATATTTCATCTCCTTTGAGCGCTATCATACGCCCAAACATACCATCTGCAATTAATTCTGTTGCATGTCCTCCCATACGAGTCGATAGATTACGGTCAAAAGGCGTAGGAGATCCACCTCGTTGAATATAACCAAGAACCGTTTCACGTGTTTCGATTCCTGTAGCACGTTCTATCTCTTCGGCTATATATGCTGCTGGACGCTTTACACCATCGGTCTGTATGCCTTCGGCAACAACTATAATAGAATATGTCTTGCCTCTATGTATACGATTCTGAATTGCTTCTGTGATATTGTTTATATCAAAAGGTATTTCTGGCAAAAGAATAACATCACCTCCACCAGCCATTCCCGAATAGAGAGCGATCCATCCTGCCTTATGCCCCATAACTTCAATCACCATTACACGCTTATGCGAACTGGCTGTTGAGTGTAGTCTATCAATGGCATCTGTAGCAATAGATACTGCAGTATCAAAACCAAATGAAATATCGGTACCCCATATGTCATTATCAATTGTCTTTGGCACCGAAACGATATTAACACCCATCGCAGCAAATTTAGCTGCCGTCTTTTGTGTTCCGTTACCACCAATACACACCAAGCAGTCAATACCCAACTCTTTCATGTTTTCTGCAATTAGAGTAGGTTTATGAATACCATCGGGCGTCATTCCTCCTTTTTTAAAAGGTTTTTCACGCGATGTACCCAAGAACGTACCACCCATATTGAGTAGTCCTGACAATGATTTATCTGTAATTTCTTCTACATCCTTGGTCAGTAATCCCAAAAAACCATCGTGTATACCCAATACATCCATACCATAATGATGAATGGCTGTTTTACAAACACCACGTATTGTAGCGTTTATACCCGGACAATCTCCTCCTGAAGTCAATATACCTATTCGCATCTTGTTATCGTTAAACATCAGTATTACAGAACAAACCGTAATCTTTTAATGAATATTTATTATTGTAAAGTTAGAAAAAAAAGATAAATAACTTACATTTGCAATTCTAAAAACATTTGACAACGGAAAATGGATGTAACAAAAATAATAAAACCCATATTTAACGCTAGGCTAAAAGAGATTGATCTGTATGATTCGCAGCCTGGGGCTATACAACAAAAGGTTTTATCTAAACTCCTTGCTTCAGCAGCCAATACTGAATGGGGTAAGAAGTATGACTATAAATCAATAAAAAGCTACGACGATTATAAAAGACGTGTCCCTGTGCAAACATACGAGGACATTAAACCTTATGTAAAACGATTAAGAAATGGCGAACAAAACATATTGTGGCCATCAGAGATACGTTGGTTTGCTAAATCATCGGGCACAACAAATGATAAAAGTAAGTTCCTTCCTATAAGCAAAGAGTCTTTAAAGGACATTCATTATAAAGGAGGACAAGATGTAGTCAGTCTTTATTTCCGCCAGAACCCAGGAAGTAAGTTCTTCTCTGGTAAAGGTTTGATCTTAGGTGGCAGCCACAGACCAAACTTCAACTCAAGACATGGTTTAGTAGGTGATTTATCGGCTATCCTTATTCAAAATGTAAATCCATTGGTTAATCTGATTCGTGTACCAAGCAAAGAGGTGGCATTGATGGATGAATGGGAATCTAAGATTGAAGCCATTGCCAACAGCACTATATCAGCCAATGTAACCAACCTATCAGGTGTTCCTTCATGGATGTTGGTTCTTATCAAACGAATACTCGATAAAACAGGCAAGAATACACTCGAAGAGGTATGGCCTAACTTGGAAGTATTCTTCCATGGTGGAGTTGCGTTTACTCCTTATCGCGAACAATATAAGCAAGTGATACAATCATCAAAGATGAACTATGTAGAGACCTACAATGCTTCTGAAGGTTATTTTGGCACACAAAGCGATTTAAGCGACCCAGCCATGTTATTGATGATTGACTATGGAATCTTCTACGAATTCATTCCTATGGAGGAAGTTAACAATGAGAATCCTAAAACATATTGCTTAGAAGAGGTCGAGCTAAACAAGAACTATGCAATTGTTATCTCTACGTCGTGCGGCCTATGGAGATATATGATAGGCGATACAGTAAAGTTCACCAGCAAATATCCCTATAAGTTTGTTATCACAGGCCGAACAAAGCATTTCATCAATGCATTTGGTGAAGAGTTGATTGTAGATAATGCTGAAAAGGGACTAGCCAAAGCATGCGCTGCAACAGGAGCACAAGTAATAGACTACTCAGCTGCTCCGGTATTCATGGATGAGAATGCTAAATGCCGCCACCAATGGATGATTGAGTTCGCAAAGAGACCAACGTCTATCGATCATTTTGCTGCGATCCTTGATACAACTCTCAAAGAAGTGAACTCTGATTATGAGGCAAAACGTTGGAAGGATATCGCATTGCAACCATTAGAAATCATTGAAGCACGCAAAGGTTTGTTTCACGATTGGTTGGCATCAAAAGGCAAATTAGGTGGACAGAATAAGATTCCTCGCCTGAGTAATACAAGAGAATATATCGACCAAATGATTGAGTTAAATAAATAACTCAACTATTCAGAATCGACAATTATACCTCCTCCAACGAGTAAGTCACCTTGATAAAATGCAGCAGCTTGTCCATTGGCAACTGCAGTAAGCGGTTCATCAAGATCTATACGGAGTAAGTTATCGGAGGTTATAGATACCATACAATGATTAAGCTGTTTACGATAGCGGATTTTCACAATCAAATCCGTAGCCGTAAGCAGCTTTTCTTCATCTATGGTGTGCCAATCTTTAAGCCACATCGTTTTCTTTTCGAGCGAAGCCAAATCACCCAATACAACTTCGTTTGTTTCAGGATGAATCTCTTTAACAAAGACCGCACGGTTCAAATCGATTCCTAATCCTCTACGTTGTCCAATGGTATAAAAAGGATATCCTTCGTGATAAGCTATAAAGTTACCCTTTTCATCAAGGAATTTGCCTTGTTGTATGTTGGCTGATTGAAACTCCTCACTATCCTTTAAGAAGCTACGATAATCCATCGGACAAAAGCAAACACCTAGACTATCT
The DNA here is from genome assembly GCA_947074345.1 of uncultured Bacteroides sp. Taxonomy (GTDB): domain Bacteria; phylum Bacteroidota; class Bacteroidia; order Bacteroidales; family Bacteroidaceae; genus Bacteroides. Next base: position 46,165 of record CAMTPH010000009.1, on the reverse strand, counting down.
TTCTTGGCAGATACCTTTTGATATCCTTTATCAGCTGCATAGTTACGAGCCCAAGTCTTTGTTAGATCGCCCATTGGTAATAACATCCGCTGCAAAATAGATTGCGGAACACCCCACAAGAAGAACGATTGATCCTTATCAGGATCGGTTCCCGGAATGATGTAGTATTTGCCATCAACCATTGTTTTACGCACGTAATGACCGGTAGCGATATAATATATACCCATTTCATCAGCTATTTGTGCTAGTAGAGGCCATTTAAGATAATTATTGCACAACGTGCATGGCACAGGAGTTTTACCCATCATATACTCGCCAACGAAATAATCGACTACTTTTTCTTTGAAGATATCACGTGCATCATAGATTATATGAGTTATCCCTAACTTCTCTGCCAAGGCTCTTGCATCTTCTAAATGAGTTTGCGAACTCTCTGAATCGTAGAAACGAAAAGTTATACCAGTTACCTCGTATCCAGCTTCTTGTAATAGCATAGCCGATACCGAGCTATCTGTACCACCACTCATTCCTAAGAGTACACGTTTATTTTCTATATCATTCATACCGCAAATTTAAGTAAAATCTCCTATCTTCGTCTATTTATATCAGATAGAATGAAGATGGAAGAATCAAGCAACAGACTCGTCATTGTTTTGTCAGAGCACCCTGTACTAGGTTTACTACTTACACCTTATATAGTACAGAGCGACAAGCAATCGGATGAATTGCTCTTAATAGAGCAAGCATTCCACCTGTCTGAAGACTTCATTCTGAGATTGAACGATGCTGAACAAAAAGCGATTGCAATAGCACGCGAAGTAAACGAAAAGCAACTAATGGCCAAGTTTACTAAAGAGAAAACCATAGCACGCTTCTTCAAGCTACTACAGAATAAACCAGATCAATGGACAAAGGTTCGACAATATATTGACGAACAACTCATATTGATGACAAAGCTGATACGTACTTATCAGTTGCCTGTTTATCAAAAGCCAAACGGCACTCGTATACTCTATCCGCATCATCTATACAAGCTTCACGTAAACCCGTTAGATGTACATTTAGACTTTAATTATAACGGAGAACAACTCACTTATCGTTTGCAATGCCATTGCGATGGAGAATTGTTGAGTCTAACAGAAGAGAAACCGGCAATTGCCATTACCTCCTTACCAACTACCGTTGCGTTGGGCATGAATCTATATTTCTTTGATTATCTTCCCACGACGCTTTTAATGCCTTTCACTAAGAAGCAGACCATCAGCGTTACTACCAATACGGTTGATAAGTACATTGACAATATATTATTGCCCATAGCGCGTTATTACCCAACGACTGTCATAGGGATAGATTTTGAAGAGATCGAATATTCTTGCCAACCGGTACTCTATTTCGAGATGCCAAATCAAGAAACCCAGTTACTACGATTGGGGTTTAAGTACAATGCAACAATCTTTGATGCAGAGCGTGAGGTTGTAAGAGAGAAACACCTTTTTACACGTACTACCAATGATGGAGCAGCTATTTATTACTACTATCGTAATGAAGCTAAAGAAGCTGAAACGATACAGTTATTAGAGCAAGCAGGTTTAGAGTTGATAGATAAAACATACTTTCAACTATCAGCCTATGCAGAAGAGGGTAATCTTATCGAATGGATAAACAAGCACAATGCCCTTATCAGTGAACATTTCACCATGAATAGTAGCATAAGCGAAGCTACCTATTATCCGCACGAGATAGTGATTGAACAGAGTTGCGATAAGACAGTTGACTGGTTTGAGCTCCATATAACCGTAGTGATTGGTAGACATCGCATTCCATTCCAACGGTTTCGCAAACATATATTAGAAGGTAAACGAGAGTACATACTACCCGATGGACAGTTTACCTTACTTCCCGAAGAGTGGTTTAGTCAATATGCAGGACTGCTCGCAACATCCGATGAAGGAGAAAAGCAGTTAAGATTGCGTCACTCACAGTTGGGTATTATTCAGACAGCCATCAACAGTGGATTAAAAGAATCAATATTAAAGCCCACCACTCAATACTATACTCCTAAAGAGCTAAAAGTCAAACTCCGTCCCTATCAACTGAAAGGATACCAATGGTTGATGAACCTGTATCATCAAAACCTAGGAGGATGTTTGGCTGATGATATGGGATTGGGTAAAACACTACAAACGCTTGCCTTCTTACAACAAATACATAGCACCAAGAAAAGCGAAAAGAAGACTAGTCTAATTGTATTACCTACCTCATTGATGCACAATTGGCGCAATGAAATTGAGCGATTCACGCAACTAACCACATTTGAGGTAAAGAGTAACCACAAATTAACTCCCGAGAATATCAACGAGTCGCTTGGTTCGTATCAGTTGGTATTGATAACATACGGAATGCTTCGCAATCACATCGCACTATTCGAGCAGTTTCCTTTTGAATGTATCGTACTCGATGAAAGCCAGAATATAAAGAACAGCGATTCACTCATATTTCGTGCAGTGATTCGTCTACAATCGGCACATCGGTACGTGTTGACGGGTACACCAATAGAGAACTCACTACACGATCTTTGGACACAATTCCACTTCTTTCAACCCGACTTATTAGGCACAGAAGCCGAGTTTACTAAGAAGTACATACAACCTATTAATAATGGTGATGAGCGCAGTTTGCTAGTATTGCGCCAGTTAATCAGTCCATTACTACTACGACGCACCAAACAAGAGGTAACCCCTGAGCTCCCCAAACTAACAGAAAGAATCGTTTATTGCGAGATGTCTGCCAATCAAGAAGCTGAGTACAACAAAGAGAAGAATAGCCTTCGTCATGCTTTGCTTCAAACTGCCACGATAAACAGTCGCGAACGCTTTACTCTGCTTAATGGCATCACTCGATTACGCCAATTATCTTGTCATCCGCAACTCGTTTTACCTGAGTTCACCGAACATTCGGGTAAGATGGAACGCATCTTAGAGATGTTTGAAACCCTACAAAGCGAAGGACACAAAGTATTAATCTTCTCTTCGTTTGTGAAGCACTTAGAGTTAATAGCTGCACAATTTAAAAGTAGAGGATGGAAATATGCATGGCTCACCGGCTCATCATCTAACCGATCGGAAGAGATATCGCTCTTCTCAAAGTCACAAGACACACAAGCATTCTTCATATCTCTTAAAGCGGGAGGCGTAGGATTGAATTTGGTAGAGGCAGGCTATGTATTTATTATCGATCCTTGGTGGAATCCGGCTGCCGAAGCACAAGCAATTGCCCGCGCACATCGCATCGGGCAACAGAAAAAAGTAATTGCATATCGCTTCATTACTGCAGACAGTATCGAGGAAAAAATTATCCGATTGCAAGAACAAAAACGACATATCGCAGAAAGCCTCATCACAGAAAGTGATTCATTAAATAGCCTCAGCGACCAAGAATGGCTTGATTTACTCCAATAAAACGTCACTCTTGGGCGCTACAACAGGTATAAACTGTTCGAACTTGTGTAATATCTGTTTTAACTGATTATACACAGTTATATCTTATTTCACATTTATTTATATTCGTAAGTTCAATTACAAACTTTTTAATCAATCATTAAATCCTAGTATTATGAGGAGTATTCTCTACACAGTTATTACGTGTATGTCTATGCTTTGTTTTGCACCTGCTATGGCGCAAACAACATTCAGAGACATCAAACTGAATCTCATGAATGGTAACTTACTTACCGAAGATGAGATAGCAAACAAAACAACAACCTCTTTTGGCGTAACCATCGATGAAAATGGTATTGCAACTCGCGTAGAACAAGACGATGCATCAGCAGACATCGTATTACAAAACTTCAAATTTCATAGCAATGAGCACGGATTGAATCCGGGTACATTCATTGTTCCTGTATCGGGCAATGTAAAAATCAGCATTGGCGGATGCAACTACGGTGGCGATGTAACTATCAAAGATGGTCAAGGCAATCTAGTTAAAACAGTTAGCAACATTGTAGACAACTGTTATCACAATGGAGAAGAGCATGTAGCTACAGCTTTCTATTCAGGCGAAGCAACAACTCTTAGCGTTACTGGTGGTAAATACATCCCTTACTTTGCAGTTGAAACTGTAAATGATGTTCCAGCAACAGCAACTATCAGCTTTGACCTTGGCGCTTATGCCGATGCAGGTATTGCTCCTTCAAATGAGACTGTACAATTGGGCGAGAACTTCACGTTGCCAATGAACCGTACTATATATGTAGAAAACCAAACATTGGCAAACTGGACTGATGGAACTAACAACTACGCTCCAGGTTCTGAAATCACAGTTAATGAAGATATAACTTTAACTCCTGTTTTTGCTGCAAACAACGTTACATTGAATGACCGTAATGGCGAAGTAACTATTACTTGGGACTTCCAACGTAAAAACGGTGCACCGGTGTTAAAGCTTGAAAAGAGTACAGGTTTCTTAGTAACACAAGCTACTGTAAACGGCGAAGTGATTGACGTAAAAGCAGACTTAGATGCTACTAACGGTAAAATCAATAACAGCAACAATACAGACTGGGCACAGATGAATAGCGGTTCTATCCTTACATTCCCTGCTGCTAAAAACTGTGTGGTTGAGTTCTTAGGTTATAAAGCTCCAACTACTACTACCGTTGCCGGAAGCACCAATTATACACTTACAGGCAACATGGCGACTTTCCTTTATGGTGGTTCAGAGTCTACTATCGATATCGTGATTGGCGATGGCGATTATTATCGTTACTTCACAATCACCTACCCAGAGGTAGTATCTAATCTACAAGAACGTCCTGTTTATACAACAGACTTTACCGATTGGACAGACGTTGCAACTGGTGGTCCAGTAACTGTAACTAAGCAAACTAACTTCAGCAACGAGTCGTTTGACTTTACATTCGAACAAGTAGGCGTACAATCACAAGGAACTAACACGAGTAAGTTTGGCGATTTAAAAGGATTTGCAATGGCTGCAAAAGTAGCACCGGGCACTATCACAACAACTGCTCTAAGCAACATCACACGTGTACGCTATTTCCATGGAGCTACTGGTAGCAATCGTGGTTATAAGCTTGAAAAGAAAAGTGCAACAGACGAAGATTGGGTATTACTTTCTGATAATCCTGCCAACCCTGCTACAGGTGTTTGGGTAGAATCAAACATCAACGAAGAGAATGTTCAGTTGAGATGGACAAACATCAACACTGCACAAAACGCTTATATGTTCGAACTTGAAATCTATTCGAAAGTAGAAATTACAGCTCCTCAAGTAAACTTGCAATTAGCTGCATTACCAGCCGAAGGTGGTAACGTATCAGCTTCTCCTGAAAGTTCAGAATACGATCAAGGTACAACTGTAGTGCTAACAGCTAAAAGAAACTTCGGATACAAATTCGTTGAATGGATTGACCAAAACGGTAACTCTCTTTCAACAGAAGAGTCGTATAGCCAAGCATTAAACGAAGATATGGCTATCACAGCTATCTTCACCGCAATTCCTACTTACGAACTTACTGCAACAGCTAGTGGAGATGGTAAAGACTATATGGTTGCTTTATCGCCTGCACCAACTATGGTGAGCGACAAGAAGATGTACGAAGATGGTACTTTGGTTACATTGACTGCTACTGAGAACTATGTGGTGAAATTCACAAACTGGGCGAGCGGCGAAACAACAAGAGAAATCTCTGTTACAATGGACGGCGAAAAGAACTTCGATGCTGTTTATAGTGCTTCAGATTATATCGCAGGATGGGACTTCTATCGTAGAGGTAGCATTAGCCGTTTAGCTGACTTTGCTTCTACTCCTGACAATGAAAACAGTTCATTGATTCTTCGCGATGCAGCTGGTGTAACTAAAGGTTGGTTAGACAAATCGCAAGAAGCAGGTGGATACGAAGGCGAACCGGGTGCTGTTAACTGGCAACCTATTGCTGACAAGTTATATTACGAAACAAAAATCAATGCTACCGACTTTACAGATATCAAGGTTTATGCTAGAATGTTGTACAACTACAACGCTTACGAAACACAAACTTTAGAATACTCGCTTGACGGTGTTGAGTACAAAGAAGCAGGCAGAGTAACCATTCCTGGCAATAAGGTATGGACTCCGTTTGAAGTAACGCTTCCAGCAGAGTGCGACCACGCTCCTACGCTTTCGCTTCGTTGGATTCCTGACTACACATCAAACATTGCAGGTTCTCCTTCTGAAAACGATGGTACAGCTATCTCGTCTATTTATATAATGGGTACACCTGTTATCTACAACGACGGTAAAGCACCTGTATTAGTTAGCTGTCTTCCAGCAAACAATGCTGAAAACATTTCAGCTTCGGGCCGTATTGTTTTGTCATTCGACAAACGAGTGGTGTTGGCCGAAAATACAGTAGCTACATTAGGCGATAAAACACTTCAACCAACCGTAGCGGGCAAAACAATTACGTTCCCTTATATGGCGTTGAATTACAATAGCAATTATACCTTCACATTGCCTGCAAACTGCGTAGCAGACCAATCGGGCAATACATTGGCTACAGCTATTACTATCAACTTCAAAACAGTGATTCCTCCTACTGTAACTCCAGGTATGTACGACGAATTTGTAACAACTGCCGAAGAGCTTCTTGCTGCTATCAACAAAGCAAATAGTCAAGTATCTACAGGCGAACGCTACCGCATCTTCGTGCACAATGGAATTTACGATCTTGGTTCACTAACTTTGACTGAGGTGAAATCAAATATCTCGTTGATTGGTGAAAGCATGGATAACACTATCATCATGAACACGCCAACTTCCGAAGGTATTGGCAACACTGCCACTTTGATGCCTACAGGTGAGAACATCTATATGCAAGACATCACTTTGAAGAATGCACTAGACTACTTTGCTAGTGTAGGTGCTGGTCGTGCTGTTTGTTTGCAAGACAAAGGAAACAAGAACGTATACAAGAACATTAAGATGTTGAGCTACCAAGATACTTACTATAGCAACAACAACGCAATGCGTTCTTACTTCGAAGATGGTAGAATACATGGTACAGTAGACTTTATTTGTGGTGGTGGAGATGTATTCTTCAACCGTACTACTATCTATCTTGAAAATCGTGCGGGCAATGTAATCACTGCTCCTGCAGGAACAACCGATTGGGGTTATGTATTCAACGACTGTACAATCGACGGTGATGAATTAAACAAGGGTTCTTATGCACTTGGTCGCCCATGGCAAGGTTCTCCAATGAATGTTTGGATTAACACAACAATGAACATATTGCCAAAAGCAGAAGGATGGAACGAGATGAGTTCATTAATCCTTCCTAAACTATTTGCTGAATATAACAGTAAAGATGGCAACGGTACAGCGGTTGATTGCAGCCTACGTAAAACAACTTTCTATGCGGGTACAGTTTCTTACAACCCAGTTTTGACAGCCGAAGAAGCTGCTAAGTTTACTGTAGAAAACGTACTTAGTGGTGATGATTCTTGGCAACCAACTTTGTTGACAGAACAAGCTCAGGCTCCTGCTATCACTATTAGTAATGGAAACATCAACTGGGATGCTAGCAACTATGTATTCTGTTATGCTATTTGCAAAAACGGCAAAGTAGTAGATTTCACTAATAGCACTACTTATAGTGTTCCTACCGATACTGAAGATGGCGACCAATTTAGCGTACGTGCTGCCAATGCAATGGGTGGTTTGAGCGCTGCTTCAAACAGTGTTTCTGTTGGCGGTACAGGTATCGAAAACAATGCTGTTGAGAAAGAGGTGATGGAACTACAATATTTCAACACAAACGGTATGCGTATACAAGCTCAACAACAAGGCTTGAACATTGTACGCATTATCTATACTGACGGAACTTCAAAAACTGTAAAAGAGTTTGTGAAATAAGTCGAGAGATATTATCATAAAACAAATGCCGATAGCACGATACAAATGTGTTATCGGCATTTTTGTTTGTTATTGTTTCATACATAACTCACTCAAGTTATAGGTAGAACAGATTAAAACAATTCATTTAAGTATAACAACACCCGGATGTTTTACATAAGAACATCCGGGTGTTGTGCACCAAAACATCCGGGTGTTGTATATCAAAACATGGGGATGTTGTGATAGTTAGCAAATGCCATTTAACAGACTGAATAAGAGTTATTAGCCTGTTAATGAGCACCTACCCCATATGTATACTAACTATAAAAAAAGTTTGTAGTAGCTGTTATATCAAGAATTTATTCTAATTTTGTGTTTTCAAAACAAGAAAAGACATTGAATGTTATGGAACAAAAACTGACCGTTTACAACACACTAGATAGAAAAAAAGAGCTGTTTGTACCGCTTCATGCACCTAATGTAGGTATGTATGTTTGTGGACCAACAGTTTATGGTGATGCGCATTTGGGACATGCTCGTCCTGCAATCACTTTCGACGTATTATTCCGCTACTTAACTCACATTGGTTACAAGGTGCGCTACGTACGCAACATTACCGATGTAGGCCACTTGGAGCACGATGCTGACGAAGGCGAAGATAAAATCGCTAAAAAGGCACGCTTAGATCAAGTGGAGCCGATGGAAGTGGTGCAATACTACTTGAACCGTTACCACAAAGCGATGGAAGCTTTGAACGTGCTATCGCCAAGTATCGAACCGCATGCTTCGGGTCATATCATCGAACAGATTGAATTGGTTCAAAAGATTCTTGACAACGGTTACGCCTATACAAGCGAAGGCTCGGTTTACTTTGATGTTGCTAAGTACAATGCAGATCATAACTATGGTAAACTATCGGGTAGAAACTTGGAAGATGTGCTTAATACGACACGCGAATTGGACGGACAAAGCGAGAAACGCAACCCTGCCGATTTTGCTTTGTGGAAGAAAGCGCAACCTGAACACATCATGCGTTGGCCTTCACCATGGAGTGATGGATTCCCAGGATGGCATGCTGAATGTACCGCAATGGGACGCAAATATCTTGGCGAACACTTCGATATTCATGGTGGTGGTATGGACTTGGTATTCCCTCATCACGAATGTGAGATTGCTCAATCGGTAGCTTCGCAAGGCGATGATATGGTGCAATACTGGATGCACAACAACATGATTACCATCAACGGTACGAAGATGGGTAAGTCGTTGGGCAACTTCATCACACTGGATGAGTTCTTTGAGGGCTCAAACCCTATATTGGCGCAGGCTTACTCGCCTATGACGATTCGTTTCTTCATTCTACAAGCTCACTATCGCAGCACTGTAGACTTTAGCAACGAAGCGCTTCAAGCTGCCGAGAAAGGATTGCTTCGCTTAACTGAAGCGATCAATGCTATCGATAAGATTACTCCTGCTGCTACTTCGACTGTCGATGTTTCTACACTTCGTGCTAAATGCTACGATGCAATGAACGACGACATGAATACACCTATCGTGATAGCTCACCTGTTTGATGCTGCTAAGATGGTAAACAATATCGTAGCTGGCAACAATACGATCAACGAGGCCGACTTGAAAGAGTTGAAAGAGGTATTCCACCTATTCAGCTTCGATGTGTTGGGATTGAAAGAGGAAAAAGGCTCATCGGATGGTCGCGAAGCTGCTTATGGTCGTGTAGTTGATATGCTACTTGAGCAACGCAATAGAGCGAAAGCCAATAAAGACTGGGCTACATCAGATATGATTCGCAATGAATTGACAGCTTTGGGCTTTGAAATCAAAGATACCAAAGATGGCTCTGAGTGGCGATTGAATAAATAAGAAACAATTCAGAGATAGAATATAGAGAAAGGAGTTAAAGAGGAAATCAATGGTTTCTGCATTTAGCTCCTTCTTTTGTATCATTGAGGCCATAAACAGCCTCTCTCCCACCTTAAAATCGAACAAACAATGACTCCACAAGAATTCTTCGCAAACGATCTATTCGCCAAAGAAAACGGCATCGTACTCATGGAGGTACGCAAAGGCTATAGCAAAGCCAAACTAGAGATAAAAAAAGAACACCTCAATGCGGGAAATCGTACGCAAGGAGGTGCTATATTTACTTTAGCTGACTTGGCTTTGGCAGCAGCTGCCAACTCACACGGTCAATTATCTTTTTCTTTATCTTCTAATATCACCTTTTTGCGCGCAAGCGGTGCAGGTGATACGCTTTATGCAATTGCTACCGAACGATATATTGGTAAAACTACCGGCTGTTATCAGGTGGATATTACCAATCAGAATGATCAGTTGGTAGCTACTTTCCAATCGAGTGTATTTAGAATGGAACAGACTGTGCCATTTACTATCGAACAAGAGAAGTAAGCGGATATCTGTTTCCGACAATACTTTTCATAAATGCTTTAGCCGAACCGAAGTTTAGGTAAAAGTCGAGCCGAATGGGTATGTGATTTTCGTCGTCGGTAACGTAGAAAGTCACTACCTCTTTGTTTTGATCGCTTTGTTGCCCTTCGGTTACTACCCCATGTTCAACAAAGGTAAACACCAAGCAGCGGTAGGTATTGCCATCATCGGCCTTTATATTTTCTTTTCCTTCGTACAATAACGATTCTTGAACAACTCTCTTTCCGGTTGCCATATTGAAGTATATGCGTTGACCTTTCTTATAGTTACTGAAGTCATAAGAACGAGCTTGCGAGAGCATACTCAACATATCAAAGATACAAGTAGAGCTACTATCTGTGGTTTGTATCATACTGCCATCTTTGTATGTACGCTTTTGCTCTACAATACTCAGACCGTCTTTGTACGAGAACCATGCTTCGTCTACCGAGTAGTGCTTACCTTCTAATGCACCTTTACGATAATAGCGGGGTTCTAGTCTTTCGGTAATGACACTTGTCAATGTATCACGCATCTTGAAAAAGAAATCGACACGCTTGCTACTTATCGACAATAACTCAGTTTCAAAGCCCGACTCACCATTAATAACAGTTCCTTTAGTGGTCATTGTGGCTATCCCTGCCTTCAACCAGATAAACTTCCAATTGAAATAAAGGTTATATGTCACACATTCGCCAGCACTAAAAGCTTTATTCTGCAACGTACATTGTGACGACGCAGGAGAAGCAATAGCCCCAACAACTACAATTAATAGAGAGAAGATTACTAACCGTAAACTATTTACGGTTGCTTGTTCTGGTTTCGTTCTTACTACGTTTTTTCTCTTCATCAGGTTTCTGTTTTTTTAGTTCACTAGGTTTCTGTTTATCTAGTGACACCGCATTGATATTCCAATCCTGATTCAACTCCCAATTGGCTTTAGGCTCTAGGAATTGTGGATAATAGAACACCTCTTCCGGTTGTCGTTTTTCTTCGTAAAGGCCAGTATCCCAAATACCATTTCCGTTGGTATCATTGATAAGTCGTGCACCATATTTCCCTGGATTAAGGAAATAGAAATCAGCTGAGCCGTTTCTGACTTTAACGCTTCGCACAACTTTATCTTGTGTATCTAAAAGCTCTACAAATGCATTAGGATCTGCACCTGTAACATTAAAGAAGATGTTAGCATACTCTTCTTCTGAGCGTATTTTGAATGATTGTTTTATCTTATCATTATGCAATCCATACAACCCATACATGGAGGCTGAATCGACTGTAAGTTCATATTCTTGAGTAAAGTCCCAGTCATATAACAAATTATACTTACGTAGGTTCAAAGAATCTTGTTCAAAAACAAACGGAACTTCTTGCCACAATGTATCTACTTTCAAATTTAAATGAATGGCAGAAGTATCAATAGAAGCCACCGGCTCGGGGAATGTAAATGAAACATAATCGTATACATTCATGGTAGGAGGAGCTTTAGTTACAACCTGCATAAATACAGTCTGCTCTTTTTCGTCATCCTCGTCATCTTTCTTGTTTCTCTTGCTTCGTTTAGACTCTACAGGCTGCTTCTTAACGTTCTTTGGAACCAAGCGTATGGTATCTATACGTGGCACTAACTGGTTGGCTGTATCTGTATATAGATACTGCAGGCTTAGTTTTAGGGTATCTTGTTTGTATAACAAAGAGTCTTTAATCCAATAATGTATCGTATCTCTGTGTAAACTCGATTCAATCACAAAGGCTTCTTTCTCATCAAAGTTCAATCCCTTTAACGTAGGAAGCGTATCTGCCTTGTTTGCAAAGTAAAAAGAGAACATCTCCGGATTCAAGCGTTCGCTCTTAATAAGATACTGATTATTGACATCCTCTTTGAATGAGCGAAGAATGATATCATCGGGCAAGTAGTAGGGATGCATGTGACTTATAATCGTATCGTAAGTGATTGAGTCTCTCCAGATTGTATCGTGATGCATACGAAGCTCTGATGAAGGTATCACCAATGAATCATTGAAGGCTAAGGCTTCACTCTTTTGTGAAAAAGCAAAGTTTTGATCTACATCTTGCAATGCATATATACGGTAAGAGCCGGGTGCTACACCTTTGATTCGAAACTTGCCGCGACTATCAGTACGTGCTACACGATCAAAAGGGGTAGTTGTAAAGGCAGAGTCTTCAAGATTAGCATGAAGACCAACCATCATTCCTTTAATAGGCTCTAGGTTTGATGCCTCAAGCAATGTACCCGATACTTCCATGGTATCAATTCTTTCGCCGGTAGAGAATGTATAGGTGAAGTTACCCAACGGATTGCCTTCATTATTATCGACAATCGCATCCGAAAAGTCTACAGTATATGTCGTATTAGGCTTTAAAGAGTCTAATAAGTTGATGTGTATCTTCTTACCCGAAGCGCGAATCTCGGGCATTTGTACTTGTGGAGGTGAGATAGTTATCTTTTCGCTTGCTTTCTCAAGCTTTATAAACTCATCAAATTCAAGTGTTATCTTATTCTTATCAACATTCAACTCACCGGCTTCTGGCTTACTACCGATAAAGCGTGGGGGTATTTCATCATAGATACCACCATCAGGTCGCCCGATGCTTGCACATGAATATAATGTGATTATAATAATTATAATACTTACTGCTTTGCGAAAAGATCTCTTCATACTATTTATCTAAATTCCTTTATCATGCAAAAATAAGCTATCTTACAGAATAAAGGTCAAAGTTTAAACTAATTAATTAAAAAAGAGCAAGAGTAAAACCATTAAAAACAAATTTAACACATAAGAGCGGATAATTGTTAAGCTACAGCAATTATTTTAAGTCAATGAGAGATTAATATACATATTTCTTACAATCAGTTGACTAATTTTATACTTTTGTCTTCTGACACTTAATTTAAGATTATATCATATATGAAAAGACTATTAGCCTTATTAGCATTTACTTGTCTCTACATTTCGGTAATTGCAGCTCCTGCTTTAAGAGACAGTATATTGATTACACAGCCTGATGGTAGCACGATGTACATCCTACTAAAGGGTGATGAAAATGCTAACATGAAAACTACTACTGACGGATACGCTCTTTTGAAAGATAGCGAAGGTTTTATGCGCTATGCCACACAAGATAGCCAAGGCAATCTTCACATTATAAATGCACCAAAAGCGAATGATGTAAGCAAACGCACAGTTAGCGAACTAAATTTCATCAAATCATTAGATAAAGGAAATTTCGACCTTTACTATCAGCAATCGATGTCGAGAGCTAGACAAGTAAATGCACCTGCAACTCGTGCAAATAGTACTAGAGCAGGAGCTTTCCCAACTAACGGAAAGATTAAGGGACTAATCATTCTTGTTGAATTTAAAGATAATGCATTTACCTTCTCGCAAGATTACCACAATAGGATGATGAATGAACCGGGATTCAATGAAGATGGAACAACAGGAAGCGCACGCGATTACTTCTTAGACCAATCATCGCATGTATTCGAACCTGATTTTGACGTAGTGGGTCCAGTAAAGTTGAATAACAACATGGATTACTATGGTGCAAATGATTTTTATGGATACGACGTAAGACCGGAAAAGATGATTATAGATGCTTGTAACTTAGCTAAATCTACTTATGGAACTAACTTCGCTCAATACGACAATGATAACGATGGTGTTGTAGATATGGTATATGTTATCTATGCCGGATATGGAGAACATGCCGGTGCTAGCGATGATACTATTTGGCCACACATGTGGAGTCTTGCAGGAGCAGGATCAACATTAAGCATCGATGGTAAAGCAATTAACACTTACGCTTGTTCGTCGGAGTTGGCTGGCAATAGAGGAAGCACATCAAGCAGCATCGGTACATTCTGTCACGAGTTTAGCCATGTTCTAGGTTTACCCGATTTATATAATACTGAAGATGCAGAGGTATACATACTAGGCCCTTACGATGTAATGGAATATGGTTGCTACAATAATGACTCTAAGACACCAGCGGGCTACTCAGCATTCGAAAGATATTCAGTAGGATGGATGGAGCCACAAGAGATTGATGAACCAATGGACGGCATGACTCTGCCAAATATCCTAGAAAATAATGTAGCATACAAGTTGACTACAGCCAACAAGAATGAATTCTTCTTGATTGAAAACCGTCAACCGGTAAAATGGGACGCGGAGTTACCGGCTAGTGGTATGATGATTACTCATATCGACTACAATCAAACTTATTGGGAAAACAATACAGTAAACGATATCACATCACATCCACGTGTTAAACTGATATGTGCTGACAATAAACCTAGTTATTCTAACTACCAATACGACTTATTCCCAAATAGCTATGGCAATAATGAGTTTACTGATGAATCGACCCCTTCGTCTAAGAATTGGAGTGGACAGAACACCAACAAATGGATTACTGATATTACGAATAAAAACGGAATAGTTAGCTTCAACTTCATGGCTAACTATCTGAAGACTCCTGAGTCGCCTGTTATCAATCAAGTTTCGCAAAGTAGCGTATTGGCTTCATGGGAAGCGGTTGGTGAGGCCGAAAGCTATCTATTAACCCTTAATCAGCTCGTTGAAAAGAATATTGAAACGATTGCTATCACTGAGGATTTCGCTAAGATGAGTGCCGGAAGTGTTGCTTCGCCAAACAGCACCGATATAGCTAGCAAACTCGATCAATACACACAAAATACTGGTTGGACAGGTACAAAAGTATTTCAAGCAGGTGGATTCTGTAAGATAGCATCAGGAAGTTCGTACGGGCATATCACAACTCCAAGCCTTGATTTATCAGACTACGATGGTACATTTACATTTGTTGTTAAGGCACAAACCAAATCGGGTACCGGCTACCTTACAGTATCATCTGATTCTAAAACAAGCACAATTACTGTAAATGATGTAGCTAGCACGTATGTATTCCTATTTACGAATGGTACTGAAGCATCTACAGTGAAGTGCATGGCCATGAAAAGTTCACCAATCAACATTGACGAAATCATTGTATTGCGTGGCGATGAAACAGCCCAATACCCGAATGCTAATGTTTATAATGCATCGCAACAAACGCGTACAGCAAGTACTGAAACAGACTGGAAGAACTACAAGCGTGAGAAGATTAAAGATGTAAGTATCACAGAGCCTACTTATCTTATTGAAGGATTAGAGGCTGGAAATATCTATAGCTATACGGTAAAAGCAGTATCAGGCACTAAGTTATCTAGTTCATCCGATGAGGTGATTATCAACCTTACAGGAACAGGTATCAAAGATATAGCACAACAAAATTGGTTGATGATAGATGGAAACTCAATAAAGGTAGCTTCAGCAATGGGAGAAGTTATTGAGGTTTACAACATCGAGGGTAAGAAAGTGTTTCACACAGTAGCCTCATCAACTCAAACAGTGATTTCGATAGCCGAGCAAGGATATTATATTGTGCGCAAAGGCAACGAAGCTGTTAAGGTTATCATTCGATAAACAGAGTCGAAATAGATTCCATAAAATAAGGGTAGCATGAATAAAAATGCTACCCTTATTTTGTTCAGTTTGCTTTGTTAACCCAAGCAGTTATTCTTTATCATATTTAGAGATTTCTTCATTCGAAAGCTTTTCTGCTTTCTTATCTTCTTTATCGATAACTTTATCCAGCACTTCGATAGCATCAAATGTAAGTAATACAGATGCCACATTGCTTTCAATAACTGCAAGTAGATTGTCTTTTGCTGCGAATAAAGATTTCAAATGAGGTTTCAAGCCTTTTTCATCTTTCTTCATGTTTTCGCGTACGTATTCGATGCGAGTAGCAAAATCCTTTAAAACCATTTTAAGATCTTGTTCTTTCATATTGAATCTATTATTATAATTAATTACCCTATTATAATGTTTTGCAGCGCAAAAAGTTCAACCTAAAGCAACGAAATATTTCGTGTAATAACAAATAAAAACGTTTGGGGGATAGACTACACAATTTGAATTGGTCGTCTATCCCCCATCGTTTACTTATAGAATGAGTCTTTTAGAACTCTAATTTGCCAAAATGGTCGGGTCTGTGAAAGTCTGGCTTCTCTATCGGAATAGGATTCCAAGACAAGAAGTGTGGCGTTTGTAAGTCGTCGCCGCATTTATAGAAGTTGGCAGGAACAACCTGTACGTCGAGCGATTCTATTTGATGCATGAAGAATGCTTTGTAAGGAATAACAAGCGCTACTTCCCAAGCCACTTCGCCTACTCTTTCTTCAAATGGCACATCGCCTAGTGTAGACCAACGCTTTACCAATCCGGTAATTTCTTTTCCGGCACGAACACGGTTTTCGCGCTCAGCTCCTGCACCAATCAAGATGGTTCCTATACAGTTGCACTCAATATTGTAATAGATATCATCGCCTCCCGGTACCGAAAAGAACTCAACACAAGAGTCTGTCCATACCGAACCGTTATCTTCGCCATAATGAGCACGGATACTCTCTTCTTTTACTTTGAAGTGAAGCAATATAGAATTGTCTGTATGAGCAATACGAAATGAAACTTCGGGTTTATAAGGATAGGCTGCCCAGTTCACGTTATTGATAGGCTGAAACTCGATACCCTCTTTGTCTAGTAGAGCGGGCACATGAATAGCCTCTTGAATTGCTACATTTAGTTTATTTACTTTCATAAGCAGGTTTGTTCAATGGTTTTATTAATATTTTAGGTTATAAGATTGAGAAAGCAAATATAACCACATAACTTAACGTTTACCAAAAAACAGGGTAAAGAATTGAATCTGACAAGTAAAAAAACGCTCTATTCATCGCGTTTCTCTTCGCGATTGACACGATCGATATCTGAGTCTTTAATGCGAAAATAATCGTTGTGCATCTTGATGCCAAAAATAATGGCACTCAAAGTAAAAGTGATAATATTGGTTAGAAGCAAAGGAATATTCCCTAACAAGAATCCTTGCAAACCAAAGAAGAATCCACCAATACCCATGAGCAAGAAAGTACCCATAGCTATATCATCTGTCTTGCGCGTGCGAATGGTATGTATAGTTTGGGGCAAATAGCCAAACACCATACAGATAGATGCAATGTAACCTATAATATCAGATAGTACCATAATAATTGTTTCTTTTTATTGATTATTGAATTGAATATTTGATGTATAACAATGTAAAGAGACAATTGGTTATACGTAGGGAACGATAAAAATACAAAAACTTATCGACCGCGAACTATCTAATTGACATTTTTCGGTAAACGAGAGAGACATTTCATAGTGAATTGCTTACATTTGTCTGCTAATAAGAACTCTCCGTATGACTGTCTCAAAACTTCCAGTACACCTGGCACCGCTACAAGGATATACCGAAGCGGCTTACCGCAATGCGCATCAAATTGCTTTTGGAGGTATCACTACCTATTATACTCCTTTCGTTAGACTGGAGAAAGGTAATTTCAGAAACAAAGACGTACGCGATATTCTGCCGACAAACAACCGAGTAGAACATCTTGTACCGCAACTATTGGCCAACGATTTATCGAAAGCTGAATCAATTCTGGCCCTTTTCATCGAACATAATTATCGTGAAGTGGATATCAACCTTGGTTGTCCATTCCCCATGATTGCCAAACGACACAATGGATCGGGCATACTTCCCTATCCCGAAGAGGTGAAAGCGTTGCTTAGCATTATAGAGAAGCACCCTGACATTGATTTTACTGTGAAGATGCGTCTTGGATGGGAACACCCCGATGAATGTCTGGCATTGGCAGAGATACTAAATACACTTCCTTTAAAGCACATTGCAATGCATCCGCGCTTGGGTAAGCAGCAATACAAAGGAGAAGTCGACCTGGATGGCTTTGCCGCTTTTGCCGAGCAATGCAAGCATCAGCTTATTTATAACGGCGATATTGAGACTATAGAAGATATAGAACGTATTCAGCGACAATTCCCTACTTTATCGGGCATCATGACAGGGCGAGGATTGTTGACCAACCCGGCATTGGCATTAGAGTACACACAAGGCGAAAAGCTATCGGAAGAGGATTACTTGAAGCGTCTACGCGAATTACATAAGTTGGTATTTGAGCAATACGAAAAACAGATTGAAGGCGGAGATGCACAACTGCTCAATAAGCTGAAAACATTCTGGGAGTATCTGCATCCTACCATAGGCAACAAGAACTGGAAGCGAATCAATAAGAGCAGTTCGCTCGATAAGTACTGGCAAGGAGTCAATCAAATTGATATTTCATCGTATTAATATCCTATTAAACAGCTATTTGCAATAGGTCAGCTTCTTAAAAACGTTGAACGAACACACTTAAATAGTAACATCATCTATAACAACATGGGGATGTTTTATACCACAACACCCGGATGTTTTGCATAAGAACATCCGGGTGTTGTTTGTCAAAACATGGGGGTGTTGTGATACATCATTCAATATATAGAACGATGCGTCATGCCTTCATTCATCTATTATCTATGTATGAATCGTGTGCCACTCTTTACAAACGAAGACTCATTGTAACCCTATAAAAAAAGAAACTCCCTTGCCGGCAGTATGCCAACAAGGGAGTTTCTATATATAAAGAGAGTTATTATTTCTTCTTTTTAGGCTGACGTCTTGCCCATCCTTCTTCGCTGAAATCTGGTTCAGATTGATCGAAGAACTTTTGCCAATTGTCTTTCTTTCCGCGAGATTGAGTATAACCACGTTCTTCGCGAGAAGCGCTGCTTCTTTTTTCGTTAGAAGAACTTTCGCGTCTTGGACGATCATTACGATCACCACGACCTTCTGGACGGCCACCACCAGAACGACGGTTACCACCATCACGGTTGTACGAACCACGTCCGCCGCCACCGCCGCGGTTTCCACCACGTCTTTCATCGCTACCACTGTTCTCGTCAGCTACTTCAACAACAACCTTACGACCATTGTGAGTAGCACGGTTCAATGACTTAACAACTGTTTGAGCATCAGCTTCAGGTACTTCAAAGAACGAGAAGTTCTTCATCAAGTCAATTTTACCCAACTCGATACGACCACGTGTATTGTTGTTAAGCAATGCGATTAGTTCGTGTGGATAGAAACTATCTGTTTTACCAAGGTTGATAAACAAACGTTTGAATCCGTCTTGTGCTTTACGGCTTCTTTCACCTTTGCGCTCACGACCTTCGCCACGGCTATCAGAAGTAACAGCTTCGATATCGCCTTTATCGCGGTAGTAATCCAAGAAACGGTTGAATTCGTGTGAAACAACACGTTTAATCAAGTCTTCTTTGCTCAACCACTCTAACTTACGGTAGATTTCTGGCATGAAGTCGTTGATTTCTTCTTCGTTTACTTTTACTTTCTCTAGGTCGTCAATCACCTTCACCAATTGCTTTTCGCAGATTTCCTTTGAAGTTGGCAATTCGCCTGGAGTGAATTTCTTGCTCATGATACGCTCAATCTCACGCATCTTACCTTTTTCGCGAAGGTTGATGATAGCGATTGATGTACCTGTTTTACCAGCACGACCAGTACGTCCACTACGGTGAGTGTAACTTTCTGAATCATCAGGCAAACCGTAGTTGATAACGTGAGTCAAATCATCTACGTCCAAACCACGAGCAGCTACATCGGTAGCAACCAATAGTTGGATGTTACGGATACGGAACTTTTGCATAACCGCATCACGTTGTGCTTGCGACAATTCACCGTGCAATGAATCGGCATTGTAGCCTTCTTGCATCAATTTATCAGCAATCTCTTGAGTCTCTTTACGAGTACGACAGAAGATGATACCATAAATTTGTGGGTTACAGTCAGCAATACGTTTCAACGCAGCATATTTATCTTTAGCATGAACAGTATAAGCAATGTGCTGTACGTTGTTGCTACCTTCGTTCTTGCGACCGATGGTGATTTCTTTAGCGTTGCGTAGGTATTTCTTTGAGATACGTGCAATCTCTGGGCTCATAGTAGCCGAGAACAACAACGTATTTCTATTTTCTGGAACATCGGCCAAGATAGCGTTGATGCTATCTGTGAAACCCATGTTAAGCATTTCATCAGCCTCATCCATTACTACATTGTGAACAGTAGCAAGCGATACCGTTCTACGCTCCATCAAATCGAGCAAACGACCAGGAGTAGCAACGATGATGTGAACACCACGCTTAAGGCTACGAATTTGGCTATCTATAGAAGAACCTCCATAAACAGGCAATACTTTTAATCCATCAATGTATTTTGAGTAATCATTCAAATCGCCCGCAATTTGCAAGCAAAGCTCGCGTGTAGGGCAAAGTATAAGTGATTGTGGAACACGGTTTTTTACGTCAATTTTTTGAACGATAGGCAAACCAAAAGCAGCAGTCTTTCCTGTACCCGTTTGGGCAAGTGCCACTACATCATTGTTTTCGCCTAAAAGGTAAGGAATCACTTCCTCTTGTACCGGCATGGGATTCGCATATCCCATTTCTTCAATTGCTCTACGTATCTCCGCAGATACGCCAAGCTCTTCAAATGTCTTCATTAACTATTTGTATATCTTTTTGTAATAGGGGTGCAAAGATAGCTATAATAAAGCTACCATCAATCTCGTCAATCTCGAATTTAATCGAGTAGAATGCTTCTCAGCTTCTTAATTTCATCTTCACTTAACCCAATTTGTTCTCTCAGATAAGTTGGAGTATCACCACTTATCTTTTTTATCTCCGCACGTGCGGCGTTTAAGAATTTCTCTTTGGCAGTATAGAGACTTGTCACGGCCTCCTGCGAATTAGCAGGTAATTTGTAGGCATAAAACGATGCCTTTGGAATATTGTAATAATCGTTGCTTAAACGATAATCTTGCATCACGGTGTTATCATCAACGCCCAGTGCTTTAAGAATTAACGCAGATGCTACGCCTGTTCTGACATTTCCAGATGAACAGTATACCACTGCCGGGTAATTATCACGGTCGAGTAATATTTCGAACAGTTGTTTGTACTCAACGTGATATTTAGCCACTAATTCGCGCATGAACACTTTAACCATTTCATCTACTCTTTTGCCATCCACTATTCCGCGTTGAATGTCATTCAACAGTGGATCGAGCATTGTCATATCCATTGGGATATGAACTAATCGTGCGCCAGCCAAAGTGTTGCCTTTATTGTTGCTTTCTCTGTCAGTACGCAAATCGATAAATGTTTTTATTCCTATGTTTTGTAGCTCTTTAATCGAAGACTTTTGTAGATTCTCGATATAAGAAGAGCGATACAACATGCCCCAACGGAGTGATTTACCTTCTTCAGAGGACTTATAACCTCCTAAATCACGAAAGTTCTGTATGCCCGGTATATTGACATTGCGTGAAGCAATCTTCACTCGATGTTTATTGTCAAACACCATGCTGTAGTAATAACGTTGTGTAGGATTGTTGGTTACAATGGTCATTCGACCTTCTGAAACAGGAGAAGTAGCTATTGGAGTAACTTCAGGAATAAAATCGGGATTTAAAGAAGAAAACACTCTTACTTGACCAGGAATTGTAGGAGACGTCTCCCACTTTATAATACAGTTGCCCACATAGTTCTCTTCACAAACTGCCGAAATAGTCGGAGCTGTCTTTGAACAAGAAGGAAATAGTATGATGAGAGCCAGCCAATTGAACAGGTTTTTGTACATATGTGTGTATTTGCCTCTTTAAAAACTGTGCAAATATAGTGAATCTTTGAAATTTAATAACAATTGCTTTGTGTTTATTAGCCAATATACAGTTCATTTAACATGCTTATAGATATATAATTGACAAATAAACAATTTCAATGAAGTTACTAAAGGTTATAGACAAGAACATTATTTGATTAATTTTGTATTATAATTCATCGAATAAATAGAGAAACCTTATCATATGAATAAGTTTAATGGCATCCTTTATGGTTTATTATCTTCAGCCTCTTTTGGCTTAATACCCTTATTTACCCTCCCCCTTATGTGGCAAGGCATGGAGTTTGGTTCAATACTACTCTACCGCTTTATTTTTGCTACAATTGCATTGGCATTTATTATGTTAATCAGCAAAGAATCGTTTAAAATAAAACGAGAAGATATATTTCCTTTATGTATTCTCTCTTTCTTATACCTTATATCAGCATTGTTCTTATTCTGGGGATATGAATTTATGCCGAGCGGCATAGCAACTACAATCCACTTCATGTATCCGGTACTGACCACAATCATTATGATGTCATTCTTTGGTGAGAAGAAATCTATTTGGAGATTCATTGCCATAATATTAGCTGTAACCGGTGTGTACTTCTTGTCTCACAAATCAGATTCGGGTGAGGTTGATTGGTTGGGTATCATCATCGTACTATTATCAGGATTGGGTTATGCGCTATATCTGATAACCATCGGTCAACTAAAAGTAGGTATGATGAAAGGAATAAAACTAACATTCTATGTATTCTTAATCGGTTCTTTATTCCTTTTTATTGGTAACAGCACACTAAGCAATATACAACCTATAAGCAATTGGGATATGGCAGGCAACTTAGCAATGCTAGCTTTAGTACCAACGGTGATCTCTAACCTTGCGTTGGTACGTGCTATCAAGAGTATTGGCTCCACACTAACATCCGTATTAGGAGCTATGGAACCTGTAACAGCAGTATGTGTTGGTATTGCACTATTTCACGAACCACTTAGTGTAGGTATCGTAATTGGAGTAGCACTAATCATATCAGCCGTTACAGTAATTATACTCAAGCATTAATCCTACTTTAATTTAAGCTCGCTTATGATGTTAGCGGCCATGCCGTACTTCTCAATAATGAATAGCATATATCTTACGTCTACTCCGATGCATCGTTGCAAGTTTGGTACATAAGCGATATCACTACTCATTGCTTCCCAGTTGCCATCAAAAGCAAGACCTAGCAGTTCGCCTTTACCATTGAACATGGCACTACCCGAATTGCCTCCTGTTATATCGTTGTTAGAGATAAAGTTGACTCTTAACTGTCCTTTTTCATCGGCATAAACACCGTAATTGCCTTGATCAAACAGCTCCAATAAGCGTGGATTGGGTTCATAATCACTATTATCTTTGTGTTTATCAAGCTTTTCAATCAACCCAATTGGAGTAGTATAGTAATCGAAGTATTCCCCTGCCGAAGGTTCATATCCTTGTATTGTACCAAAGCTTAAACGCATAGTAAAGTTGGCATCCGGATAGAAATTACGCTCTGCATACATCTGCCGCATTGAAGCATTAAGTTGTCTCTCATTACGAGAAATTTGATTATAATCGTCTAGCATGTCACTGTTGATTGCCATATAGCCAACATACACATCGATTGTCAAATTTACTCCGGGATCTTCCATTATCTGATAAGTACTGTCCTGTTCTAGGAATCGTTTGATGGCATTCAATGAAGTCAATTCAGAGTGTGCATAAATCGAATCGGCAAAGGCTTGTACATTTCCATTATATAAGGTATCGATGGTTGCATAGAATGGTGGAAGATAGATTGAATCAACCTGTGTTTTGTAAGCCTCTGTCATAGCAACAAAAATCTCTTTATCTAACTCAGCATCGTAGTTCTCGTATTGAGTGATGATTTGATTAAGAGCTGCTTCTACATCTTTTTCTTCACCCTCGAAGTCTAAGTTCAACACCTTCATGGATAGTTGTATAAGCTCAGGACCATTGAAGAAGCTTTCAACATAGTACGATAAGGCACGATCTGCTTCACTCCTTGATTCATAAGCAGATTTTAGACTATCAAGAAACAGACTGCTCACAGTAGTTTTCTTCGGGTTCTTATCTAACCATAGCTTCAAAGTCTCTTCCTGTTGGCGCTTCTTTCCAATTACATCCAAATCCTCAATCGCTTTGTTCTTTCCGATGCTGTTCTTCCAATAATTAGAGCTTTCATCGTATTTAGCAGCATATTTAATGCGGATATCATCGCTTTCGTTCATCGCTTTCTTCCATACCGATTGCTTCACGCCGCGCATATCAATCATAGCTTGGTTCATATTGCTAACCATCTCTTCAATTCCATAAGAAGACATGTATCGATCTGTTGCACCCGGATAACCCATTGTCATACAGAATGAGCCTTGCTGATAGCCATCGAGCGATATCGGAGCTACATAATCGGGCTTGTAAGGAACATTATCGGGCGAATAGCCGGCTGGTTGATTGTCTTTATCGGCATAGATGCGGAACACACAGAAGTCTCCTGTATGGCGAGGCCACATCCAATTATCAGAATCTCCACCAAACTTACCGATGGATGAAGGAGGTGCAAACACCAAACGTACATCTGTAAAGTCACGATATACAGATAACCAATACTCATTGCCAGCATAAAACGGATCGACCACACCAACCAACGTACTATCTTTCAGACTCACCTCATTTGCTATCTGAAGCATTAACGAATCGATAATCTGTTCACGTTGTTCTTCCGACATATCGGGGGTGATATCTTTGAGCATACGCTTTGTTACATCCTCGGTGCTTACCAAAAAACGAACATACAATTCGGGATTTGGCAACTCTTCATCAAACTGATGAGCTACAAATCCATCCTTTATATAATTAGCTTCTAATGAAGAGTGTTGCTGAACACTATTAAATCCACAATGATGATTGGTAAATACCAAACCCTGATCGGATACAACTACCCCCGAACAAAAGCCTCCGAAGCTAACTACTGCATCAGACAAAGAACGGTGACGTGGACTATATACCTTATCAAAAGGAATTTCCAATCCCACCTCCTTCATTGTGTGGCGTATTTGTTTATTCATATTGCCAAGCAACCACATTCCTTCGTCGGCAAAAGATGATAGGCTGCACAATAAAAGCAGTGCAGTTATAATCGATTTATGTTTCATACTATTAAAATAAGGCCTTTATAGTTTTTCTATTTTAGTTAATTATCAATTTAAGATTGTCCGTTTTCAATCGAGCCTTAAGCCATTCGTCTAACTTGTTTAGCTCTTTATTGGCTGGTTTTTTATCAAAATCAATCAAAGCAACTTCGATTGTGTCAGTTTTCATATTTACAACATTCGTTTCGAGCATACGCGATACACCTACGCTTTTCAGACCAGGGAATAGAACTTTCATCTCATCAATCAAAGAAATGCTGATTTCATCGTATGATTTATAAACATGAAGTTCTCCTTCGAGTTTATCAATATGCTTACCCTGCTCCAACATTCTTTGTTCGCTATTTATATAAAAGTCCTCCATCAGCAAAGCACGCATCGACGACACATCAACCTGATTATCGTTCATACCTTGCAAAATAACCAACTTCGTATCGCCCAACTTATAGTTCTTCAGCATATCGCGAGCTATGACGATAGATGCTTCGGGAACCTCCTTGCCCAACAACACCACTTTGATCTCTTTCTTTTCGTAATTGATCGTTCTATCAACCATTATAGCATCCGGAAAGTTTAGTTGCTGATTGATAAACTTATTCGCTTCCGAATCGTAGAAAGTACTTTTAATGATATCTATCGTTAGATAAGTAGCAGGTGCCATAGTTAAGATGGCAATCAGAATAATATATTTTTTTACGTTGGATTCGCGCTTTTTGTCAACAAACTGCTTACGTTGAAAGTGCATAACACGAACACCAATTAAGGTTGCAACGCTGATAAACACCGAGTTGATAAAATAGAGATAGAACGCACCAATAAAGTAAGCAAGATTGCCCGATGCAAGACCATAACCTGCAGTACACAAAGGAGGCATCAAGGCAGTAGCGATAGCCACACCCGGTATTACATTTCCTTTTTCTTTGGTAGATAGTGCCACAACCCCCGCCATACCACCAAGAAGTGCGATGAATACGTCGTAAATCGAAGGCGAAGTACGAGCCAACAACTCAGAACGAGCTTCGGCAATGGGCGTAAATAAGAAGTAAATAGTAGCTGCAATCACACAAAACATGGTGGTGATAAAATAACTCTTGAGCGATCGTTTCATCAGTTCAAAGTCATTGATACCTATCGACAAGCCAACCCCCATGATTGGTCCCATCAATGGAGATATCAACATGGCACCAATGATAACCGCTGTAGAGTTCACATTTAAACCAAGTGAAGCCATAAACACTGCAAAAATCAAAATCCAGAGGTTAGCCCCTTTAAACTCTACCCCTTTTCGAATAGAGTCTACAGTCTTTACTTCATCTTCTTTATCTTTACGAAGGTCAAAATACTCTTTGAGGAATGCTTTTATGGCAAGTATATTACGTGGATCGGTCTTCATAAACTACTTCTTTATAAAACGGTTTATAATGGGTATCTGATTTAAAGGCAAGTCTCTTTTCACGATGAAAGCGATGAAAATGAACAATAAGATGGTTCTAAACACCAGTCGCATAGCTACACTCTCTATCGGTATACATTCGCCCGCAGCATAGATTACCATTGCGAGCAACATATATGTACCAATGCCTTTGAGGTCGTAGTTGATAGGATACTTCTTTTGTCCCACAAAGTACGAAAGCAACATAGCTACTGCATAACCGGTGAATCCGGCCCAAGCACAAGCCATATAGCCATAGATTGGTATTAAGAAGATGTTCATCAATATCACAATCAAACAAGCCGTCAGCGAGAAATAAGCACCCCAGCGAGTATCGTCGGTAAGTTTATACCAGAACGAGAGATTGAAGTAGATACCCATAAACATCTCGGCTATCATTACGATAGGCACAACTCGAAGTCCTTCCCAATAATCGGGACCAATAAGATATTTCAAGATATCGAGGTAGAACATAACAGCCAAGAAGCCCAATAAGGCGAAGATAATAAAATACTTCATGGCTTGGGCATAAATCAATTTATTGTCTTTGTCCTTGCTTTTGCCAAAAACAAAGGGTTCGTAGGCAAAGCGGAATGCTTGAATAAACATCACCATCACCATTGCTATCTTGCTTGTTGCACCATAAATACCCAGTTGAACATCGGCCATTGCTTTGTCGGGATAGACAAACGGAAAGATGATACGGTCGGCTACTTGGTTCAAGATACCGGCAATACCGAGTATCATGATAGGAAATGAGTAACGGAACATACGTTTCACCAACGGACGGTCTAGCTCGTACTTAAAACCACGGAATTGTGGAATAAGACATATCATAACTACCGTAGAACATATCAGGTTGATAAAGAACGCCGCTCCTACATCTCTACCCTTCAGCAATACAAAATAGATTATATTTAGCGTGATGCTAGTTACGATAAAGAGCATCTTGAGCGATGCAAATCGTATGGGACGTTTCTGATAACGAAGAAATGCAAAAGGAATACTTTGTATCGCATCCATCGCCATTACAATCAACATCATTCCCAAATACCAAGGATGCTCGCCAAAGCCCAAAACACCTGCTATGGGATTTAGGAATACCAAACTCACAAGAAGAAATGTAAGGGAAATAAGGCCGACAGCAATGAGCGTAGTAGAATAGACACGCATCGGCTCTTCGCCCTCCTTATTGGCAAAACGGAAGAAACCGGTTTCCATACCACACGTCAGAAGCACCAACAAAAGTGCCGTGATGGCATACATTTGTGTTATTACCCCGTAATCGCCTGTAGATGCAGGCATGGTTAGTGTGTAGATAGGCACCAACAGATAGTTTAGGAAACGCCCTACTATGCTACTGATGCCATATATTGCAGTATCTTTTACTAACGACTTAAGTTCTGCCATGTGTTCTAGTTGTTTTAAAACAAAGTTTGCTGTGAGCCAAACGATACACGTCCCAGATGTTTGTAAGCTAGTTCGGTCACTTCACGACCGCGTGGTGTTCGTTTCAAAAATCCTTCTTTAATCAAGAAAGGCTCATATACTTCTTCGATGGTTCCGGGGTCTTCGCCCAATGCGGTTGCAATGGTTGTGATACCTACCGGCCCACCACTAAATTTGTCTATGATGGTACAAAGTATTTTATTGTCAATCTCGTCAAGGCCGTAGCGGTCTATATTCAATGCCTCCAATGCATAGTTCGCAATCTCGGTATCGATCTCTCCCGTGCCCTTCACTTGAGCGAAGTCGCGCACACGACGCAACAAGGCATTGGCAATACGAGGGGTACCACGACTGCGCGATGCTATCTCGCCGGCAGCAGGTATCGAACAAGGTACCGACAGGATAGAGGCTGAACGACGAATGATGTTACTCAAGATATCGTCGTCGTAATATTCGAGATGTAAGTTGATACCAAAACGAGCACGAAGTGGAGCTGTGAGCAATCCACTACGCGTAGTTGCCCCCACCAGCGTGAAAGGATTCAAATCAATCTGTATGCTTCGAGCCGATGGACCTTTGTCTATCATGATATCGATGCGATAATCTTCCATTGCCGAGTACAAATACTCTTCTACAACCGGTGATAGACGATGAATCTCGTCGATGAAAAGGACATCATTGGGTTCAAGGCTAGTCAACACACCCGCCAAATCGCCCGGTTTATCGAGCACCGGACCAGAGGTTACTTTAAAACCAACACCTAGTTCGTTGGCTATGATATTAGAAAGCGTTGTCTTACCCAACCCCGGAGGTCCATGCAGTAAGGTATGATCGAGCGCTTCGCCACGCAAACGTGCAGCTTGAACAAATATTCGTAAATTCTCAACCACCTTATCTTGACCGCTGAAGTCATCAAAACTTAGAGGACGCAAAGCGTTCTCGAAGTCACGCTCCTTCTTTGTGAGCTGATGATCGCGTATATCAAAATTATCTTCCATACAATACAATTATTTACAGACAACAAACTTAGACAAAAATTCTGATTAATAATGTACGCGAGGAGAAGAATCACGCTAATTGGCGGCAAACAATTGGCTTTTAACGGTAGCAACTTAACATGATTTGCTGGCCATTAATAATCAATAAATGAAGTAAGGGAATCAACAAGATAGATTGTACTAACAAAGCAAACGAAGTGTGAAGGGTGAACTATAACAACATGGGGATGTTTTGCATCACAACACCCGGATGTTTTGGTGTACAACATGGGGATGTTTTATACAACAACATCCGGGTGTTGTTACACATAAACCTACACAAAACATCTGCCAACCACCATAAACAAAGGGATTAGAGCACATAAACTACCGGCTTTAATAAGTAGGGTTATTTTCTTTTGAGATAATACTGTCGTTCTTCTTCGGGAAACTTCTCAATAGAATAGCGCAACATGGTGCGTGGCATCTCGGTGCTATGCTTGTCGAGGAACTGAATGAGCAAATCTTTATCGCGCTTGCCTAACTCGCGCAGCATCCATCCGGTGGCTTTTTGCATCAAATCGTGTGGATGCTTGAGTAGCTTTTCGGCCAAAGCAAGCACATCAAGATACTCGCCATACCGTATCATGCTCCAATTGGCAACCATGGCAATGCGTTGATCCCATAACCAATCGCTTTCTGCCAAACGATACAGATCGTTTCGAGGTTTGTCTTTAAGATAGAGCCCCACAATGGTTGGGGCAGAGAGGTCGACCAAGTCCCAATTGTTTACCCGATCGGTGTGCGAAAGATAGAATTCATAAATCTGTTTTCGTTCTTCCTCCTTGGCTTTCTTGAAGCGCTCCACCAAAATCAACAGAGCGCAAAGCCGACATTCGTGCCATGGACTTTGCAACAGTTCATCAACTACCGACAAATCTGCTGTTTTGTATTTCTTGGCAACGATACGTGTGTTGGGAACAACTATACCCAAGAACTGATCACCTTCACCATATTGACCTTTTCCGGTCTTAAAAAAGTTGGGTAAATAGGCACGCTTGATAGGATCGATATATGTTTCGAGTTCTTTTTGGATATCCTGGGCAGTTGTATTCATAGGATTGAGAATTGATTCAAACAAAAATAAGAAAATGTATAGAGATTATTAGAAAGATATCCCTATTTTTGTCGATAATACACTAAAAACATGGTTTTAAATTACATTTGGATAGCTTTTTTCGTTATCGCCTTTATTGTAGCACTTGGAAAACTAATTTTCACTGGCAACACGCAAATATTTACTGAGATTATTCAATCGACATTCGACTCATCGAAAACGGCGTTCGAAATATCAATCGGATTAACAGGAGTTTTATCACTATGGCTCGGCATCATGAAGATTGGCGAGAACAGTGGACTTATCAATGCGTTGGCGCGTTGGCTCAGCCCTGTTTTCTGTCGCCTATTTCCCGACATCCCTAAAGGACATCCGGTAATGGGGTCTATCTTTATGAATATGGCAGCGAATATGTTGGGGCTCGACAATGCGGCCACTCCAATGGGTTTGAAAGCGATGAACGAACTGCAAGAACTTAATCCGAAGAAAGATACTGCCAGCAATCCGATGATCATGTTTTTGGTGATTAACACCTCAGGATTGATTCTAATTCCTATTTCGATTATGGTTTATCGTGCACAGTTGGGCGCTGTCAATCCTACCGATATCTTTATCCCAATTCTATTAAGTACATTTATATCGACCATCGTAGGGGTGATAACGGTGAGCATCTCGCAAGGCATCAATCTAATCAATAAACCCATACTTATTCTTACAGGGATACTTAGTTTGTTTTTCTCTTGTTTGATTATTCTTTTTAGCGTTGTGTCGCGCGATGAGATGGGGGTTTACTCTACCCTTATCGCCAATATGATTCTCTTTGGAGTGATAGTATTCTTTATAGCGAGTGGCTTTAGAAAGAAAATCAATGTGTACGACTCGTTTGTAGATGGCGCAAAAGAAGGCTTCAAAACTGCCGTTCGTATCATTCCTTATTTGGTTGCTTTCTTGGTAGCAATCGCTGTGTTTCGTACATCGGGAGCAATGACGATTATCACCGACGGCATAGGTTATGTTATCGGTTCGCTTGGATTTGACACTTCGTTTGTTGAAGCATTGCCTACCGGTTTTATGAAATCGCTTAGCGGAAGTGGTGCAAATGGTTTGATGATTGACACCATGCAACAACACGGACCGGACTCGTTTGTGGGTAGAGTAAGCTGTGTGATACGCGGAGCTTCTGATACTACATTCTATATTTTGGCGGTTTATTTTGGTAGTGTAGGCATTACAAGAACACGCAACGCAGTAACTTGTGGGTTAATTGCAGATTTTTCTGGAATTATTGCAGCCATTTTCATGAGTTATTTGTTCTTCTATTAAATATTATAAAACAATCAATATGGCAATTACTTATCATGCAGAGGACATCAAAGTCCCTGAATTAAAAAAAAGAATAACCTCTGAATGGATTAAAGAGGTAGCCAACAGCTACGAAAAACGTGTGGGTGATATCGCCTATATCTTTTGTTCGGATGCAAAGATTCTCGAAGTAAATCAGCAGTACTTACAGCACGATTACTATACAGATATTATCACTTTCGATTATACAGAAGGTAATCGTATATCGGGCGATTTATTTATCAGCTTAGATACTGTACGCACCAATGCCGATCAGTTTGCTCAAAGCTATGAAGAGGAACTTTACAGAACCATCATTCACGGCATTTTGCACCTTTGTGGTATAAACGACAAAGGTCCTGGCGAAAGAGAAATTATGGAGGCAGCAGAGAATAAAGCGCTAGCTTTGCTATTTCCAAAACTAGAGGCTTAAAGCTATTTCTTTTAAAGAGAAAACCTGATACGGACTATCGGAAATATTGAATACAAGGAATCGAGTAAACAGACACTCGGTTCCTTTTTTTTATGTCTGCGAAGGTACTTCTCTTATCAGCTACACAGATAAGTTCTAACATAAGATTTGCGGTTAACGCAACGCAAGTCAACTACTGGCGCGTAGAGCATTGTAACTCTTACTTAGCCATTTAAGTAAACCAAAAAGGATTGGAGTGGTAATGTTTGTCTAAAAATTACAGTTTGCTGTTAACAAAACTATTATCATTAAGCTAAATTCCAACTATTTACATTCTTTTTAGTACCTTTGCCGGGTAAAAAGATAACGTAAAAAATGGATTTTAAATACGATGTGATTGTAATAGGTGCGGGACATGCAGGCTGTGAAGCTGCAGTAGCCGCAGCTAACTTAGGATCTAAGACTTGCCTGATTACGATGGATATGAATAAAATCGGGCAAATGAGTTGTAATCCGGCCGTTGGTGGTATCGCTAAAGGACAAATCGTTCGAGAGATTGATGCACTTGGCGGTATGATGGGATTAATCACAGATCAAACAGCTATTCAATTTCGCATTCTGAACCGCTCTAAAGGACCAGCCATGTGGAGTCCGCGTGCTCAGTGCGACCGTAATAAATTTATTTGGGCGTGGAGAGAGGTTGTA
The DNA here is from genome assembly GCA_947074345.1 of uncultured Bacteroides sp. Taxonomy (GTDB): domain Bacteria; phylum Bacteroidota; class Bacteroidia; order Bacteroidales; family Bacteroidaceae; genus Bacteroides. The sequence goes on along the minus strand of CAMTPH010000009.1, from coordinate 13,481 downwards.
GAGAATACACCGAACTTACACATCTGGCAAGATACCGTCAAAGAAATCATCGTTGACAACGGAGAGGTTACAGGAGTGAAAACATTCTGGGATGTAACTTTTCAAGCGAAGTGTGTGGTTATTACTGCGGGTACTTTCTTAAATGGATTGATGCACGTGGGTAAAACAATGCTTCCTGGTGGTCGTATGGCTGAGCCTGCATCTTACGAACTTACCGAATCTATCACTCGCCATGGTATCACTAGCGATCGAATGAAAACAGGTACGCCTGTACGCATCGATGGTAGAAGTGTTAACTATGACTTGATGGAGACGCAAGATGGCGAAATGGACTTCCATAAGTTCTCTTACATGGACACAAATGTACGCCACTTAAAACAATTGCAATGCTGGACATGTTATACTAATCCGGAAGTACATAGCATCCTTGAGGAGGGATTGAAAGATTCTCCCCTATTCAACGGACAAATTCAGAGTATCGGCCCACGCTACTGCCCAAGTATCGAGACGAAGATTGTTACCTTCCCCGACAAAGGACAACATCAGTTATTCTTAGAACCTGAAGGCGAAACAACTCAAGAACTTTATTTGAATGGATTCTCTTCTTCTCTGCCAATGGATATCCAAATCAACGCATTGAGAAAAGTTCCTGCATTCAAAGATTTAGTTATCTATCGTCCGGGCTATGCTATCGAGTATGACTTCTTTGATCCTACGCAATTAAAACATACGTTGGAATCGAAGAAAATCAAAAACCTATTCTTTGCCGGACAGGTTAACGGAACTACCGGATACGAAGAGGCAGGTGGTCAAGGTATCATCGCAGGTATCAATGCCCACATCAATTGCCACGGTGGAGAACCATTTACTTTGAGCCGTGACGAAGCTTATATTGGTGTATTGATTGACGACCTTGTTACCAAAGGAGTCGATGAGCCATACCGTATGTTTACTTCACGCGCTGAGTACAGAATACTTCTTCGTATGGATGATGCTGATATGCGCCTAACCGAGAAAGCTAGAAAGTTAGGTTTAGTGAAAGATGATCGTTATGAACTACTTCTTAGAAAACGTGAAGCCATACAACGTATCATTGCTTTTGCTAAAGACTATTCGATTAAACCGGCATTAATTAACGATGCACTCGAGAAGCTTGGAACTACTCCCCTACGTCAAGGATGCAAGTTAATCGACTTAATCAATAGACCGCAAATTACTATCGATACAATTGCCGAATGTGTACCTGCATTCAAACGAGTGCTTGATGAAATAAAAGAAAGAAAAGAGGAGATTATTGAAGCGGCTGAAATCCTTATTAAATACGAAGGATACATACACCGTGAAAGAATTATTGCCGACAAGCTGCAACGTCTTGAGAGCATCAAGATCAAAGGCAAGTTCGATTATAACTCAATCCAATCGCTATCAACAGAAGCTCGTCAAAAGCTTTCTAATATAGATCCTGAGACCATCGCACAAGCAAGTAGAATACCTGGTGTATCGCCTAGCGACATCAATGTACTGCTTGTATTATCGGGCAGATAAGCGGTGCGTTTCACGTGAAACAAATGATTTAACAAAATGATTTAAAACAATGAATATGAGCGAAGAAAAACTTATAAGCCACATCCGTCAAGTACCTGATTTCCCTATTCCAGGCATCTTGTTCTACGATGTAACCACCATGTTTAAAGATGCTGAATGCTTAAGCCTATTGTCGGACATGATGTACGAAAAGTACAAAGATAAAGGCATTACAAAAGTAGTAGGTATTGAATCAAGAGGATTCATCATGGGCCCTGTTTTGGCAACTCGATTGGGAGCCGGTTTCATTACTATCCGCAAACCAGGTAAACTTCCTGCTGAGACTATCGAAGAAAGCTACGACAAGGAATATGGTCAAGATACAGTTCAAATGCACAAAGATGCATTGGATGAAAACGATGTAATCTTATTGCATGATGACCTACTTGCTACAGGTGGAACCATGAAGGCTGCTTGTGAATTGGTGAAGAAACTAAAACCTAAAAAGGTATATGTAAACTTCATTATCGAACTTAAAGATCTAAACGGTAAAGCTCTCTTTGGGGATGATGTAGAGGTTGAATCAATCTTGTCTTTATAATCAAGTTATTGATATAATTTTTATATTTGCAGGGTGTAGCTTATGTCTACACCCTTTTTTGTTATGGAAGCGAACAAGAAGAATTCTACAGAAGAATATTTGAAGGGAATCGTATTGAACCTCCCTGAGACACCCGGTATTTATCAATATCTAAATACCGAAGGAGTTATTATATACGTTGGAAAGGCCAAAAACCTTAAGAGAAGGGTTTCTTCTTATTTCAACAAAGAGCATCAACCGGGCAAGACACGTGTATTGGTTAGCAAGATTGCTGATATCAGATATATAGTTGTAAACTCTGAAGAAGATGCACTGCTACTCGAAAACAACCTAATCAAGAAGTACAAACCTCGCTACAATGTATTGCTGAAGGATGATAAAACTTACCCATCCATCTGTGTACAGAACGAATATTTTCCCCGTGTATTTAAAACGCGAAAGATTATACGCAACGGCTCTTCATACTTCGGTCCATACAGCCACGCCCCATCGATGAATGCGGTATTAGATTTGATTAAGCACCTCTATCCTATCAGAAGCTGCAATCTGAATCTTTCTCCGGAGAACATCAAAGCGGGTAAGTTTAACGTATGTCTTGAGTACCACATCAAGAACTGTGCAGGTCCATGCATCGGTTTGCAAAACCAGGATGAATATCTAAAAAACATAGCACAGGTTAAGGAGATATTAAAAGGAAATACTCAAGATGTGAGCCGTATGTTATTGGAACAAATGACTACTTTGGCTCAAGAAATGCGCTTCGAAGAAGCACAAAAGATTAAAGAAAAGTACGCTTTAATCGAGAGTTATAGAGCTAAATCGGAAGTCGTAAGTTCGATACTCCACAACATTGATGTATTCTCTATCGAGGAGGATGAAGGTTCTGCATTCATAAACTATCTGCATATTACGAATGGAGCAATTAACCAAGCATTCACTTTTGAATATAAGAAGAAGCTTAACGAAACAAAAGAAGAACTTCTTCAATTAGGTATTATTGAGATGAGAGAACGCTATAAGAGTCTTTCAAGAGAGATAATCGTTCCTTTTGAACTAGACCTAGAGATGAACAATGTAACGTTTACTATTCCGCAAAGAGGCGATAAAAAGAAGCTTTTGGACTTATCGCAGCTGAATGTGAAACAATACAAGGCTGACCGATTAAAGCAAGCGGAGAAACTCAATCCCGAACAACGCAGTATTCGTTTGATGAAGGAGATACAGCAAGAGCTTCATTTGGATAAACTTCCCATGCAAATAGAATGTTTCGATAATTCGAACATACAAGGTTCGGATGCTGTAGCTGCTTGTGTTGTATTCAAAAAGGCCAAGCCATCGAAGAAAGACTATCGTAAATACAATATTAAAACCGTTGAGGGCGCCGATGATTATGCTTCAATGAGAGAAGTGGTAAAGAGACGATACTTAAGGGCTATAGAAGAAGAATCACCTCTACCCGACCTGATAATAACCGACGGTGGAAAGGGACAAATGAGCGCTGTTAAACAAGCCTTAGAAGAGATTAATATAGATATTCCAATTGCAGGATTAGCGAAAGACAAGAAGCATCGCACCTCTGAAATGCTATATGGATTTCCTCCACAAGTAATTGGCCTAAAACAAGGAGCTCCTTTGTTCAGATTGTTAGAGCAAATACAAGATGAAGTACATCGATTTGCAATTACTTTCCATCGAGATAAGCGAAGTAAGCGACAAGTTGCTTCTGCTCTCGATGAAATCAAAGGGATTGGCGAAAAGACAAAGACAGCTCTATTACAGAAGTTCAAAAGCGTGAAGCGTATCAAAGAGGCTAGCATCGAAGAATTAGCCGAGGTTATCGGTTTCTCAAAAGCTCAGCTAATCAAAGATCAGCTTAAGTAAGAACGTTTGCTGAATACTTAGAAATGGCCTAAACCTAAAAAAGACTAACATTTGGCTTGATATCAGATTCAAATACTTAATTTTGTAATCAAATCAAGTTATTAGAATGAGAGTAGTTATTCAACGTGTAACGCACGCATCAGTAACCATTGAGGGAAACTGTAAATCGGCAATCAAGAAAGGACTATTGGTATTAGTCGGCATCGAAGAAGTAGACAATAAAGAGGACATCGATTGGCTCTGCAAGAAGATTGTTAATCTACGAATATTTGACGATGAAAACGGCGTAATGAACCGTTCTATACTTGATATAGAAGGCGAGATCTTAGTGATAAGCCAATTCACACTTCACGCATCTACCAAGAAAGGCAATAGACCATCATATATCAAAGCTGCTAAACCGGATATTTCTATCCCACTCTACGAACAATTTTGCGACGAACTGAGTTGTTCTTTAGGTAAGGAAGTTGGTACGGGTATATTTGGTGCCGACATGAAGGTAGAACTCTTAAACGATGGTCCTGTGACCATATGGATGGATACTAAAAACAAAGAGTGATGACTGTAAAAGAAGCCCAAGAATTAGTCGATAACTGGATTAAGAAATACGGTGTTCGCTACTTCAGCGAACTAACCAATATGGCCATCCTTACCGAAGAGGTTGGAGAGCTTGCACGTATCATGGCTCGCAAATACGGAGACCAATCATTCAAAGAAGGCGAGAAAGACAATTTAGCCGATGAAATGGCGGATGTTTTATGGGTGCTTATCTGTATGGCTAATCAAACAGGCGTAGACTTGACCGAAGCTTTAGAGCGAAATATTGAGAAGAAAACAAAAAGAGATAATCAAAGACATATCAACAATATCAAATTAGATAATGATGGAAAAGGATCTGAACCAAAGTAAGTATGAAGCTACATTAGCTAAATACAAAATCAACTTGAATGATGAAGAAATTCAAGCAAAAGTAAATGAGTTAATTGAAAAGAAAGTAGCCGAAAACAATACCAAAGAGGTAAAAGAACTACTATTCAATTGCATCGATCTTACTACACTTAACAGTACTGATAGCGTATCAAGCGTTATGAAGTTTGCTGCAAAAGTAAATGAGTTTGATGATCAATACCCAGATATGAAGAACGTTGCTGCTATCTGCGTATACCCTAACTTTGCTGAAATTGTAAAAGATACATTGGAAGTAGAGAATGTGAATATCGCATGTGTATCGGCAGGTTTCCCTTCTTCTCAAACATTTATCGAAGTAAAAATAGCTGAGACAGCTATGGCAGTTATGAACGGCGCAAATGAAATCGATATTGTTATCTCAATCGGCCAATTCTTGGATGGTGACTTCCAAACAATGTGCGAAGAGATTGAAGAAATCAAAGAAGCATGTAGAGATGCTCACTTGAAAGTTATCTTGGAAACAGGTGCATTGAAGAGCGCAAAGAACATTAAGATGGCTTCTATCCTATCAATGTATTCGGGTGCTGACTTTATCAAGACTTCTACAGGTAAGTTACAACCAGCTGCATCATACGAAGCTGCATATGTAATGTGCGAAGCTATTAAGGAATACTTCGATAAAACAGGCCGTAAAGTAGGATTTAAGCCTGCTGGTGGCATTAATACTGTTCACGACGCATTAGTATACTATACAATCGTAAAAGAGCTATTAGGCGAAGAATGGTTGAACAATGAAATGTTTAGAATTGGAACAAGCCGCATGGCTAACCTATTGCTTTCTGAAATCAGAGGTGAAGAGATCAAGTTCTTTTAATAGACAGCAAACCATATATTAGAAAAGAGGCATTCGATAAAGTAATTTCGAATGCCTCTTTCTTATTTTGTACGATTAATAACATAATCGATGTATAGTTCAATGGATTTGCGAACCGGTGTATCGGGGAAGCGAGATAGAACATCAAACGCTTTATTACGATATTGATCCATCACCATTTCGGCATATTCAATACCCCCACCCGTCTTAGCAGCCTCAATTAACCGCTCTATTTCTTGTGCAGAAGCATCACCCGATTTAACCGTACGAGCTAGTGTACACAACGATTCATCATTCGCATTATTAAGCACATAAAGAATAGGAAGCGTCAGTTTCCCCTCCTTCATATCATTTCCTGTGGGTTTGCCAATCTCTTTGCTATCGTAGTAATCGAAAATATCATCGCGTATCTGAAAGCAGATTCCGATGTATTCGCCTAATAAACGAGCCGTTTCTACCTTTTCATCGTCTACATGAGTAGACAATGCAGCCGCTTTAGTGCATGAAGAAAATAGAGCAGCAGTCTTCTTACGTATCACATCAAAATAGACTAATTCAGAAAAGTCACTGTTCGATATATTGGATAATTGAAGTATCTCTCCATCAGCCAAATCTTGACCAAGACGAGATATAACCTCTATAACTTTATAATTGGCAGTCTTGCTAGAATGCACCAAACTAGTAGCCAATAAAAAATCGCCAACAAGAACCGAAACTTTATTGTTGAAAATAGCGTTTAATGATAGCTGACCACGTCTTTCGTCGCTTTCATCGACAACATCATCATGTATAAGACTGGCTGTATGAAGAAGCTCTAATGATGCAGCAGCATGAATAGCTTCATGATTGACATCGCCGAAAAGGCGTGCGGTAAGGAACAACAATATAGGACGCATCATCTTGCCATGCTTTAATTGAATGTGTGCTAACGCTCTATTCAATAAGGCATTTTGACTTGTCATAGATGCAGTAAATGTATTTTTAAAGTCATTAAACTCCGTTATAATGGGAGCTTGAATAAGAGATAAACTATCCATATATTGTATGCTATTTTATACAAAAGTAATAATAAAACCATTAGTACAGTATTTTTTCGTAATTTTACCATGAAAAAATAGACATTATACTGCATTATCATGAATAAAAGTAACAAACTTTTCTTCCTCGATGCCTACGCCTTGATTTATAGAGCTTACTACGCTTTTATCAAAAACCCACGCATCAATTCCAAAGGAATGAATACATCGGCGATACTAGGATTTGTAAATACCCTCGAAGATGTATTAAAGAAAGAAAACCCCACACACATAGGAATTGCCTTTGATCCATCGGGCCCTACATTTCGTCATGAAGCATTCGAAGCTTACAAGGCGCAACGCGAAGAGACTCCAGAGGCAATTAGAGCAGCAGTACCTATCATTAAAGAGATTATACGCGCCTACAATATTCCTATTCTTGAAGTGCCAGGGTTCGAAGCCGACGATGTAATTGGTACACTTGCAACCGAAGCAGGTAAGCAAGGTATCACGACATATATGATGACTCCGGACAAAGATTATGGTCAGTTAGTATCTGATCATGTCTTTATGTATCGCCCAAAATACGGAGATAAGGAGTTCGAAAAGATGGGTGTTGAACAGATTAAAGCCAAGTTTGACATCGAAGATCCCAAACAAGTTATCGACATGTTAGGATTGATGGGCGACTCATCCGATAACATTCCGGGTTGTCCGGGTGTTGGTGAGAAGACCGCACAAAAACTAATTGCCCAATTCGGTAGTATCGAAAATCTACTCGAACACACCGATGAGTTGAAAGGCGCATTAAAGACCAAAGTCGAAAACAACAAAGAACAGATTAAATTCTCAAAGTTCTTGGCAACTATCAAAATTGATGTGCCAATTGAGCTTGATATGAAATCTCTAGTTCGCGAACAACCCAACGAAGAGAAGCTACGCAAAATTTTCGAAGAGTTAGAGTTTAGAAATTTAATAGACCGTATCTTAAAGAAAGAAGGTCAACCTCTACCCTCACCTTCTCCCGAGATGGGCCCACTCTTTGCACAAGCCGAACCAATTCAAGGCGATTTGTTTGCAGAAATTACGACCAACGAGCAAGAAGATGAGAAAAATTCGATTCTAAAGGCCTTAGATAAAGATAAAGTAGACTATCAATTGATTGAAAACAAAGAAGATAGAGCTTTATTTATTCAAAAATTGTTGACATCCGAAAAGTTTGCGCTAGACACGGAGACAACTGGCATCGATCCAATAGACGCCGAACTTGTTGGAATGAGCTTTAGCTTGAAAGAAAATCATGCAGTTTACATTCCGATTCCAGAAAATCGCGAAGAAGCACTAAGTATTGTGTCAGAATTTAAAGAGGCACTCGAAAATGAGCAGTCACTCAAAATTGGACAAAATATAAAGTACGATATGATTGTTCTCCAAAATTATGGAGTAAAGTTAAAAGGAAAAATTTTCGATACGATGGTAGCACACTATGTGTTGCAACCAGAGCTTCGTCATAATATGGATTATTTGGCCGAAGTCTATTTGAACTATCGCACCATACATATTGATGAGTTGATAGGTCCGAAAGGAAAAAATCAAAAGAACATGCGCGACTTGTCGCCCGAGCAAGTGTACCTTTATGCTTGCGAAGATGCAGACATTACCTTCCAACTAAAAGAGAAGTTAGAACATGCTCTAAGAAAAGAGGGAGCCGAGAAACTATTTTATGAAATAGAGATGCCGCTTATCCCTGTGCTTGTCAACATTGAGACCAATGGTGTGTTGCTCGATACCGAAGCACTAAAAGCCTCTTCGATGCATTTCACAGAAAAGATGCAAGAGATAGAGCGCGAGATATTTGTATTGGCCGAAGAGGAGTTCAACGTATCATCTCCCAAAAAGGTAGGCGAAATCTTATTTGAGAAACTAAAGATAGTAGAGAAAGCCAAAAAGACAAAGACCGGACAGTACGTTACATCAGAAGAGGTATTAGAGGGCATTCGTCATAAACACGATATCGTAGAAAAGATTCTTGAATATAGAGGACTGAAGAAGTTGTTGAGCACCTACATCGATGCTTTGCCACAACTGATCAACCCTAAAACCGGTCGCATACATACATCGTTTAACCAAACGGTAACCGCAACAGGACGTTTGAGTTCAAGCAATCCGAATCTACAAAACATACCTATTAGAGATGATAACGGTAAGGAGATTCGTAAAGCCTTTATCCCAGACGAAGGGTGTTTGTTTTTCTCTGCCGACTACTCACAGATTGAGTTGCGTATCATGGCACACTTGAGCGAAGACAAAAATATGATTGACGCCTTCTTGAGTGGATATGATATACACGCAGCCACTGCAGCTAAAATATATAAGGTAGATATCTCGGAAGTTACCAGTGATATGCGTCGCAAAGCGAAGACTGCTAACTTTGGTATTATATATGGTATCTCTGTTTTCGGACTTGCCGAGCGATTGAACGTAGAACGTAAAGAAGCAAAAGAATTGATCGAAGGATACTTTGCCACTTATCCTAAAGTGAAAGAGTATATGGAGAAATCTATCAAGAAAGCGCAAGAGAATGAATATGTAGAAACCATTTATCATCGCAAACGATTCTTGCAAGATATCAATTCGCGCAATAGCATTGTTCGCGGCTATGCAGAGCGCAATGCCATCAACGCTCCAATACAAGGAAGTGCAGCCGATATCATTAAAGTAGCCATGATCAATATTCTTGATAGATTGGAACGCGAAAATCTGAAAGCAAAAATGATACTACAAGTACATGATGAGTTAAACTTCAGCGTACCGGTTGAAGAGAAAGAACGCATTGAAGAGGTAGTCATTGAAGAAATGGAACGTGCATATCGAATGCATGTACCATTGAAAGCAGACTTCGGATGGGGCGAAAACTGGCTTCAAGCACACTAATATAGCTTAATAAACAAGCAATAAGTTACAAGTCGTAAGTTATTATCACAACAGATAATAACTTACGACTTTTTATTTTACCCTTTACAGAAGCAAAACAGAGGGATTACAATACGGCTAGCATCATAAACCATGAATTAATGAAACTATCAAAACTACTTATTTATAGGACATTACAGAGCATAGACAAATAATAAGAAGAAAAATAGCACAGGGTGTTAGATTAAAACAGACACTCCATAATGAAAAAACTTTCATTATGGAGGCAAACAAGAACAAATAGTCAGATATCGACTAAAAACAACCGTTACTTACAGTTTAATATGTCCATTTGTCAATTAAAACACGTATACAACACTATTTAACTTATTGAGCAATTTTCTATTAAAAAACATTATAACAGCATCAGTTATAAATTGAAAGATGCCAAACAGAAGATAAAACATATCATTTTGTCATCAAAACACACTTTTTGATAGGTAATAAAAGGCTCACAAATATCATTATGATAGTTATTTCTTGCAAAAGCGCTTGCATATTGAATAAAGTATCTATATTTGCATCATGTTAAACAAGTCAAAGTAACAATTTGAAAGTAACAATCTAAAATCCATAAGTCATGAAAACTAAAACCTTTTTGAAATCACTTGCATTAGTAGCAATCCTTTTCGTAAATGTATGTGCAGCAACAGCTCGCGGTAACGATGGGAACTTATTTTACAACACAGAAGAAAAGGATGGTGTTATGACAGAACAAACCATCTACAAAAAAGATGGTCAGACTTTGTCTAACTACATGAAACATAACTATGAATACGATTCTCACAAACGAATGACTAAAACAGAAACTCAAAAGTGGGATAGTAATAAAAATAAATGGTGCAACAATCTTTTAATTACATATACTTATACAGGAAAAACCGTAACAACTAACTACTACCAATGGAGTAGCAAGAAGAAAGAATACATTCTTGCACCCGAACTTACTGTAACATTAGACAATAGAGATATTTAATAATCCTCTCTGAAAATTGTGACCTTTATACATAAACATTTAGAAAGCCGACATAGGGATATGTTGGCTTTTTCTTTTGTGTGCCACGTGAAACACACGAATCTAATACCTTCACCCTACTTCATCTATACAAACCAGGAAATGACTATAAAAAGCAAATGCGATAACTGTTAACTATTATCACGCTAAGTATATATAAAACACACGATAACAGTTAACAGTTATCATATAGAATACAGAGATATATCGTGTTAAGTGTGAAAGAACGATACCCAATAAATTAAAAACTATCAATAAAATAACGAAAGCTTCTATCATTTAATAGTTTATCTATACTTTATTCGTATATTTGCCGGTAATTTACTGACAAGTTATAAAGGAATCTAATGAGTCCACTCAACTTTACTCACATTTTGACACAGGCAGTCGATGAGCTTTCGGAAAGCAAATCATATAAAGGACTGTTTCATCAGCACAAGGATGGCGAACCCTTGCCATCGGCTCGAGTATTGAATGATATCATCGATTTGGCACGAGCCATTTTATTCCCAGGTTACTACGGTAACTCCACTCTCAACAGCCACACAATAAACTACCACATCGGGGTAAACGTCGAAACATTGTTTAATTTATTAAGCGAACAGATACTTGCGGGCCTATGCTTTGCAAGCAATGTTGATTGCGCTACGTGCACTGAGTCAAAGAGAGAGGAAGCAACCAAGTTGGCTGCTAAGTTTATCAGTAAACTGCCCCATCTTCGCCGCGTATTGGCTACCGATGTAGAAGCCGCCTACAATGGCGACCCTGCAGCCGAAAGCATTGGCGAAGTTATTTATTGCTATCCGGCCATCAAAGCCATCAGCAATTATCGAATAGCACATCAGTTATTACAATTGGGTGTGCCATTGATACCGCGCATCATTACCGAGATGGCACATAGCGAAACCGGTATTGACATACATCCCGCGGCACGAATTGGCGAATACTTTACGATTGACCACGGAACAGGTGTGGTGATTGGTGCAACAAGCATCATTGGCAACAATGTGAAGATTTACCAAGGCGTAACTCTAGGAGCAAAAAGTTTTCCGCTAGACGAGAATGGTATGCCGATCAAAGGTATCGACCGCCATCCTATCTTGGAAGACAATGTAATTGTTTATTCGAATGCGACCATACTTGGCCGCATTACTATAGGGAAAGATGCAACCGTTGGAGGTAATATCTGGATAACAGAGGATGTTCCTGCAGGTACACGCATCGTTCAACCAAAAGCTAAAAAATAGAAACTATTTAATTATCTAAAGAAGTCTCCGATTATACATAACGATGGATAGCGGAACTTAAAGCAATTTATGAGCAACGAATTTGAAATGATTGCCAAAACGTTCCAGGGATTGGAACCGGTATTGGCAGAAGAATTGATTAAACTGGGCGCCAATGAGGTGCAAATCGGACGACGCATGGTATCTTTTACCGGCGATAAAGAGATGATGTACAAAGCCAATTTTTGCCTTCGAACAGCTATTCGCATTCTTAAACCTATCAAACATTTTACTGCTAAAAATGCCGATGAGGTATACGAGCAAGTACAATCTATCAATTGGGAAGACTATTTAGATGCTGACAAAACATTTGCTGTTGATGCAGTTGTGTTTAGCGACGAGTTCCGTCACTCTAAGTTTGTTTCTTACAAGGTAAAAGATGCAATTGTTGACTATTTCCGCGAAAAATCGGGCAAGCGTCCTTCAGTACGTATCAACAAACCTGATGTATTGCTTAATATACATATTGCACAATATTCATGTACCCTATCTCTTGACTCTTCGGGCGAATCATTGCACCGTCGTGGCTATCGTCAAGAAGCTGTTGAAGCTCCTTTGAACGAAGTATTGGCTGCCGGTATGATTTTGATGACCGGATGGAGAGGCGAATGCGACTTGATTGACCCGATGTGTGGTTCAGGTACAATTCCGGTAGAAGCAGCTTTGATTGCTCGCAACATTGCACCGGGTGTATTCCGTAAAGAGTTCGCTTTCGAAAAATGGGTAGACTTCAGTCAAGACTTATTTGATAAAGTATACAATGACGATAGCCAAGAGCGTGAGTTCGATCACAAAATCTTTGGTTACGACAACAACCCTAAGGCTAACGAGATTGCTATTCATAATGTAAAAGCAGCGGGTGTATCAAAGGATGTTATTCTTAAACTGCAACCGTTCCAACAATTCGAACAACCTGCCAACAAATCAATCATGGTTACCAACCCACCTTACGGTGAACGTATTTCGACTAACGACATATTAGGTTTGTACAAGATGATTGGCGAACGTTTGAAACACGCTTTCGTTGGCAACGATGCTTGGGTTTTGTCTTATCGTGATGAATGTTTCGACCAAATCGGTTTGAAACCAAGCGAAAAGATTGAGCTTTACAATGGTTCTCTAGAGTGTCAATTCCGCAAATACGAACTATTTGATGGTAGATACAAAGACTTCAAATCGGAAGAAGCAGGCGAAGAAGGCGCTGAACCAAAACGCGAATTCAAACCTCGCAGAGAAGGTTCTGATGATAATAAAGAAGGATTTAAACCACGCCGCGAAGGTTCTTTCAAACCTCGTCGTGATGATGGTGATGATCGTAAGGAAGGCTTCAAACCTCGTCGTGAGGGTGGATTCAAACCACGCCGCGAAGGTGGTGATGACCGCAGAGAAGGATTCAAACCAC
>CAMTPH010000008.1 GCA_947074345.1 uncultured Bacteroides sp. | reverse complement strand
CACTTGATAGCTGGTTCATTCGTTCTACTGCTTGCAAAGAGCGTATGATTGAACTAAACAAAACAATCAACTGGAAACCAGAATCAACAGGTACTGGTCGTTTCGGGAAATGGTTAGAGAACTTGAATGATTGGAACTTAAGCCGTTCTCGTTATTGGGGTACTCCACTTCCTATCTGGCGTACTGAAGATAACAGCGATGAAATTTGTATCGAATCTGTTGAAGAACTATACAACGAGATTGAGAAATCGGTTGCTGCAGGCTTCATGTCATCTAATCCATATAAAGATAAAGGATTTGTTCCTGGACAATATAACGAAGACAATTACAATAAAATTGATCTTCATAGACCATATGTTGACGATATTATTTTGGTATCGAAAGATGGTCAACCAATGAAGAGAGAATTAGATTTGATTGATGTATGGTTTGACTCGGGTGCAATGCCTTATGCTCAAATTCATTATCCATTCGAAAATAAAGAGTTGCTTGATACTCACCAAGTATTCCCTGCAGACTTCATCGCTGAAGGTGTTGACCAAACTCGTGGTTGGTTCTTTACTCTTCATGCTATTGCTACAATGATATTTGATAGCGTATCATACAAAGCGGTTATCTCTAATGGTTTGGTACTCGACAAGAATGGTAATAAGATGTCTAAACGTTTAGGCAATGCTGTAGATCCATTCTCAACTATCGAGAAATACGGTTCAGACCCATTGCGTTGGTATATGATTACTAACTCATCTCCATGGGATAATCTTAAATTCGACGTTGATGGTATCGAAGAGGTACGTCGTAAATTCTTTGGTACTCTTTATAATACATACTCTTTCTTCTCGCTATATGCTAATGTAGACGGATTTGATTATAAAGAAGCAGATGTTCCAATGAACGAACGTCCTGAGATTGACCGTTGGATTATATCTGTACTTAACTCTTTGATTAAAGAAGTTGATGTATGCTATAATGAATATGAACCAACTAAGGCTGGTCGCTTAATCTCTGATTTCGTAAATGACAACCTTTCGAACTGGTTTGTTCGTTTAAATCGTAAACGTTTCTGGGGTGGCGAGTTTACACAAGATAAATTGTCTGCATATCAAACATTGTATACTTGTCTTGAAACAGTTGCTATGTTGATGGCTCCTATCGCACCATTCTATGCAGATCGTTTATATAATGATTTAACATCAGCTACAGGACGCGCAAAAGCAGATTCTGTTCACTTAGCAGAATTCCCAACTTGCAATGATGAATTAATCAATCAAGAACTAGAGGCTCAAATGAAAATAGCACAAGATGTAACATCTATGGTATTGGCATTGCGTCGTAAGGTGAACATCAAAGTTCGTCAACCACTACAATGTATTATGATTCCTGTGGTAGATGCTGAACAAAAAGCTCATATCGAAGCTGTTCAATCATTAATCATGAGCGAAGTTAACGTTAAAGAGGTTCGCTTTGTTGATGGTGCTGCTGGTGTTCTTGTGAAGAAAGTAAAATGTGACTTCAAAAAGCTTGGTCCTAAGTTTGGTAAACAAATGAAGAGCGTAGCTGCAGCTGTTTCTGAATTCTCGCAAGAAGCTATCATGGAACTTGAGCAAATGGGTAAATATACTTTAATGCTTGATGGTAGCGAAGTGACAATTGAAACGTCTGATGTTGATATCATTAGCGAAGATATTCCAGGATGGTTGGTTGCAAACGAAGGAAGATTAACTGTTGCATTGGATGTTACTATTACTGACGAATTGCGCCGCGAAGGAATTGCTCGTGAATTGGTTAATAGAATTCAAAATATTCGTAAATCAAACGGTTTTGAAATAACGGATAAAATAAAAATCTCTTTATCCAAAAATCAAGAGACTGATGATGCTGTGATTGAATATAATAATTATATTTGTAACCAAGTCTTGGGTACATCACTCGAACTTGTTGACGAGGTAAAAGAAGGCACAGAGCTTAACTTTGAAGACTTTGTATTATACATTAATATAACAAAACAATAATATACAAAATACACTAATACTATAACCTTTAAAACAAATAAAATTATGGCAGAAAAAACTAGATACTCGGATATTGAACTCGATGAGTTTCGCTCCATTATTAACGGTAAGCTAGAACTAGCCCAACGCGATTATGATCAATTGAAAATGAGCTTAATGGGTCTAGATGGAAATGATACTGATGACACGTCTCCTACATATAAAGTGTTAGAAGAAGGTGCAAGCACTCTTTCCAAAGAAGAAACGACTCGTTTAGCACAACGACAGTTAAAGTTCATTCAAGGGCTTCAAGCTGCTTTAGTTCGCATTGAAAACAAAACTTATGGCATCTGCAGAGAGACTGGAAAGTTGATCCCTGCAGAAAGATTAAGAGCTGTGCCTCATGCAACACTAAGCATTGAGGCAAAAAATAATGAAAGAAGATAATTAAATTACGAGCTACAATATTTCTGATTTCTATACTTTATCTTATTCTGTAAGGTATTGTTTACGATTGAAAGATTTGTAGCTCGTATTTTGCATTTTAAATAATATGAAGAAATTACTTACTAAAAGAAATATAGCTATTCTAATTATTTTTTCAGTTTTAATAATTGATCAAGTAATAAAAATCCTCGTAAAAACTAATATGTATTGGCACGAAAGCATTCGTATTACTGATTGGTTTTACATTTTCTTTACCGAAAATAACGGTATGGCATTTGGGATGGAAATATTTAATAAGTTATTCCTAACAGTGTTTAGAATTGGTGCAGTTGTTTTTGGTTGCTGGTATCTACATCGCATCATCAAACGCAATTTTAAAACTGGTTATATAGTTTGTATTTCTCTAATTATTGCTGGAGCTATTGGTAATATAATTGATAGTGTTTTCTATGGAGTTATTTTCAATGCTAGCACAACTTCGCAAATAGCGCATTTTGTGCCCATTGGCGAAGGCTACTCTTCATGGTTTCATGGTCGTGTAGTAGATATGTTCTACTTCCCTATTATTGATACTAACTGGCCAGATTGGGTTCCTGTTGTAGGAGGTGATCATTTTATTTTCTTTAGCCCTATATTTAATTTTGCTGATGCTGCTATTAGCTGCGGTATTATCGCTCTATTGATTTTCTACAGCAAATACTTGAATGATTCGCATAATCATCCTGAAAATAAAGAGAACAAATAACAGATGAATAAGAAAGTCATTCCTCATATTATATTGCTTGTTTTCGTTTTCTCATTAATTGGTTGCAAAGAAACAAGACCAGAGAATGTTATTCCAGAAGCAGAAATGGAGAATTTACTCTATGATTATCATATTGCGAAATCTCTAGGCGAAGATTTAAGTTTTAATGAGAATTATAAGAAGGCGATATATATCAATGCTGTCTTTAATAAACATGGCATTACAGAAGCCGAATTTGATTCTTCGATGATTTGGTATACTCGCCATGCTGATGAATTGAGCAAGATATACGATAATGTTTCTGTTAGATTTAAATCGAAACAGACTGTTATCAACCAATTGATTGCTATTCGTGATAAAAAACCAATGACTTCTGAGGCTGGTGATAGTATTGATGTTTGGGCGTGGAAACGTATAGCGCATTTATCAAATCATAGCTTTAATAATAACTTTAAGTTTGTATTGCCATCTGATAGTAACTTCAAAGAAAGAGATGAAATCGTTTGGAAAGCCAATTTCCATTTTGCTAATAAGCTAAAAAGCGATTCTTCTTATCTTCCTCTTATGGCTATGCAAATTGTTTATGATAATGATAGCATCATTAGTGATTTGATTAACGTCAATAAAAACGGATTCAATGAACTGCGACTAAGCTCTGATACTTTAGGAAAGATACGTGAAGTAAAAGGCTTTATTTATATTCCATCTGAGCAACAAGATGTTAATCTGATGATCAATGAAATATCAATGCATAGATATCATAATAATGATACTCTAAAATTGAATATTGATTCGATTGCTAACGGTATCATAAGTTCTGATAACGATACTATTAAAGAGGCAATAAAAGTATTGGATAAGGCTGCTTCATCAAACAGTATCAGTACTGATGTTAAAGAGCTAAAATCTCCTGAATCAAATAGAGTTCGTACTAGAACTACTGAAATACTTAGAGAGGAAGAGATTGTTAAGCCTAAGCCTATAATGAAAAAGGATAATAACAATCAGCAAGAAGAAGTGATATTAGAATAACTATCTAATTAAGTGCATGAGACGATTTTCATCACATTATATTATAACCACAAAACCGGAATATTTAAAACAACATGTTATTGAATTAAATGATTCCGGTGAGGTTATTGATATCTTTCCGCTTATCGGAGAGATGGAAGATGTTGAGTGGTTTCCAGGAGCAATTGAACTTAAATATATAGACAATCGCTTATTAGCATTCCACTACTTCCCTTTTGATTTTACTTTAATGAAGCCTGTCGACGAAACTCAGCGCAAACAATTGCTGTAGCAATTGCTACATTCAATGATTCTGAAGTATCGCGCGATGTAGGATAATTTGGTATATAAAGCTTCTTGTTTACCAAAGCTCTAACTTCATCACTTACTCCATTACCTTCATTTCCCATTACTATAAGTCCATGATTATCTAATTCGTGGCTATATATATTCTCTCCATCCAAGAAGGTTCCGTAGATAGAAACATTATTACCATGTTCTGAAATCAAATCTGTAAGTGAGGTATATTGAACTTTCACTCTACCGATGGCTCCCATTGTGGCTTGCACTACTTTGGGGTTGTAAACATCAACTGTATCGATTGAACAAAAAATATTTTCTATTCCAAACCAATCTGCAATTCTTATAATTGTACCAAGATTTCCTGGATCTTGAATATTGTCTAAAGCAATACACAGTTGACTATTAATAATAGAACTATCAATTTTGTATTCGGGTTGCTTGAATACTGCCAATACATGTTGTGGGGTTTTCAGAAGACTAGCCTTTGATAACTCTTCATCAGTAGCAACTATCATCTCTATCGCCTTGGCAGAAGGATGTGATTGATACCATGATTTTGTAGCAACTAATGTTTCGCATTCAAAAACTTGAAGTAACTCATTTACCAATTTTGTACCTTCGGCAATAAATACTTTATCTTCTTTACGTACTTTCTTTAATTCTAAAGAACGTATATATTTAATTTTATTCTTACTAAATGCTATCATCATCTTCTAATTTGATGCAAAACTAAGAAGATAATCTCATATTTAGCTTGTTTCATCTCATTTTTTAGTTTCCTATATATATTATCAGGCCCACAATTAAAGTAATTAGAAAACCATATTATGTTTTATTTTATTATAATAAAGAAAGTAAGTATATTTGTTAGTTTTATAGCTAGTTCATTTAATAAACATGAAGAGATTTTATCTTTACACAAGTCAACTTATAATTGTTCTTTTAATATTGGCATCGTGTTCCGCAACAAAATTTGTTCCGGATGGCTCTTATTTATTAGATGAAGTAAAAATAACAACCGATAACAAGAGTGTTAAGCCTTCTACCCTCCAACCCTATGTGCGTCAGAACCCAAACTCAAAATGGTTCAACACAGTAAAAACGCAACTCTATGTATACAATCTTTCTGGTAGAGATTCGTCTAAATGGATGAATCGCTTTATGAGAAAAATTGGAGATGCACCTGTAATATACAACGAACAAGAGTCTGATAGATCATTACAGGAGATAACAAAAGCCGTACAAAACATGGGTTATATGGGTGCTAATGTCAAACAGACTAACACTTATAAAAAGAAAAAGATAAAAGTCAATTACGAAATAGAGACCGGCAATCCTTATATTGTTAGTGATATTAATTATGATATCAAAGACTCTAAAATCGCAGAATATCTAGTTGCAGATTCAGCTGCATCTTATCTTAATAATGGAATGCTGTTTGATATCAATGTACTGGATGCTGAGCGCCAACGTGTAACCGATAATCTACAACGCAAAGGCTACTATAAGTTTAATAAAGAATATATCTCATATACTGCTGATACGATTAAAGGAACAAATGAAGTTAATCTTACTTTTCATCTTTTACCGTACGAACAAAACAAAGATAAAGAAGATAAGCTTCATCCTCAATATCGTATTAATAAAGTAGGCTTTATAACCGAATATGATGTTCTTCAATCTTCATCACTTTCTAGTATTGATATTAATGATTCAATTAACTATAAGGGAATACCTATTTATTTTAAGGATAAACTGTATTTAAAACCTCAGCTTCTAGTCGATAACTTGCGAATACAACCGGGTGAATTATACGATGAAAGAGATGTACAGAGAATGTATAACTATTTTGGACGTCTTAATGCACTTAAGTATACAAATATCCGCTTCTTTGAAACTCAAGTAAATGATAGTGTTACTGAATTGAATTGTTATATTATGCTCACCAAGAGCAAACATAAATCAATCACATTCGAAGTGGATGGTACTAATTCGGCTGGTGACTTAGGTGCTGCTGCATCTGTTTCTTTTCAACATAGAAATCTATTTAAAGGATCTGAAACATTTATGATTAAACTTCGTGGTGCATACGAAGCTATTACGGGGTTGCAAGGAGATTATAATAGTAATAACTATACAGAGCTTGGAGCTGAGACAAATATAAACTTCCCAAACTTCTTATTCCCTTTTTTAAGTTCCGATTTTAAAAAAAGGATTCGTGCTACTACTGAGTTCGGTCTACAATATAATTATCAATTACGACCAGAGTTCTCACGAACTGTTGCTTCTGCATCATGGAGTTATAAATGGACACATAGACAACGTGTTCAACATCGCTTTGATTTGTTGGATATTGGATACCTATATTTGCCATGGATATCTGAGAAGTTTAAAAAGGATTATATTGACAAAGGGCAAAATCATATCTTCGAATACAATTATGAAAATAGATTGATTGCAAGAATGGGTTATAGTTATCACTTTAATAGTGCTGGAAATAATCTATCAAGCAATACTACGAACCCTAATTCGTATTCAATACGTATTAATATAGAGTCTGCCGGTAATATTCTATATGCTATATCAAAGGCTGCTAAGATTAGAAAAAATAAGAATGGTGAGTACACGATTTTAAGTATTCCATATGCTCAATATATGAAAGGTGATTTTGATTTTGCGCAAAACATTCGTATAGATGATCGAAACTCTATAGCTTATCATTTTGGTGCAGGTATTGCTGTACCGTATGGCAATGCTAGAACTATTCCCTTTGAAAAACAATATTTCGCGGGTGGTGCAAACAGTGTTAGAGGTTGGTCTGTACGTGAATTAGGTCCCGGTTCTTTTCCTGGTGATGGCAATCTTCTAAATCAATCTGGCGATATAAGACTAGGTGCAAGCGTAGAATATAGAAGTAAACTATTCTGGAAATTGCAAGGAGCACTATTTATTGATGCCGGTAATATATGGACAATAAGAGAATATGAGAATCAGCCAGGCGGAGAGTTTAAATTCAATACATTCTATAAGCAAATAGCGTTAGCCTATGGATTGGGAATTAGATTTGATTTGAATTTCTTTATTCTAAGATTTGATGGCGGTATGAAAGCTTTAAATCCCGCCTATAGCTGGGGAAGAGACAGATGGCCACTTATTCATCCAAACTTTAAAAGAGACTTCGCGTTTCATTTTGCAGTAGGATATCCATTCTAAATAGTCCGTTTAAAGGTATAATCATTCATCCTATACAAAACAAAAACAGCCACTTTGATACCATTCAAAGTGGCTGTTTGTATATTATAATGTAAACTTATAATTAGCGTGCAGCGAAATACAAGTTATTTTCAACAAGTTGGTGAGCTGCATAAAGACCGTTAACGTCTAATGTTACAGTTGTTGATGTACCGTTAGGAAGGAACATTTGAGCAGTACCATCGTTATTGATTTTCAATAATTCAGAAACTTGTTCTTCAGAAACAACATTCCAAGTATTTGTTTCATTGTTGTAGATTAAGTCCATAGCAACTTCTTCGCCTTCTTTAGAAATAGAATAACCATTCTCTAAAGTTTCAACCATATAGTTACCATTGTTACCTTTAACTTTGTTTACATCACCTACATTTGCCATTGGATTTGATCCTGTCCAGAATTCAATTGAATTGATTACAAGAGCATCAGCTAAATAAGCCACACCATAAACAGGAATGATATTTAAAGCCAAAAATACTAACTCATTTACAAATTTTGTTCCTACTGATTGGTTCCAAGAAGATACACGATTAAATAAACCAAATGATCCTACACATGAACTAAAGAAGATACTGCTACTTAATGCTAATGCCATTAAATACATGAATCTGTTTTTTCTCATAATTAAATTGTTATTATTTTGTGAATAAATATTAGGTATACAACCTATTTGTGGCACAAATATACAACTTAATATGATAAACAAAAAAGCTTAACACAATATTATAATATCTTTTATAATTTGTATTAAACTGTATGAGAATGATTTCGATTGCTATTTTAATCTTGAAGAGAAGAAAAAGAAGCGGAAGCTGGGGGATTCGAACCCCCGGAACAGTTACCCGTTCGGCAGTTTAGCAAACTGCTGGTTTCAGCCACTCACCCAAACTTCCTCTTTATAGTGGCTTGCATTTCTTAATTGCGTTGCAAAGATAGGGTATTGTTTTATACTATGCAAATGTTTTAATATGTTTTTTTCTCGCAATACCCCATGAAAAGGGATAACTCCCTATGTTTCAAAGAGAAAAAATTTTGAAAAAGTTGAAAAAAAAATTCCAATATCTTTAGAGCATTAATAGAATTTGGCTCGTTCACTCCTATTTTGAATTTGAGAGATTAAAAACTCTACTGAATTGCTGAGAAAAGAAGGCTAAATAAATTACGCCAAGCATTAAAACACTAATTGTACTATACATTCCTGTATAATCTAAAGCAATACCCATGAGTAAAGGAAAGATTGCTCCTCCAAATTGTCCCATAATCATTAATATTGATATCTTATTTTTTAGATCAGGGTATTTGACGATAGCTTGTGATACTATAACTGGAAATAAACTAGCATTGCCAACTCCTATAATGGCTATGAATATACTTAGAGATAGTTTTGTCGAAGCAAAATACAATCCCCCTACCCCTATTAATAATAGTAGTACACTTATATAATAGAATAACTGTTTTTTTATTCGACTGATGATGAATGTCCATCCTAGTCCACCAGAAAGTCTTGCAATAAAATATAATCCTGAAGCAAAAGATGCTTCCTCTAACGGTATGTGAAGTTTATGTATTAGAAGTTTTGGAGCTAGAGTATTTGTTCCTATATCAATTCCAACATGACACATCACACCAATAAAAGAAAGAAGAATAAGAGGGTTTTTAAGTAGTTTCATGATCGAAAACGATACTGTGGAGTCTGCGTTGTGGGATTCTCGTTCTATTTTTGTCATCAATAAAAGAACGGTGGCAATAATAACAATACCAAAGTAAACTAAAAACAAAACTCGCCATCCTAAGTTTAAAAAGTGTTTGCAATATAATGCTCCAAAGACAGCTATATAAGGAGCAACAAAACATGATGTCGTCTTAACAAATTCGCCGAAAGTTAGATGAAAAGCTAATTTCTCACTAGTTATTATATTTGAAAATAATGGATACGCCGATGATTGAAGGCACACATTGCTTATGCCAAGTATCACAAATGAAATTACCATATAAATATATGATGTTTCAAACAAGGGGATTACAGTAGACAGTGCCAATACACACATGCTAAATAGCACGGTATTCTTTCTACCTATTTTATTCATTAAAACGCCAGTTGGTATGGTGCAAACTAAAAACCATATATAGACTAACGAAGGAAGAATATTTGCTTTTGTGTCTGATAGATTTAATGAAACCTTTATATAATTGGAGGCAATACCAACCATTTCGATTGATCCCATTACGAAGAAACAAAACATAATTGAAATGACTTGATATCGAAAATATGATTTTTCGTTCATAAGTAGTTTATTCAAATTGTATTAAAGTCATTGAGAATAGAATTCCTTAAAATAAAAGCATCAATATGCCTTTCATTTAATTCTATATTATATATAATGATTTAGAAAGACTTTTGTTGTAGAAATATAACAGTAACAAGCTTAAACCATTATGATTTCGGCAGTCAAACATCTGATAGTTACTTATATAATGGCCTTCTTTGATTAAATTTCTAATGTAAACAAACACTTATTTATCTTAATATAAACTTGAACAATGTTACTATATAGATGTTATATTTTAACAAAAGTAAAATATAACATCTATATGAAATTTAATTTAAATATCGTTCTTAGTTCGATAGTAATTGTACTAATGCCCGTATTCGCATATACTCAGAACGTTAGACCACTTAGTTTCGAAGATGCATTAAATTTATTGCAAAGTGGAAATCAAAGTCTGCAAATTGCTGACAAAGAAATTGAAATTGCCAAGAATGAGAAAGATAAATTAAATGCATTCTGGTATCCTAGTTTGCAAGCTTCTGGAGCATATACATATTTATCTCAGAAGATAGAAGTGAAGGAACCTCTTTCTCAATTCACTAATCCTGTATCCGACTTTGTTCATTCAATTCTGCCGGATGATCAAATCATTACTAATTTATTAAATCAAATAGGGAGCAATTCATTAATAGTACCTCTTGCACCACGCAATTTGGTAACAGTAGATGTAAATGCAGAGTGGATTATATTCTCAGGATTGAAACGTTTTAGAGCAACAAAAATAGGGCGAACTATGGTTGATATAGCTCAAGAAAACAAAAATCAGATTGACGCAAATCAACGTACATTACTTGTAGAAGCATATTATGGTTTAAAATTAGCACAACAGGTCGTAAAAGTACGTATGGAGACCTATTCTGCATTTAAAAAGCACTATGAGAATGCTTTAAAATTGGAAGCAACCGGAATGATAGATAAAGCCGGAAGATTATTAGCACAAGTAAACATGGATGAAGCGAAAAGAGAGTTAGAAGCAGCAGAAAAGAATGAATCAGTTGTTCAGAACTCATTAAAGACTATCTTAAACATTGAAAGCAATGATGCAAATATCATTCCTACATCCCATTTGTTCATAAACGAATCTTTACCATCGAAGTATGAGTTTATTGAGACATTAAATACCAACAATTATCTCATAAATCAACTCAATCTACAAGAACAAATAGCCAAGGAACAAACTAAAATCGATCAAGCAGGATATATGCCTAATATTGCCTTCTTTGGCAAACAAACATTATATTCTCATGGGATACAAAGCAATTTAATACCTCGGTTAGTAATTGGCGTTGGCTTTACGTGGAATTTATTTGATGGACTTGAACGAGAAAAAAGAATCAGACAGTCTAAGCTTACCAGACAAACACTTCTCTTAGGTCAAGAAAAAGCAAAGGATGATTTTGCTGTAGGTGTTGACAATTTCTATAGCCAATTAGAGAAGTCATTAGATAATGTAGCAGCATTAAATACTACAATTGAGTTAAGTGAAGAATTGGTAAGAATAAGAAAGAAAGCATTTCTTGAAGGTATGGCGACCTCATTAGAAGTAATAGATGCCGAAACATTATTAGCCAAAGTTAGAATTGCGAAATTGGCTGCATATTATGAATATGAAGTAGCATTAATAAACCTATTGGCAATATGCGGAATACCAGAGAAGTTCAGTAGTTATAATTATTAAAAAACAAAATATCATGAATTCAAATAAGAAATATCTGAGCATTGCTTTTATAATCCTTCTTTTGTTGGTAGTTGTATTTACTACAATTGGAATCATATTCATGAAAAAGCAACCATTGGTTTTGCAAGGTCAGGCAGAAACAACTGAAATAACAATAAGTGGTAAACTAGCTGGTAGAATTGATACATTCTTAGTAAAAGAAGGTGATTGGGTAAAAAAAGGAGATACACTTGTAATCATAAATAGCCCTACTGTAGAAGCAAAATATAAGCAAGTAGATGCCTTAAAGCAAGTTGCTATAGAAGAGAATAAAAAGATTGATGCTGGCACAAGAAAACAAATCATTGCGACAGCACAACAAATATGGAATAAGACAAAGAGTGATTTAGAACTTGCTAAGATCACTTACAGTCGAATCATGATATTGTATAAAGATAGCATTATAACTTCTCAACGTAAAGATGAAGTAGAAGCCATTTACAAAGGAGCATTGGCTGCAGAAAGAGCAGCACATGAACAATACCAATTGGCAGTTGCCGGTGCACAATCTGAAGATAAAGCTGCTGCAGAGAGCATGGTTCAAGCTGCAATTAGCACAGTCGATGAAGTAAATTCATTATTAGTTGATGCTAGACTAACCGCACCCGAGGATGGACAAATATGTACTATATTTCCTAAAAGAGGAGAATTGGTTGCACCTGGCACACCTATTATGAACTTGATAGTTCTTGATGATATATATGTAGTACTCAATATACGCGAAGATCTAATGCCCGATTTTAAGATGGGTGGTACATTCAAAGCACATATCCCTGCCATTGCCAAAAGAGATGTAGAGTTCAAAATATATTATATCGCTCCATTAGGTAGTTTCGCAACTTGGAAATCTACTAAGCAAGTTGGTAGCTATGATATGCGTACTTTCGAAATACATGCACATCCAACTTCAAAAGTTGAAGACCTTCGTCCGGGCATGTCAGTACTAATAACAATGTAGAACTTCATATGTCTGAAGAAACAAATCATATATCTACTTTTCGAAGAGTCTTAAGACGAGAATTAAATCGAATGACATCACGTCGAATTTATTTCGGCACTGCAATTGTTTTGCCATTATTTACGCTCTTCTTTATGGCAACCATCTTTGGAAGTGGAGAAATGGAAAATTTACCTGTTGGAATAGTAGACTTAGATAATTCTGCCACATCGCGTTCTTTAACTAGAACAATCGAAGCTGTACCTACCCTATTAGTAACAAGGCATTTTGTGGACGAGTATGAAGCTAGACAATCAGTTCAAAATAAAGAAATATATGGTTATCTTGTAATTCCTCATAATTTTGAACAGAATTCAGTAACCGGCAAAGGAGCCGTCTTATCATATTATTATCATTATGCCCTATTAGCTGTTGGTGGTGAAGTAATGGCTGCTTTTGAAACAACTCTAAAGCCGATTGAAGTAACCCCAATTGCGATGGAAGCAGTCGAACTTGGAGTTAATACTGATGAAATTGAAACCTTTCTTTTACCGATACTTGCTTCTGATCATCCCGTCTATAATCCTGCATTGAATTATAGTATCTATTTAAGTCAATCTTTCTTTTATGTATTATTCCAAATATTAGTTCTATTGGTAACACTATATGTTGTTGGATCAGAAATAAAATTCAAAACCGCCAATGAATGGTTAGATTGCGCCAATGGTAATATATTAATCGCCATAATAGCCAAAGTCCTTCCCTACACTATTATTTTCTGTATAGAAGGTGTATTTGCCAATTATATCATGTTCAATGTAATACATTTACCATTTAATGGTAGCTGGTTGATGTTAAATCTATCTAGCATTTTATTTATACTAGCTACTCAGTCTCTTTCATTATTCGTTTTTTCAATATTCCCCGCTATCGCAATCATCATAAGCATAGTTTCTATGTTAGGTTCATTAGGGGCTACACTCTCGGGCATAACATTTCCCGTAGATAATATGTATCCATTAGTGCATGATATATCTTACCTATTGCCTATAAGACATTATACAGAAATAGTTCAAACAATGTTATATACAAATGGTGATTATCAATATTATTGGCCATCATTGGTAGTATTCTTTATATTTCCAATATTAGCATTATTATTATTACCACGGCTTAGAAAAGCAATTATTAGTCGCAAATATGAAGACATCGAATAAAATACAATTATTGCCTTTCACGATTGTTAGAGAGTTTAAAACAATCAGTCAGAGCTATGCAATACTTCTAGTACTAATAGGAGGAATATTCATATATGGATTACTTTACAATTATATGTATGCTCCCAACTTTGTGACCAATGCCCCGGTAGCAGTCATAGATAAATCACAGACTAAAGTTAGCAGACAATTTATAAGATGGTTGAATGCAACTTCTCAAATAAACGTTTACAAAGAAGGAACAAATTTTATTGAAGCCAAAGAGTGGATGAAAGAAGGGAAGATACAAGGTATATTATATCTGCCTGACGATTTTGAGAAAAATCTATTTAGTGGTAAAACAGTAACATATCCATTTTATATCACAACCGATGCTTTTTTATATTATGAAGCATTACAAAAAGCGTGTGCAAATGTAATGTTGGCTATGAATGATGCATATAGAGCAGATGGCATTGTTTTCTTGCCACCACAAGGAGTATTAGCTATTGAGATGGCCAAACCAATAGAAACAGTAGGCACAGTATTATATAATCACACCGAAGGATATGGATCATACTTGATCCCTGCTGTATTGGTAGTTATATTATTTCAGACACTCGCAATGGTGATTGGAATGATATCTGGAGGAGAATATCAGAAAAAGAATTTAGGAGAATATTTGATTTATAAGCAAGGATTATGGCGAAGTGCAATAAAGGTTATCTCAGGAAAAGCATTTGTCTATTGTTCTATATATGGTGTTTTTGCTTTCTTCTTCTTTGCATTTCTCCATAAAATATTCAGTATACCTTCTATTGGCGATCCGTTGTATATAGTAATAATGATGATTCCATTTCTTATGGCTACCTCATTCTTTGTTCTTACACTATCATGGTGGTTCACAGACTCAGAAGCGCCAATATTAATAATTGCCTTTTTCTCTGTTTGTCTTATCTTTCTCTCTGGTGTATCGTATCCGTTAGAACTTATGCCATGGTATTGGAAAATGTCTCACTTTATTTTTCCTGCATCACCTGCTACGCTAGCGATGGTTAAATTAAACTCAATGGGAGGTAGCATGTCAAATATTCAATTAGAATACTCTACATTACTCGTGCAAACAGTCGTTTATTTCATTTCAGCAGTGTATGTATATAGAAAGAAGTTTATTAGAACACTAAAAGGCAATGAAACAAAAGCTTAAAACGTTTTCTTATTTACGACCTTCAGCTAAATATACACCACATAAGATTAGAATAGTCCCAATTATTGCCACGAAGGTAATATGTTCGTCTATCACTATATACGAGGTTATTAAAGTCACTAATGGAATTAAATAAATATAGTTGGCAGAATAAACAATTCCCAATTTATTTACTACAACCGTCCAAGCTATATAGCATATCATTGAAGCAAATACCCCCAAGAATAATAGATTGTAAATAACAATTGGCTGCATTAATATAGCAAGATTATATTCTAATGGATAAATAATGAAAAATGGAATTAAGGTAAGAATACCATAAATAAATACTTTACGAGTAATAAACAGCGCATTGTATTTAGCATTCATCTTCTTTAATATCAAACAGTAGAATGCCCACATTAATGCAGCTATCAAAGTCAATAAATCGCCTATCGGGTTTAATTGTAATATATAACTGCCATTAAATACAACCAAGCCAACACCTAATAGTGCTATTACAGAACCGATTATAAACCGTTTGCTAAAGGATTCCTTTTTATAAAAGAAGTAAGTAATTATAGCTGCCAGAATTGGCGCAGTACATATAATTAATGCAACATTAGATGCCAATGTAAACGATAATGCCGTATTTTCTGCTATAAAATATATAGAGCCACCTGTTAATCCTAATAAAACAAAACAACCTTCATCCTTTAATGATGAAGCAAATAATCGTTTAGGAGAGAAGAACCAAATACAAATATATGCTATGATAAACCGATAAAATAATATATCTGTAGGAGATAATCCATTATTTATTAACAACTTAGTGGAAACAAATGTAACTCCCCATATCGCAACAGTCATTATTGCTAATAAATGAAAACCTATCTTAAATTTACTTGTTGTAATCATATCGCATTCTATATAATAGACAAAGATAAAACAGCTATGTTGTTTTTTTGTATCTTTGCACCCCATTTTTAAAAATTAAAATTCATATTTATAATGCAAGGCATCAAAGACTTAACACATGGCCCTATTAATCGCCAACTATTCAAATTGGCTTTACCTATTATGGCCACTTCTTTTATTCAAATGGCATATAGCCTTACAGATATGGCATGGGTTGGTCGTATTGGTAGCGAGGCAGTCGCAGTAATTGGTGCGGTAGGTATATTAACATGGATGTCTGGTTCTATTTCACTTCTTAATAAAGTAGGGTCTGAGGTAAGCGTAGCTCAATCAATTGGTGCACAAAATCAAGAGAATGCGAAACAATTTGCATCACATAATATCACCATTGCCTTAATCATATCACTTTGTTGGGGTGGATTGTTGTTTTTTCTAGCACACCCTATCCTACAGGTTTATGGTTTAGAGAAACATATTACAACTGATGCTGTATCTTATCTGCGAATCGTATCTACAGCTTTCCCTTTCATTTTTCTTTCGGCTGCATTTACAGGTATCTATAATGCTGCAGGTAGAAGCCAAATACCATTCTATATAAGCGGTTCAGGATTGGTTTTAAATATTGTTTTAGATCCTATCTTTATTTTCGTTTTTGATATGGGTACTAATGGTGCCGCATATGCTACGTGGATTTCACAAGCTGTTGTATTTGCTATTTTCGTATACCAACTTAGAGTCAGAGATTCTCTATTAGGTGGATTTTCATTTTTAACAAAACTGAAAAAGCAATATACAGTTCGAATTTTCAAGTTAGGATTTCCGGTTGCTATGCTAAATACATTGTTTGCTTTTGTGAACATGTTTTTATGTAGAACTGCTTCAATACATGGTGGACATATTGGATTAATGACCTTTACTACAGGCGGACAAATAGAAGCTATTACTTGGAATACATCACAAGGTTTCTCGACAGCGTTGAGTGCATTTATTGCTCAAAACTATGCGGCGGGAAATAACAAACGCGTTATACAGTCATGGCATACTACGCTGTGGATGACACTTATATTTGGAACAATCTGCACTATTTTATTCGTGTTTTTTGGTAATGAGATCTTTTCAATCTTTGTTCCCGAAAAAGCTGCATACGAAGCAGGTGGTATATTTTTACGTATAGATGGTTATTCGCAACTGTTCATGATGCTCGAAATTACAATGCAAGGAGTATTCTATGGACTTGGACGTACTGTTCCTCCAGCTATTACAAGTATTACATTCAACTACTTACGTATTCCATTGGCACTATTCTTTATAAGTTTAGGATTTGGAGTAGAAGGTATCTGGTGGGCTGTTTGTGCAACTACAATTGCCAAAGGTTTGGTATTATTAATCTGGTTTATATTCATCCGCAAACGAGTTTTTAAAACTGGTATAAAGGATATAGAGCCCGCTTTTTCGAATAAATAAGAATCTATTTCACCGAAAAACTTATATATTTGTCCCATAAGTTTACACTATAAATTAAATATTTATATCTTAAAATTATGAGAAAAATTAATTTTCTTGTTATGTATTTATGCATGGCAATGGTATTAGGTGGTTGTAAATCAATGAACAATGCACAAAAAGACGGAATGATTGGTGGTGGTGCCGGAGCAGCATTAGGTGCTATTATCGGTGGTATAGCGGGTAAAGGAAAAGGTGCAGCTATTGGAGCAGCCATTGGTACTGCAGTTGGTGGTACAACAGGAGCCTTGATTGGCCGTAAGATGGATAAGAAAGCAGCTGAAGCAGCTAAAATAGAAGGTGCACAAGTAGAACAAATTGAAGATGTAAATGGTCTTCCTGCAGTTAAAGTTACATTTAGCTCGGGTATTCTATTTGGTTTTAACTCTTCTACTCTTGGCGAACAAGCTAAACAATCTCTTCGTGATTTAGCTGCGGTAATCAAAAGTGATCCAACAATCGATATTACAATTGTAGGACATACCGACAAAACTGGTTCTTATGATGTTAATCAACGTATTTCTAGAGAGCGTGCATATGCAGTACAAAACTACTTATTGACATGTGGCGTTCCTTCTACTCAATTTAAAAAGGTTGAAGGAGTTGGTTATAATGAGTATAACGATGCATTGTCTCCTGAACAAAATCGTTGTGTAAACATTTATATGTCAGCTAGTGAAGAAATGATTAACAATGCCCAAGCTGGTTATTAAAATATTAAAGTTCGTAAGAAACCTACTGGTTATTTTCTTTATCTCATCGATAGGAGCAGTCATCTTATATCGATTTGTTCCGGTATATATTACCCCTTTAATGGCGATAAGATGTATAGAGCAAATAACTTCTGACAAGAAACTCACGTGTCATCATACGTGGGTTTCTTTCAAAAACATCTCTCCTAACCTTCCCATGGCTGTTATTGCCTCCGAAGACAATCGTTTTGCCTCTCACAATGGTTTTGATTTTGTCGAAATTAAAAAAGCTATCGAAGAGAATAAAACAAGAAAAAGACAAAGAGGTGCAAGTACTATTAGCCAACAAACAGCTAAGAATGTATTTCTTTGGCCTAAATCTTCTTGGTTCCGAAAAGGACTTGAAGTCTATTTTACGTTCCTCATCGAATTGTTCTGGTCTAAAGAACGCATAATGACCGTTTATCTTAACTCAATAGAGATGGGTGATGGCATTTACGGTGCAGAAGCAGCTGCTACCTATAAATTTGATACTACTGCTGCTAAACTAACTAAAGCGCAATGTGCATTAATTGCAGCGACTTTACCAAACCCTATCCGATTTAACTCAGCAAAACCTTCTGCTTATATATTAAAACGTCAGCAACAAATATTGCGATTGATGAATTTAATACCTAAATTTCCGGAAGTAAAGACTGAAAAGGATAAAAAACAATCAAAGAAAAAATAAATGATGAAGAATGGCCGATTGAAATATAGATTATTGCTATTGTCTATTATGTTGCTAACTGCTAGTTGTGTGTATGCGCAGCGAACTGAGGTCATGCAACCGTATATTAAAACAGTACAGGCCATTGTAAACGATAACTTCAGACTACCGCCGGTTATAGAACTTGGTAGTGAAGATTATATTGATATTTCGTTTGACCATTTATCGCATGAGTATAATCGGTTTATTTATTCGATAACTCATTGTGATGCCGATTGGAAGCCATCAAACTTATCTGAATTTGACTATTTAGATGGCTTTAATGATAACCCGATTGATGATTCCGAAATTTCTTTAAATACGACTACTGCCTACACACACTATCGTTTTTCGTTCCCAAACGATGTTGTACGTCCATTAATATCAGGAAACTATCTGGTAACTGTTTATAATGACGATGATAATCAAAAGCCTGTCTTTAAAACTTATTTCAGAGTATTTGAAAACAACGTAGCCATTGCTGCCAACGTAAGTAGTGATACTGATATTGACAGAAATAAAACTCATCAGCAAGTCAATTTTGCTGTTAACTATAAAGGTTATATCATACGTAATCCACAACAAGAGGTAAAAGTACACGTAATACAGAATGGACGATTTGACAATATGGTAAAAAACATTTTGCCTACGTATGTATCGCCTACTGAACTACGCTATGAGCATAAGCGCGAACTAATATTTTCTGCCGGCAATGAATATCGTCGTTTCGAGATAACAAGCACCAAATATGCAGGGATGGGAGTAGAAAGTTTACAATACTTCGCCCCTTTTTATCATGCTACACTATATCCTTCATCACCTACAACTCTTAATTATATTTACGACGAAGATCAAAACGGGAAGTATCTTGTACGCTTCAACGATGCAGTTGACAGTAATACAGAAGCAGATTACTTTTTCGTTCATTTTACTTTAGATTGTGATGCACCTTTCAATGGTGGTAAGGTGTATCTAGAAGGAGAGTTTACCTATGATAGATTTGATGATTTATCTGAGATGAGATACAATAAAGATAACTACAATTACGAAAATGTACAGTTACTGAAACAAGGTTCATATAATTATCAATACCTTTTTGTTGCCAATGGCTCTACAAAAGGTGAAACAGGGCCTATTGAAGGTAATTTCTATCAAACTGAAAATGAATATTTAATTCTTATTTATCATCGACCATTTGGCGAACGCTACGATAGACTTATCGGAATGAAACAAGTTCGTTTTAAGATATAACATATTAACAGTATCATTATATATCATTAAATGATGCATTTTACAAGTTAGATGTTAACAGTTAACATGTAGAATGATACAAAATATAAATCGCTTCAATGCATATCTATGTTTGATATGTATTGAAGCGATTTGTTTTTTCTTTTAGATTATGCTTATAATGCTTTATTTTCTCTTTGGAAGTAAGCTATTACACGACCTTTTTGCACAGTTTCACCTTGATTGGCGCAAATATCAATGACGTAACCTTCGTATGGAGCATATATCTTTTCATATTCGCCCCAAGGTGTAGAGATATAACAGAACACATCTCCTTCTTTAAATTTAGTGCCAATTTGTGGAGGAATAGATGGACCTTCGACTGATACTTCCCAAAGAATCTGACCATTATTAGGTGCTTTAACTGGATCTGCTTTTGCACGTTTCATCTTCTTTACATCTTCTTCTGAGAAACCTTTAACGACCATCGAAGCATCTTTAGCTCGTTCTACTTCTTCATTGAATCGTTTTTTAGCTACTCCTGATTTGTAATCTCGGTATTGTCTATCGTGCATAGCTAATTCAAATAGCTCTTCATCGTCTTGACCATAATCCCAACCATTGTCATCCATCTCTTTGCGGTAAGCATCCAATGAGTTTGGATAGTTATCTTGAGGATTAATATCTGTAAATTGATATCCTTTCTCTTTGGCTAAAGCGATAATCTCAGGGTCAAGTTTACCTGGTAATTTTCCACTCTTTCCGAGAATCATATCCCAAGTGTAATTATCTATCATAGTCCAACGTCCCTCACCTTTGACCATCTGCATCAAGTTCATCAGAGCCACATTCTTAACATACTGGCTAAATGGAGTAACCAATGGTGGATATCCTAATTTAGGCCATACATATTCAACCTCATCAAAAAGCTGAACCAACAGTTCATCTAAAGTAACCTCCGGTTCGTTTTTACTCTTAAGTATCATATTTATTCCACCATGAACACCTTTTAAATCGGCCATCATAGATCCCATCATACCTCCTGGTAAACCGCATTTCAATAATAAAGATGAAGTATGTTTATTGGTTGGATCGATAAAATAACCTAGGAAGTCATCAACAAACTCTTGATTTAGTGATCTAGCTTTCATGTAAGCTTTCATATTGATTTCAGGCACTTCAAAGCCTTCATCTTTTAGCATTGCTTGCACCGATATTACATCTGGATGAACTTTACCCCAAGATAATGGTTCGATAGCAACATCAATTATATCAGCTCCATTTTCACACACTTCCAATATAGATGCCATAGACAATCCTGGTCCACTATGACCGTGATATTGAATAAGAACGTCAGGATACTTCTGTTTTATATTTTTTACTAACTTTCCTAGCATTCCCGGCCTACCAATACCTGCCATATCTTTTAAGCAAATCTCTTTGGCTCCTGCTTGAATCAATTGGTCGGCTATATCAGTATAATACTCAACAGTATGTATTGGCGAAAAGGTAATGCATAATGAAGCCTGTGGAATCATTCCTGCATTAAGGGCATATTTAATAGAAGGAATTATGTTTCTAACGTCATTTAAACCACAAAAGATACGCGTTATATCTACACCTTGTGCTTTTTTTACTTTGTACATAAGTTCGCGTACATCAGCTGGAACAGGATACATTCTCAATCCATTTAAACCACGATCGAGCATATGTGTTTGAATGCCAGCTTCATTAAAGGGTTTTGTAAATGCTCTTACTGCTTTATTAGGATTTTCTCCATACAGCAAGTTTACTTGTTCGAATGCTCCTCCGTTAGTTTCAACTCTTGCGAAACACCCCATATCAATAATAACCGGGGCTATTCGTTCCAATTGATCAATTCTAGGTTGATACTTACCTGATGATTGCCACATATCGCGGTAAACAAGGCTAAAATTAATTCTCTTTTTCATAAGGTTAAGAATAAATATGAATCACAGTATAGTAAATTAACAAAATCTTAAACAAATATAAATACTAATTTGACATTTAGACAATTTTAGAGCACTTTTGTTGGTCAAATACATATGTTTAATATCATATTGTCAAGAACATAAGAGGCATTCGCCTTATTCAAGCAAATACCTCTTACATATATAAAGTAAAATGTCTCTAATTTATAACAATCGAAATATAAAATCGATATTTAATACTGATTTATCAAATGATGCATTAACATTATTTACACGAAATCTTTTAACTCACTTTGGAGTTTTTGTCTTGTAAAGAAAATACGGCTCTTTACAGTTCCCAATGGTAAACTCAGACGTTCTGCTATCTCACGATATTTGAATCCTGATACATGCATTGAAAATGGAACTCTATACTCTTTTGTCAATCCACCTACTACCCTACGAATCTCTTTTAAATCATATGCTCCTTCAGTGTTATCAAAACCTGAATCTTGAGGCAGACTTAAATGGTAAAGGTTTTCAGTTTGATCAACATAGGTTTGATCACGTATAATCTTTCGGTAGTTATTAATAAAAATATTGCGCATGATCGTGTACATCCATCCCTTGAAGTTGGTATCGGGCATGTACTTATCCTCATTATCTAAAGCTTTAAGAGATGTTTCTTGTAACAAATCATTAGCTTCCTCACGATTGGCTGTTAACTTATAAGCAAAGCGTAGTAATTCATCTTGAATACCGATCAAATCTTTTTTAAAACTTACACTTTTCATACGCTATATAATATTTAATAATTTGCATTTAATTTGAGTAGCAATTTTAATAATTATCTTATATTTAAATAGGATGAAATCAGTTTTAAAAAAGCGATAATCTAACATATATTACATTTCGGGTCATGCTTGATAGTTTTCGGGTGTTTTTTGATATTATTTATATAATGTTTGTGATTTTATTATAATTTTGACTACCTATATTATATTACAATTTATATCTAAATAAAATATATTTATGAAAATCAAAAGCAAACTAATTTTATCACTTTGTGTATTAGTTTTCTCTATTCCATCTTATTCACAAGACCTTAAAGCCTTTAAATTAAAGAATGGCTTATCTGTGTATATATGGGAAGATAATACTAAACCTGATGTGTATGGAGTAGTCGGTGTTAGAACCGGCGCAGTAGATGATCCAGATGAATATACTGGATTAGCGCATTATCTTGAACATATGATGTTTAAAGGAACCAAAAAAATTGGTACACTTAATTGGGCAGAAGAAGAGCCGCTTTACAATCAAATTATTGCCAAGTATGATCAAATGGCTGATGAAAGCGACCCTATAAAAAAGCAAGAGATAAGTAAAGAGATTAATGAGTTATCGATTGCTGCATCAAAATACTGTTCATCTAGTGAGTACAACTTTCTAATGGAAGGAATGGGTGCCGCTGAAGTAAATGCAGGAACCAGTTTTGATTACACTACCTATTATAGTTCTTTTCCAGCATATCAAATTAATAAATGGCTAGAAATATCATCTCAAATATTTATAGACCCTGTATTTCGATCATTTCAATCTGAACTAGAAACAGTATACGAGGAATATAACCGCAGCAAAGATAACCCATATAGAAATCAATCAGATTTTATTAAAGGTAAGGCATTTGAAGGACACCCATATGCTCGTTCGGTTTTAGGATTAGGCGAACACTTGAAAAACCCACGCATCAGTGAGCTAATTAACTTCTATAACAAATGGTATGTACCAGAAAATATGGCATTGATAATTGTTGGTAATGTAAATGCCGACCAAATTAAAGGCCGTATAGCTTCTACCTTTGGCCGCTTGCCTAAAGCTACTGCACCCGAAAAGAAAGAATATGTTTGCAATGAAATTAAAGGGCGTAAGCAATATTCAGCAAAAATTGGTAATAATCCTCAAATCAGCTTAATATATCCAGGGGTACCAGAAGGCCATCCTGATAGTAAAGCATTAACACTTGCTACAGCAATGTTAAGTAATAGCAGCAGAACAGGTGTGCTTGACAAATTAGTTATTGATGGTGAGTTAACAACAGGTGGCGCTGTATCTGTGAATTTAAGAGATGCAGGCATATGTCAAGTTGAAGCAATACCACTATATGATCAAAATCAAAAACGTTTCGAATCAAACAAGAGTGCTGAGAAAAAAGCATTAAAAGCCATCGAGCAAGTTGCTAATGGAGATTTTGAAGATTGGATATTAGATGCTATAAAGGCAAATATGTGTCGTAGCTATGACCGTAATCTTGAATCCAATGAGGGCAAATCAAATGTATTGTTTAATTCATTCATCTATCAACTAGATTTGCAAGAGGCATTAGATTACAAAGAGGCTATTATGAATGTAAGTATTGATGATGTAAAAAGAGTAGCAAAACAATATCTTGCCAATGATTATATAGTTATAAATCTTGAGCCTGGTAAAACTAACAAAGAGGATAAAATCCAAAAACCCGATTTCGCTCCTATTGAGCCACCGGTTGGACAAAGATCTATTTATGCACAACAATTCCAATCGCTCCCTATAGGAAACGTTGAAGAAAAGTTTATCGATTTTAGTGATGTTCAAATCAAGCAAATCAATGAACGCTCAAAACTTTTTTATACCCAAAATACTGTAAATCCTGTATTTTCTCTTACTTTAAAATATGGTGTTGGTACTGAAAAATATCCAAATCTAGGTATTGCTGCTCAACTTATGAATAATGCAGGAATAATGGGTGCTTACGAACCGCAAGAACTAAAGAAAGAACTTAGTAAACTAAATATTTCTTGCAATGTATATGCTAGTTCTGATTATCTTAATATCTCAATGTCTGGATACGAAGACAACCTTCCAGAAGCCTGTCAATTGTTAGCTCGTCAGATCTTTATGCCTAAGTTAGATGAAAAACAATTGAACAGAATTCAAGGTGATGTTTTAGGCGAAAGAATGCACCGCAAAAATAATCCACAGACTCTAAGTAGAGCTCTTAATCAATATGTATTTTATGGCAATGAATCTCCATTTATCAAAGAAGTTAGCGATAAAAGTATTTATGAATTATTAGTATCAAGTTTAACTGGTGATATCAATAGAGCTTCAAACTATGAAGCTGAAATTTATTATACCGGTAATTTACCATTCGAGAATGTATATGAAATACTTAGCAACAATCTACCTCTAGTAGCCAATGAACAAGTAAGCGAATCTCCAAACATTAAACCATTCGCTAAGGTGGAGGAAAATACTGTTTATTTCTTGCCAAATAATGATGTAGAACAGGCTCAAATTGTTTTCTTTATGCCTACTGCAAATTATGAAAAGAAAGATAATGTTGTAATTAAAGCATTTCAACAATATCTCTCTGGCGGATTTAATGGTTTATTAATGGAAGAATTGCGTGAGAAACGTTCAATGGCATATACTGTAGGGGCATATATAAATACTCCGGAACTTGTAAATTATCCTACTGCTTTAATTGGTTCGATAGGAACTCAAAATGATAAAGCAATTGAAGCCTTGACTCTATATATGGATATACTACGTAACATGCCAAATAATCCAGAAAGAATAGACAATATAAAAAGCTATTTGAAACAGATATTTTTGACTTCACAACCTGGATTTAGATATAAAGCTAACTATTTTGAAAATATTAAAAAGATAGGTTATAATGAAGACCCAGCTATCGAAAACATTCCATTAATTGAAGCTCTTACTTTTGACGATATATTGAACTACTACAATGAGAATATCAAAGACAAACCAATAGCAATTGGTATTATGGGTAATTCTAAAAATATCGATATGGAAGATTTGAAGAAATTCGGAAAAGTTGTAAGACTAAACGAAAAACGCTTATTCAATACTAAAGACACTTTCTTCTAACTTTTATAAATCTCAATTGTGAATCTCGTCAATATCTATATGATTATTGGCGAGATTTTTTTATTCTTATAAAACCAAAATGGATAGAATTTCATTATATTTATTGTAAGAATCAATAACATAAATCATGAAGTATCTATTTATTACAATATTTATACTATGCTGCGTAACTATAAGTTATTCGCAGACGAAAGAAGAGAAAAAAGAGATGCTTAAAGAAAGTATCATTAATCAAACAGCAGAGGGAAATTTTAAAGTAGATATTTCTACTGCATTGCCTAGATCATCAAATGCAGTGTATCTCAATTCGCCTTATTCGATTACTGTGAGAAATGATTCAATTTATTCTCATTTACCCTATTATGGAAGAGCATTTTCGGTTCCATATGCTGGAGGTAAAGGGTTAATCTTTAATGCTTCTATAGACAAATATGAAGTAAAAACAGGAAAGAAAGGGAATATTACGGTGAAGATAGAAACCAAGAACGAAGAAGACCGTTACAAATATACACTAACAATTCATCCAAACGGAACAACAAATGTTAGTGTAAATATGATTAATCGTGCTTCAATCAGTTATATGGGTAAAATGGATATAAGCGATTAATATAATTATTCGGCCTCTTCTTCTCCCTTTAATATCGGAAGACAAATCTGATATTTAACAGCAAGCACTCGAGTTATAAAGACACTTGAACCACTTATTAATTGGACAATAACAGACTCTATACCCAACAAATTTGCAAACCAATAAAAGATTCCTCCGATAACGCAAGCCATAGCATATATCTCCTTTCTGAAGATTAGAGGAATTTCATTTATGAGCACATCTCTTATTACACCACCCGCTGCACCGGTTAAACTACCCATCATTATTGCAACCCAAAAAGGATAACCTAATGAGATACTTTTGCCAACACCAACAACTGTAAACAATGCTAAACCAATACTATCGAAAATAAAGAAAGTATTGTGCATATGTATCAAATGTTTTCCAAATAATATAACCCATAGCAATGCAAGACCAGTACAAATTAAATAAATAGGATCGGTCATCCAACCAGGTGTAACTCCTAAAAGAATATCTCTTATTGTTCCACCACCAATAGCGGTTACTAATCCTACAACATATGCACCAAACCAATCAAAACGTTTGGCTGAAGCTAATCTAATACCACTAATTGCAAATGCGAAAGTTCCTATAAAATCAAGTATCTGTACAAATGTCGGCATGTCTAAGTAATTTTAAGATGCAAAGTAATAAAATATTCCATTAGAAAACGTAAATTTGCTATTCGAAATAATAGATTTATTAAAAAATGAAGATTACTATAGTTGCTGGTGCTCGTCCTAATTTTATGAAAATTGCACCAATTGTACGTGCAATAGAAAGTGCTATCAGCCAAGGAAGAAATGTATCATATCGTATTGTTTATACTGGGAAACAAGATGATACAAGTCTTGATGCTTCTTTATTTTCTGACTTGCATATCAGAAAGCCAGATGCATATCTAGGTGTTTCTAGCAATAATTCAACATTATTAGCATCAGGCATCATGATTGCTTTTGATAAGGAGTTAACAGAAAATCCTGCTCATATAGTTCTAGTTGTTGACGATTTAACAGCAACAATGAGTTGTGCTATTGTTGCAAAGAAACAGGGCATAAAAGTTGCGCACTTAGTTGCCGGCATTCGTTCATTCGATTTAAATATGCCAAAGGAAATCAACCGAATGATCAGTGATGGATTATCTGATTATTTGTTTATTGCAGGTGTTACTGCTGGTAGAAATCTTAGCCATTCGGGTACTGAAGAAGGTAATGTATATCATGTTGGTAATATTTTAATAGATAATATCAGATTTCACCATAAGAAATTCTTTAAGCCTATTTGGTTTGAAAGTTTAGGACTTAAGAACAATAACTACTTATTGCTTACTTTAAACAAGCGTTCACTTTTAAGCAATAAAAATACATTACGTGACTTATTAACTACGATTATAAAAGAGTCTAATGGCGATCCTATAATAGCTCCGGTACATACGTATGTTAAGAATGCTATTGTTGAAGCTGGTATTTCTGCTCCAAATCTATATTTACTTCCATGCCAAGGTTACTTGTCATTCGGATATTTAATGAATAATGCCAAAGGTGTAATTACAGATTCTGGAAATTTAGCCGAAGAAACCACTTTCTTAGGAGTGCCTTGCATTACTTTAAGTGATTATGCAGAACATCCTGAGACTTGGCGTATTGGGACAAATGAGTTAGTAGGAGAAGATTCTAACAAATTAGAAAAAGCAATGCAGCTACTAATGAATAATCAATGGAAAAAAGGAGAATTACCCGATAGATGGGATGGTAGAACTGCCGAAAGAATTATTCAAATTCTACTTAAATAATATAATCAAATAGGTCTTATCAAAACAATATTGATAAGACCTATTTTTTATTTTTATGGAGATAGCATATATATCCTAGTTTATAAAATGCAAATAGATTCAGAGATGGATTTGCGCTAACTAAATTATTCTTAATGTATGGCTCTAAACCATTAAATAGAGATGCAGTTAAAGATTGCATATACAACTGCTTAATCATACGATGCCATCTTAATAATTTCACATAATCCAACATTTCTTCTTCATGACCTATTAAATTAGCAACAGCACGCTTTATTTTAAGAAGAAATTGTTGACTTGTTTCAGTTACGCAGTGGTAAACAGGGTTATCTATATGTTCAATCAAAATTCCATTTTGTTCCAAATGCATTCCAAACAAAGTATCTTCATAACCTAAATGAAATGATTCGTTAAAGCGTACTTTCATAAATACATCCTTCGGAATGAGAAAATTCATACTAATAAAACATTGATAAGGTTTATTATTCCTCTCAGCAGCAGATTGTTCCTCCACTTGCATTCCATATTTAAAACGCAAAACTGCATCAGAAGGTATATTATCCTTTTTATAAATAAACCCTCCACATACTACCCTATTACTTTTAGCTGATTCAATATATTTTGTAATGAAATCATCCTCCACAGGTAATACATCAGAGTCTAAAAACAGTAAGTAAGGATATTGCGCTTGTTCTGCCAAGTAGTTTCTTATTCGTGCCGGTCCTAAGTTCTCTTCACATTGTAGATATTTGCAGTATGGTAGATCATTTACCTTTTTGTTGATTTGCCTATACTCTTCACTAGAAGCATCATCAGCAAGTATAATTTCGAAACGAACACTACTGCTAATAACCTGTTTATAAAGCATTTCTATTAGAAGCAAACAGTCTGAATTATATGTCGGTATGAGTATAGATATCATTCTTTAAATCAGTTGATAATGGCAAATGTAATACAAAAAAAGTTATAATTAATATCAGTTAAAGAGTAATTGTTAACTTTGCCTCATATTATAAATAGTATATGAAACAACTATATCTCAAAATAAATCTTCTCGTATTACTGTTATTGACATCAATAAATTTGTCTGCACAATTATCAGGTGTTATTACAGATTCTCTAACAAACGAACCATTGATGTATATTTCTGTATATTATGAGGGTAAAGGCGTTGGAGCAGTTTCTAATGTTGACGGGCACTATAAGTTAGACAAAAGAAAAGGATGGGACGAAGTAACATTCTCTGCCATTGGATATAAAACTCAAGTCATTAAAATAAAACCAGATCAAACAACTCTTAATGTAAAAATGTCGAGTGATGACGTGATGCTTTCTGAAGTTGTAATAAAACCCAAAAAAGAAAAGTATTCAAGAAAGAATAATCCTGCAGTCGATTTGATGAGAAAAGTAATCGAGAATAAAAAGGCGCAGGTTTTGGAAGTTAATGAGTATTATCAATATGATAAATACGAAAAGATGAAAATGTCTTTGAATGAAATTACACCCGACAAGTTAGAAAAGGGTATGTATAAGAAATATTCATTCTTAAAAGACCAAGTTGAAGTTTCTGAATCAACAAATACACTTATTCTCCCTATTTCTGTACAAGAAACCGCATCACAAACTGTATTTCGTAAGAATCCAGAGAGCATGAAAAGTATCATTAAGGGTATGAACTCTAATGGTATCAATGAATTGTTTTCGTCTGGTGATATATTTTCCACAATATTAAAAGATGTCTTTGCGAATATTAATATTTATGATGATGAGATTCGTCTTCTACAAAGACGTTTTACTAGTCCAATATCAAAAGATGGTATTTCATTCTATAAATACTATATAATGGATACTGTGCGTATTGACAGAGATTCTCTAATTCATCTGACTTTTGTGCCTCAGAACTCTCAAGACTTTGGATTCACAGGTCATCTTTATGTCATGAAAGACTCTACGTATGCCGTTAAGAAATGTACCATGAATTTGCCAAAAAACACAGGTGTGAATTTTGTGAACCAAATGGATATTATTCAAAACTACGAGCAGTTGCCCAATGGCAATTGGGTTTTGAAAGATGATGATATGATGGTTGATTTATCGCTTGTTAAAACATTTGGTGCAATGTTAGTACAACGAACTACCAAGTACAGCAATTATAAGTTTGACCCTATAGAACCTAAATATTTCCGTTTTAAAGCTGATGTTATAAAAGAAAGCGATATGCTTTCAAAGAGCGATGAATATTGGGCTGAAGTTAGACAGGTGCCACTTACACAAACTGAAAGCAACATGGATGTTTTCATGAATCGTATCGAACAGATTCCAGGTTTCAAGTATGTTATTTTCGGCGCTAAGGCTTTAATTGAGAACTTTGTTGAAACTGCTCCTCATGGCAAAAAGAGTAAATTTGATTTCGGTCCGATTAATACTGTAGTAACAAATAACTACGTTGATGGATGGAGACTTAGAGTAAGCGGTATGACTACAGCAAATCTAAATCCTCATTGGTTTGTAAGTGGTTATGGAGCATATGGTTTCAAAGACCATCGTTGGAAGTATAGTGGAACAGTAACCTACTCTTTCAATAAACGCGATTATGTTATTTGGGAATATCCTAAACATTTTATCTCTGCAAC
Source organism: uncultured Bacteroides sp. (assembly GCA_947074345.1). Classification (GTDB taxonomy): domain Bacteria; phylum Bacteroidota; class Bacteroidia; order Bacteroidales; family Bacteroidaceae; genus Bacteroides. The sequence goes on along the minus strand of CAMTPH010000008.1, from coordinate 20,711 downwards.
CTATCGTTTCGATGTAATGTCGCCTATGGATAAGTTCTTGTATACCGATAAAGACAATATATTCTTAGCATGGAAGACTACTACCGTCGATCAAATGTCGTATATGCGAGATATTATGATAGATTACGATCTTGAAACTCACACAGGTTTTGGAGTTAAAGGTATGTTACGTCATCGTAAAGATGAACCAACCGGCAATCTTAAGTATTGGAGAAATAATAACACTACTGATAAGATGCCTTATCCGGGAGAAGTACCTGTGCCACATATCACAACCGCCGAAGCAAGTGTTACTCTACGTTACGCGCCAGGTGAATCATTTGTTAATTCAAAACAAAGACGTATTCCTGTATCATTAGATGCTCCTATATTTACATTAAATCATACTATTGGTTTCAAGGGAGTACTTGGTGGCGAATACAATTTTAATCGTACAGAAGCTAGTATTTGGAAACGTTTTTGGTTACCAGCTTCATGGGGAAAGATTGATTTAAGTGTTAAAGGTGGTTTAGAATGGAACACTGTACCATTTCCTTTATTAATTTTACCCGAAGCTAACTTAAGCTATATTACGCAACGTGAGACTTTTTGTTTAATAAACAATATGGAGTTCTTGAATGACCGTTTTGCTTCAATCTCAGTTTCTTATGATATGAATGGGAAATTACTCAACCGTATTCCATTGATTAAACATTTGAAATGGCGCGAAATGTTTAGATTTAGAGCTCTTTGGGGAACATTGACTGATAAGAACAATCCATTCAAAACAGACAATCCTGATTTGTTCTTATTCCCAATGCGTGACGGAAAGTACACTAGTTTCGTAATGAATCCATCTATTCCATATATGGAAGCAAGTGTTGGTATATACAATATATTTAAGCTTTTGCACGTTGAATATGTACATAGGCTAACCTATAGAGATAATCCCAATATTAATAAATGGGGATTCCGATTTATGGTATTAATGGCTTTTTAAAAGATAAATATTATGCAACCATTAGCAGAAAGATTAAGACCTAAGACACTCGATGATTATATAGGACAAAAACATCTTGTTGGTCCTAATGCTATTTTGCGAAAAATGATTGATGGGGGCAGAATAACTTCATTCATATTATGGGGCCCTCCTGGAGTAGGTAAAACTACATTGGCTCAAATAATAGCCAATAAATTAGATACTCCATTTTATACCCTTAGCGCAGTTACTTCAGGTGTTAAAGATGTTCGCGAAGTTATAGAGAAAGCACGAAGCAATCGTTTTTTCTCTCAGGCTAGCCCTATCCTATTCATTGATGAAATTCATCGCTTTAGTAAATCTCAACAAGACTCTTTGTTGGGAGCTGTCGAGAATGGAACAGTAACTTTGATTGGTGCTACAACCGAAAACCCATCTTTTGAAGTAATACGTCCTTTACTATCACGTTGTCAACTATACGTCTTAAAATCTTTAGAACAAGAAGACTTACTCGATTTATTACATAAAGCCATTGCCAATGATAGCTATCTTAAAGAACGCGAGATAGAGCTCCAAGAAACCAATGCAATATTAAGATATTCGGGTGGTGACGCACGCAAGCTTTTAAATATATTGGAGGTTGTTGTAACATCTGAAACGGATAATAAAGTGGTCATTACCGATAAACTGGTAACTGATCGTTTACAACAAAATCCACTTGCGTACGACAAAGATGGTGAGATGCATTATGATATAATCTCAGCATTTATCAAGTCTATTAGAGGTAGTGATCCTGATGGAGCTATTTATTGGTTAGCACGTATGGTTGAAGGTGGAGAAGATCCTGCATTTATCGCTCGCAGGTTAGTAATTGCTGCTGCAGAAGATATAGGTTTAGCTAACCCGAATGCACTATTAATAGCCAATGCTTGTTTTGACACAATAATGAAAATCGGATGGCCCGAAGGAAGAATTCCTTTAGCAGAAGCAACAATTTATTTGGCAACAAGTCCTAAAAGCAATTCTGCTTATACAGCCATCAATGACGCTATCGCATTAGTCAAAGAAACAGGCAATCTCCCCGTTCCATTACATTTAAGAAATGCTCCTACCAAGTTAATGAAACAGCTAGGTTATGGACAAGATTATAAATATGCGCACAGTTATGAAGGTAACTTTGTAAAACAACAATTCTTACCTGACCAGATAGCTAGTAGCCGTATTTGGAAACCTCAACAAAATGCTGCCGAACAAAATCATGTGCAACGATTAAAGCAGCTTTGGGGTAATCGTTACGAAGAATAAATATTTGATTATACCATATAATTCATTAATCTCTAATAAGTATGAAAATAGTTGTACTCGACGGTTATACTGTCAATCCCGGCGATTTATCATGGAGTAGTTTAAAAGAACTTGGTGAATGTACTATTTATGATAGAACATCTCCCGAAGATATTATTGAAAGAGCCAAAGATGCCGAAGTCATTTTGACTAATAAAGTGGTTTTAACTGCAGAGTTGTTGTCTCAAATGCCTTCTCTTAAGTACATTGGAGTATTGGCCACGGGATACAATAACATTGACGTGAACTTTGCAAAAGAGCATAACATTGTTGTTACAAACATTCCGGCATATAGCACCCCATCAGTTGGGCAAATGGTATTTGCACACATCTTGAATATCACTCAACGAGTAGATCACTATTCTAATGAAGTTCACAAAGGACGATGGACCAATAACAAAGATTTCTGTTTTTGGGATACTCCTTTGATTGAGTTATTAGGTAAAAAAATAGGGTTGATAAGTTTGGGCCAAACAGGATATAACACAGCTCGTATTGCATTGGGGTTTGGTATGAAAGTATGGGCATACACCTCTAAGTCTAGATTACAATTACCTCCCGAAATTAGGAAGATGGAAATCGACCAAATATTTAAGGAGTGCGATATCGTAAGTTTGCACTGTCCACTTACAGAAGATACAAAAGAAATGGTCAATGCACGTAGACTTGCAATGATGAAACCTACAGCTATTTTAATTAATACAGGCCGCGGTCAATTAATCAATGAACAAGACTTGGCTGATGCGTTGAATAATAACAAGATTTATGCAGCAGGTGTAGATGTATTATCTACCGAACCACCTTTAGCTGATAATCCCCTATTAACAGCACGCAATTGTTTTATAACCCCACATATTGCTTGGGCTACATCAGCTGCTAGAGAGCGATTAATGAATATCATGATTGGAAATCTGAAATCATTTGTAGCAGGAAAAGCTGAAAACAATGTTGCTAAATAGATATCATAAAAAACGATGAGCAAGTTAATGCTCATCGTTTTTTATTTGCTTTATACCATTTTAATATGAGGAGTTATTCTTTTCATCAAACTCATTATTACTTATCTTTCTAGCATCTATCTTGCGCCAAGTATAGAATATGTAGACTAGCACAACAGGAATCCATATAGAAACCCATGCCATCGTTTTCAAAGTAAATAAACTCGATGATGAATTATAAATAGTGAGTGAACTTTGTAAATCGGCATTCGATGGATAGTAAGCAGTATTATTAAATCCTGCTACCAATAATAAACTTAATACGGTTAATATTACTCCAGGGCCAACTAGCCAAATACCTTTATCAAATTTATTACGAGCGATGGTATAGATTATACCAAATAACACCAATACTACACCTAATAGAAACATAATTAATACAATTGGCATTTCGATAAAATTAGTCCAATATTTATAAGGTTCAAGTATGATATCACCAGTAATTGGATCGTATGCAAAACCTGTTCCTAATAATACACGAAATACAAACAGTAAAAAGAATACCAAGAAAATAATAGTATTGACTATCAATGAACGGCGAGTACGCTTTGTTAAGTCAGCATCATCAATGTTATTAATGAAATATAACCCTCCTAGTATTCTTGCTAAAAAGAAAACAGCAATACCAAGAGACCAGTTCCAGAAATTACCCAACGCATCTAGTCCATGCCAATTATTAGCCCATCTACTAATTACAGGCATTGACAACTCACCGATATTTGATTTATCAATTAGAAAGTTTGAGCCCGTAAAGAATGTTGCTACTACTACACCCAATAAAAAAGGAGCTATCACACCATTTATAACTAGAAACATCTGATAAGTTTTCTTACCCAATAAGTTCCCCATTTTACCTTGAAACTCATAGCTCACAGCTTGAAGAATGTAACTAAATAGAAGTATCATCCAAACCCAATAAGCACCGCCAAAACTAGTGCTATAGAATAAAGGGAAAGATGCAAAAAACGCTCCACCAAACACAACAAGAGTCGTAAAGGTAAACTCCCATTTGCGTCCGGTTGAATTAATCAATAGCTTACGTTGCTCGTCGGTTTTTCCTAAACAAAACAACATGGAATTACCACCTTGCACAAATAACAAAAAAACAAGGATTGCAGCCAACAAAGAAATAATTAGCCACCAATAATGTTGAAGAAATATATATGTATCCATATCTGTTTCAGTTTAATAGTTATCATTCTCATTCAAATTAATAACCTCTGGTCCTTTTTTAATTGCATTGAGCATAATTCTTATTCCTGCTATCAATATGATTGTAAATAAGAAAAGGAAAATAAAGAAGGTAATACGTACAGAAGAAGTATCAAGTTTTGATATACCCACCGTAACAGGCATCAAATCTTGTATAGCCCATGGTTGTCGTCCGCACTCTGCAACTACCCAACCGGCCATACCGGTTACATATCCCAATGGTATGGTAATCAGAGCAAGATATTGTAGCCAACGTAGTTTAAATATTTTGTTTTTGAATACTAGAATAACCACAATTAAGAAAAATAAGATGTAGTAAAATCCTAGTCCTACCATCACTCTAAACATATAAAATACCAATGGTACATCTGGTATTATATCATCGGGTTCTTCAAGATATCCATAACCAAAGTAAGCCACATTATCGTTTATAACCTGCAATGTAGAATCCATAACTCGATCGTCTTTGGCCTTCATTGCTTTACGATAAGTGTCGAATGCAGAAATGGCAGTCTTCCCTTTAACGATTTTCTCTTCTGTAGAAAGTGCAATTGTATTATCGTGTAGTCTGTATCCTCCATCAATAATATCATTTATTCCAGGCACGAAAGCATTCATTCTTCGTTCAGCCAGTAATGACAGCATTTGTGGAATCTCTATTTTAAAGATAAATGGATCTTCCCCATCTGTGCGTTCTTCTTTTTCATGATTAAGAAGCCCAATGGCGACAAGGCCTGGTCCTTCTACTCCATCATAGTAGGCCTCCATTGCAGCCAACTTCATAGGTTGTGTTCGAGCCACTTCTACTCCGGCATGATCTCCGGTATAGCAAACAAGCAACGATGATATTAATCCGAATATAGCACCAATCTTAATACTTGCTAGTGCAAATGGCACATCTCGTTTTCTCAATAGGAACCAACAGCTAACACCAACAACAAAGATGGCACCCAATACCCAACCATTAAGTACTGTATGAAAAAACTTAGCTACAGCGGTTGAAGAAAATGCCACTTCCATAAAGTCAGTCATTTCATTGCGTGCAGTTGCCGGATTAAACTTCATGCCCACTGGATTTTGCATCCATGCATTGGCAACTAAAATCCACCATGCCGACATAGTAGCTCCAAATCCTGTTAACCAGGTAGATGCTAAATGAAAACCTTTACTAACTTTATCCCAACCAAAAAACATCACAGCGATAAAGGTAGCCTCCATAAAGAATGCAAAAATACCTTCTATGGCCAATGGCGCACCAAAGATATCTCCTACAAACCAAGAATAATTACTCCAGTTCGTACCAAATTGGAACTCCAAAATAATACCCGTTGCAACTCCAATAGCGAAGTTTATTCCAAATAATTTCATCCAAAACTTAGCAGTTCTTCGCCATTCGTCTTTTCCTGTTTTGTAATAGATGGTTTCCATAATACCCATTACTACGGCCAAACCTAAAGTAAGTGGTACAAAAATCCAGTGATATAGGGCCGTTAAAGCAAACTGTGCTCTCGACCAATCTACCAGTGAAGATTCAATCATTCCATTCATAGCTGTACATTTAGATATTTTACAATTTATTCGTCATTCGTATTTAGTGATCGCTCTATTAATTCATTTCCTACATATTCACTTTTGGACTGGTCTGACGGTATTTCTTTCAAGTAATTAGGAAAGAAAAACAGTTTCAGTATAAAAAACATAATGAATAGTTTTATAAGTATAATAAGCCAGAGTGTTTTCCCAATCGTCATACTTCGAAACCCATCGTAGTAGAATCTCCATATATTTATAATTATTTTCATCATAGAGTTTTATATAACAACAATAAAAATAACCTTTTTGTTATATAAAACAAAGACTTTATTACATTTTTTCACTAATTCATGAGTTAATATTTCACACTCTATATTTTTGAAATTCAAATACATATCTATAAACAAACGATTGTATGACATCATTTTTTATCTACGATTATAAGTAGTTTGTTATGCGCATTCTATTTACTTAATCGCAACTATTTGTATTAATCAACATCTCAATATCCATTGACAATAATAACAACATGGGGATGTTTTATACAACAACATCCCCATGTTTTGATATACAACACCCGGATGTTGTGGTGTAAAACATCCGGGTGTTGTTATTGTTAAACATTAATATCTATCGCTTCAATAAACATAAAACAAGCTATTACTTATGCTTTAGTATGGTTCAAAACATAGTTCAGTAAGGATTCAATATTTTTTAATTTGTCTAGATTTTAACAACTTTGAATAGTACAAACCGATGAATTTAACACATTTGGATAGGCTCATGTTAATTTACACTAATTTTTAGTTAGTAATCTTAGTATATATTACTGAAACGTTATTTTTGCGCAGTTTTATAACAAATGTGCAAAAAAAATAAGATGAAACATCAAGACGGATTTATCGAATATATAGAGCAAAGTATAAAGGATAACTGGGATTTAAATGCCTTGACCGACTATAAAGGTAGAACCTTACAATACAAAGACGTTGCTCGCAAAATTGCCAAATTTCATATTGTACTCGAAAGTGCAGGAATACAACCAGGCGACAAGATTGCAGTTTGCGGAAGAAATAGTGCAAATTGGGCTGTTACATTTTTGAGTGCAGTAACTTATGGAGCCGTCATTGTTCCAATTCTACACGAGTTTAAAGCAGACAATATTCACCATATCGTAAACCATTCTGAAGCAAAACTATTATTTGTAGGCGATCAGGTTTGGGAAAACTTAAACGAAGATGCCATGCCCCTACTTAAAGGTATTGGCTGTATCAATAATTTCACCATTTTGGTTTCAAGATGCGAACAATTGACATATGCAACTGAGCATCGCAATGAGATATATGGTAAATTATATCCTAAAAACTTTAGATGTGAGCACATCAATTATTATAAACCGTCTCCAGAAGATTTGATTATCATCAACTATACTTCGGGTACTACAGGTTACTCAAAAGGTGTAATGTTGCCATGTAGAAGTGTTTGGTCTAATATTGCTTATTGCTACGAGATGCGTCCGTTGAATGCTGGTGATGCTGTTGTTTCCATGCTACCTTTGGGTCATGTATTTGGTATGGTCTATGACTTTTTATATGGTTTTTCGGCCGGTGCTCATCTTTGGTTCTTAACCAGAATGCCTTCTCCTAAAATCATTGCCCAATCTTTTTCGGAGATTAAGCCTAAATTGATTTCTTGTGTACCGTTGATTGTTGAGAAAATTATTAAGAAAGAGGTGCTTCCTAAAGTAGACAACCGAATTGGAAGGCTATTATTGCGTGTACCATTTATCAATGATAAAATTAAAAATGACGCACGTAAAGCTGCGATGGAGATATTTGGGAATAACTTTGAGGATATCATCATTGGTGGTGCACCCTTCAATGCCGATATCGAAACATTCTTAAAACGTATCAACTTTCCATACAATATTGTTTATGGCATGACAGAGTGCGCGCCTGTTATTTGTTCGAGCAAATGGCGTGACCTTAAAAAAGGTTCGTGTGGTAAAGCTGCTACCCGAATGGAAGTAAAAATCGATTCGCCCGATCCGGAAATCATAGCTGGCGAAATCATCTGTAGAGGAGAAAATGTGATGATTGGTTATTATAAGAACCAAGAGGCCACTGAACAAATTATAGACAAAAACGGATGGTTGCATACGGGCGATATGGCTACAATGGATAAGAATGGTTTTGTAACCATACGTGGACGTTGCAAGAATTTACTACTTAACTCATCAGGTCAAAACATTTATCCTGAAGAGATTGAAAGTAAATTAAACAATATGATGTATGTAGCAGAGTCGTTGATTGTTATGCAAAATGACAAGTTGGTTGCTCTTATTTATCCTGATTTTGATGATGCCTTTGCACATGGATTACAACAAGCAGATGTTGAAAAACAAATGGAAACCAATCGCATTGAGTTAAACCAAATGTTGCCGGCATATAGTCAAGTAGTGAAAGTAAAAATACACTTCGAAGAGTTCGAAAAGACAGCTAAGAAGAGTATCAAACGATTTATGTATCAAGATATCAAGTAGATATTTAAAATAAAACAAAGGGGAAATTGCTTTGAAACAATTTCCCCTTTATCAATATACTACCATTTTAATATAAATTATAGTCCTAATGCCGTGTTTATACGGAGAATTAAATCTCTGTAATGATATTTAGTTGCGATATCTTGAGTGTTCAGTCTGCTTTGCAATAAATCTTTGATTCGAAGCAATTCGCCTCGTTTTACTGATATAGCATCTGAAACACGATTAATCTGAGTTCCATAAAAATTCAATTCTCTGCGTGATGATTGATCTCCACTGATAGAACAGTTAGCATGCCCCTCACCTGTACATAACGAATGTTGATTGTCCAATAAGAAGTGATTGTTTAGCATCTTCTTGGTTACCGCTGCATTTTCATTATCGGTAGTTGCAGTTATCAATACATCTACAAAATTCTTCTGTAAAGCTCTTGACATAACGTCTGTATTCAATCCTTTTTCGGTTACTGCAAAAATTCCTTTATGCAAACCATCAACTAGATCGACAGCAGTAAATGCATTCTTTCCATTTTTCGTTTCGTTTTCAAGCATGCGTAACAAACGATTGTTTGATAACAAATCCCACATCAAATAGAATTGAGCATTCTTAAGTATCTGCGTAGGTGCCGTTTCAACTTTACCTATTGGAGTATTTTTTAGTACGTAGGTATACTCGCCTACATTTGCATCAAACAACCAAGTTGGGTAACATAAAGCCTCATCAAGTAAGAACTGTAATGCTTGTTGCTGCTTCTCTTTTTCGACAAAAGTATAGGTTTTCTGTCCATCGCCTACTATGGTATTTTCAAGATATATACCACCAATATTAGCCATTACGTGATATAGATAATTATTCCATTGGCTGATAGCGGCATTGTATAAACGAGAAGCCTCATCATAACTTTGTCCTTTCTCTCCGGTTGTAGACCACTGTACAATCTGCGGAACAATACGTTTCAGATTTGCAATGCCCAGCTTTGACGACTGAATAGGATCATCTCCTAAATCTTCACTTTGAGCACGTGGATCTACTGCATCTCTTATATCTTGAGCCTCACTATATTTATATAAGCGATCATTATGTTTACTTAAGAAACTGAATAGAACATCTTTCTCATCTTCTGGTGTTTGAGCACCATACCAACGATAGCCATATTCGATAGCAAACAAATCATAAGGACCAATATTTGGAGATACTGCTGTAACATCATCACCCGGTTGCGCTACGTAGTTGTAACGTGCATAATCCATAATAGATGAAGAAGTACCATTTACCTTATTGGTGAATTCTTTAGAACGAAGTGATTCAGTTGAGTAAGCCCATGAAGCCATCATGTTGTGACGTAAACCTAAAGAGTGTCCAACTTCATGACAAGCCACAAATCGTATAGCATCGCCCATAATATCATCGGGAAGTATAGTACTTCTAACCTCAGGACGAATGGCGCCTGTTTGAATTGTATTCCACTCTTGTAACACTTTCAATAGATTGTGCCACCAAATGATATCAGCATCCAATATCTCACCTGAACGAGGATCAGTGATTGATGGACCCATTGCATTTGATCTTGTCGATGCAGCATAGGTTACCAATGAATAATTAATATCATCCATATTAACTGCCATCTCTTCGGTGATATCTTTTGCTACAATGGCATTTTTGAAGCCAGCTTTCTCAAAGGCTACTTGCCAATCTTCAATGCCTTGCTTAATATAGTTGCGCCATTGCTTTGGTGTAGAATTATCAATGTAGAACACGATTGGCTTAGCCGGTTCAACCAACTCGCCATTTAAGTATCTTTGTTGATCTTCTGGTTTAGGCTCTAATCTCCAACGAGTGATAAAATTCTTTTTGTCAACTTGTTGCTGACTATCACTGTAGCTTAATTGTGAATTCTTGAAATATCCTACACGTGCATTACTAAAACGTCCTATCATAGGTTGTTCTGGCAGTAATACTAATGAAGAACTAACTTCTACTGTAACATTTGCACTCATAGCTCCATCAGATATGCGAGTAGTCAATTCTGAATTAGCAACAATGTTATTATCATATGCTTTGATAGAAAGTATTCTAGATAAAGGACGAATGGATCCCGAACCAATTTTCAAATCAGAAAACACATTGTTCATGCTTGTCTCAGTCCCATCATAGATGTCATTTACACGTATAATTACCGAACTGCCGTCACCATTGTAAGCATCAATTGTAAAAGCTGTAATTAAAGGTGATATATAATTATCTTGAACAGATTGAGTGATTACATCACCATTAGGTGTATGAGGTAATGGACGAGAATGTCTAACCAACAAACGATTGTTTGCCTGATCTAATTCGAAGCGTATCATATAGTTGCCATAGTTGATACCACGATTGGCTCCTACTTCATTTAACTCTTCGGGTACTCGTTGCAATTTGTTTACAACTAGCATATCACGACCAATAAGATTTAATGGAATATCAAAGAAATAATCATTTCCTCTTTGAAAAACCTTGAACATACCATTATCAGCAGCACTATTGTTTGAAGTAAGTATATCGTAAGCTGATTTGGATCTTGTATTATCGATAGAAATGGATCTTCTTCTATTTTGAGCAGACTCTACATTTAGAGTTGAGGTTTTAGCAATGATGGTAATGGGCTGATAGAAAAGAGCCCCAATGGCTACCACAGCCAATAAGATTGTCTTTAATCTCATATAATGTTGATTTCGTTATTTTTCATGAGTACACTTTGTTTCTCAAAGTATTCGAATGCAAAGCTACGACATCTAACATAATGTCACAAATCCTATAATATATTTTGATAATTATTACCCAAACCAATCATTTTGTTATCAAATAAGGTGTATAATAATAATTTTAACAACAAATGGAATTGAAAGACTCTTTAGAAATATTTTACACAACAAATCTAATATAAATGATAATTTATGTTGCAACATACCACATTAAAGGCTTTAATAGTAGATAGGATTTAAAATGATGACATTATCGTTAACTAACAACAGGTCAGCAATTAACACTCATGTGTGTCAACATTAACAATTAAACAATAAAAAAGCCTGAATGAAAATCATCCAGGCTTTAACTTAAATATTAAGAGGGGAAATTAAAAACGGCATCTAACACCAAGTTGACATACACCTAATTGGCCTATACCTAGTTCAGCGAATCCGGCAATACAATTACCTACTTCTACACCAATAGGTGATACTTGCCAACCAAAGCATACTTTTGATTCTGTTTCGCTACCAAATTTATCATTATAAATAGTGACACCTGCAGCTAATGAAGAATAAAGAGTAAAGATTTTACCATGAAGCCATTCAGCTTTTACGCGTGGCATTACAGTGTAATAATTCATTTTTTGTTTACCTTTATCACTGTCTATCCATTCTTTGTGTCTGTTTGAATAAGAAAGTACACCACCAATACCAAACATTTTTGTTAATCGATAGTTGTAAGTTAGACTAAGTGAACCAAATGAAGTGTCATTCTTTGATTTCAATCCGGCAAGACCTCCCCATGCATCTGAGAATGAATCAACCCAATCTGAAGTGGGTTTAAAACCATAACCGATTGATACTTCATGACGTTTAAAAGAATCTTGTGCTGAGATTGATAGTACCATTGCAAATAATGCAATAATACACAGTGTTGTTTTTTTAATCATTGTGTTATATTTAATAAATTTCAACACAAATATAGCGCTTTTTGTTAAATATAATAACAATCATTGCGTTTTAAAGGTAAAATATATTTTTAAGAATTCTCTATCCCCCTTTTAAGTTATTCTTTTATCTTTGTCATTCAAACAATATTCTATATATGGAACTTTTAGTTTACAAAGCTTCTGCCGGTTCGGGCAAAACGTATACACTTGCCGTAGAGTACATTAAAATGCTTATTGAAAATCCTCGTGCTTATCGTCATATTCTAGCGGTAACCTTTACCAATAAAGCAACCACTGAGATGAAAGAACGTATCTTAGGACAGCTTTATGGTATATGGAAAAACGATCCTGATTCTAACTCATATGTGGATAGCTTAATAAAAGCTACCCATAAATCAGAAGATGAGATTCGAAAAGCAGCCGGTATAGCATTAAACTACATGCTCCATGATTACAGCCGCTTTCGAGTAGAAACGATTGACTCTTTCTTTCAATCGGTAATGCGCAATTTAGCACGTGAACTTGAGTTAAGTCCAAACCTGAATATCGAATTAAACAATGCTGAGGTATTGAGCGATTCAGTAGATAGCATGATTGAGAAGCTTGATATCAACTCGCCTACTCTTGCCTGGTTGTTAGATTATATCTATGAGCGAATAGCCGATGATAAACGTTGGAATGTAGCCCAAGAGATTAAGAAGTTTGGACGAAACATATTTGATGAAGGCTATATAGAGAAAGGTAGAATACTACGCGATAAAATTCTGAATAATCCGGGATTAATTACTCAATACAGAAAAGAGCTAAAAGAATTACAAGTAGAAGCATTATCTCAAATGGAAGGATTCTCTGAACAGTTCTTTGATGTAATCTTCGAAAACGACTTGGTTGTAGATGATTTCAAGAACAAATCGAAAGGCATCTGTAGTTACTTCAACAAGTTAAAGCGTGGTGATATAGGTGATGAAATACGCAATAAGACAGTAGAAGACTGCCTAGATGATTCTAAGAATTGGGTAACAAAGACTTCTCCTTATTATTCTCAAATTATCTCTTTAGTTGAAAGAGAACTAATGGAGATCTTAGATACTGCCGAATCTTTTCGCAGTAAGAATAATCGTATCTTAAATAGCTGCCAACTCTCTTTGCAACACCTTAATAAATTGCAACTTCTAAACAATATTGACGATGAGGTAAGAGTACTCAACAAAGAGCACAATCGCTTCTTATTGTCTGACACGAATGCTTTGTTGCATGATTTAGTGAAAGATGGTGATTCATCGTTTGTTTTCGAGAAGATTGGAACGAACATTCGCAATGTGATGATTGATGAGTTTCAAGATACAAGTAGAATGCAATGGGATAACTTTAGATTATTGCTACTCGAAGGATTATCGCAAGGAGCCGATAGTTTGATTGTTGGTGACGTTAAACAATCTATCTATCGTTGGCGTAATGGCGATTGGGGTATCTTGAATGGTTTAAACCATAAATTGGACCATTTCGATATTCGTGTAGAATCTCTGAAGACTAATTGGCGAAGCGAAGCTAATATCATTAACTTCAATAATGAGATCTTTAAATCTACCGTTCAATATCTCAATACAATCTATCGCGAGCAGTTAAATCAAGACTGCGAGCCACTACTAAAAGCTTATTCGGATGTAGCACAAGAATCTCCTAAGAAAGTAGATAAAGGTTATGTGAAGATAAACTTTATTGAAATCGAGAAAAAGAAGAAAGAGGCTACTGAGGAAGAAAAGAAAGAAAGCGATTACAACTATCAAACACTCTATCGCATGGGCGAAGAGGTAAAATCATTGCTTGCTGCGGGAGTTAAGATGAATGACATTACAATATTGGTCAGAAAGAATAAAACAATCCCCAAGATTGCCGACTATTTTGATAAAGAGATCAATTGTAAAGTTGTGTCTGATGAAGCTTTCCGCTTGGATGCTTCATCGACTATATGTATGTTGATAGATGCATTACGCTATTTATCGAATCCAGATAACAGCATAGCTCGCGCTTCGTTAATCACCAATTATCAAGTTCAGATAAAAGGTTTTGAAGGAACAATCAATCAGATATTGACTGATAGTCCAGAGAAATACCTTCCAACGGAGTTTGTTGAAGATATACAGCGATTACGCTTATTACCATTATATGAATTATTAGAAGAGCTATTCCGCTTGTTTGAGATGAATCGTATAGAGCAACAAGATGCTTATCTGTTTGCTTTCTTTGATGCAGTTACAGATTATCTACAAAATAACTCTTCGGAGTTGGATACCTTTATTCAATGTTGGGATGATAAACTTTGCAGCAAAACTATTCCAAGTGGTGAATTAGAAGGTATACGTGTTTACTCTATCCACAAGTCAAAAGGTTTAGAGTTTCATACGGTTCTTATTCCTTTCTGTGATTGGAAAATGGAGAATGAAACGAATGACCAACTGGTATGGTGTGCACCTTTAGAAATGCCATACAATGAATTAGATCTAGTTCCTGTTAACTATTCTTCCAAAATGGCTTCGTCTATTTATCTGAATGATTATCAGAGAGAGCGTTTGCAACTATGGGTTGATAACTTAAACTTACTCTATGTAGCATTTACCAGAGCAAGTAAGAATTTGATTATCTGGACTCGCAAGGATCAAAGTAGTACAATGTCTGAGTTGTTGTCTAATGCCCTACCCGATGCGGCTTTGAAATTTAAGATTCATTGGTCTGATGAAGAAGATACATTCCAATTGGGCGAACTTTGTATATCGACCGAGAAGAAAGACAAAGTATCGACAAATAAATTGACTCAAAAGCCCAATAAACTGCCTATTAAAATGCAATCTCTCGAGCATGATATTGAATTTAGACAATCAAATAAATCGGCTGACTTCATTCAAGGTATAGACGAGAAAGAATCTGATAGTCGATTTATCAATCGTGGGCAATTGCTACATACGCTATTCTCTACCATTGAATCGATTAACGATATAGATCGTGCCATCGATAAATTGGTATTTGATGGTGTTATTGGCAATCATGATGAAGTGGATGAAATAAGAGAATTTACTCATCAAGCATTTGCGCAACCCGAGATACAAGAGTGGTATTCTAATCATTGGCGTTTGTTTAATGAATGTGCTATCATATACAATGAGAATGGTGTTTTGCAAACTCGTCGTCCCGACCGTGTGATGATGGATGATAAACAAACGATTGTAGTAGATTTCAAATTTGGTTCGCCTCATAAGAAATACGAAAAGCAAGTTCGCGGATATATGCAACTATTGCAAAAGATGGGTTATCAAAACATCTGTGGTTACATATGGTATGTTGCCGATAAACATATCGAACGTGTTAATTAATTGAATTCATAAGAAGTAAATACAATATATAAGATGGAAACATTTCTCCAGTTAGTTGCTCAAGATCTATATAGCAAAGTAGGCAATGATTTATCTCGTGTGGCTATGGTATTTCCCAACAAACGCGCCAGCCTATTCTTCAATGAGTATCTTGCCAATCAGTCCAATCAACCTATATGGTCTCCTGCTTATGTTAGCATTAGCGAACTGTTTCAACAATTGTCTACATTAAAGCTAGGCGATCCTATCCGTTTGGTTTGCGAACTATATAAGATATTCAAAGAAGAGACCGGAAGCAATGAGTCGTTAGACGATTTTTATTTCTGGGGCGAACTTCTTATTGGCGATTTTGATGATGTAGATAAGAACTTAGTAGATGCCGATAAGCTATTTACCAATCTCAAAGAGTTGAAAGGCATCATGGATGATCTTGATTATCTTGATAGCGAACAAGAAGAAGCCATCCGTCAGTTCTTTCAAAATTTCTCAATTGAGAAACAAACTGAACTGAAAGAGAAATTCGTCTCTCTTTGGAACTGTTTAGGTAGCATATACACTAAATACAAAGCACAACTCAGATCGCTTGGCATTGCTTACGAAGGTATGATGTATCGTGATGTAATCGAATCGATTGATACAGAACAGTTACACTACGACAAATTTGTTTTTGTTGGATTCAATGTATTGAATACTGTAGAACATCGTTTCTTTAAGATATTGCAAGATAAGGGAAAAGCTCTCTTTTATTGGGATTATGATTTGTTTTATACAAAAAAACAAGCAAACCAATCAACTCACGAAGCTGGAGAGTTTATCTTACGCAATCTTCGTGATTTCTCGAATGAACTACCTGCTTCCTATTTCGATAAATTACAATACCCCAAAAAGGTACGGTACATATCTGCTCCTACAGAGAATGCACAAGCGCGCTATCTACCTGAATGGATTGAAGACATTAAGCCATACACACAACAAGAGAAAGAATGTGCTGTAGTGCTTTGCAATGAAGCAGTATTATTGCCTGTACTTCATTCTATCCCCGATGATGTTAAGAATGTAAATATCACCATGGGATTTCCTTTAGCGCAGACTCCTGCATATAGTTTTATCAATGCGTTGCTTGAGTTGCAAACTAGCGGTTATCGACACAAAGAAGGTAGATATTTGCATGCTGCTGTTCAAACTGTGCTTAAGCATCCATATACCCGACAATGTTCTTCGGTTGCCGATAGGCTAGAGAGAGAGTTGACCAAGAGTAATCGTTTCTATCCACTACCTTCTGAATTAAAGAAAGATGAGTTCTTGACTAAAGTATTTACTCCTGTATCTAGCAATCTTGATCTATGTAATTATCTACTCGTGCTACTGAAAGAAGTATCTGCTATCTATCGTTCAGAAGATGGTTCGGATGATATCTTTAATCAACTATATAGAGAGTCATTGTTTAAATGCTATACTCTTATAAATCGTCTATATAGCTTAATTGAAAGTGGAGAGTTGGAAGTAAAAATAGATACATTCAAGCGTTTGTTGAATAGATTACTTACTCCTACTAATATCCCATTCCATGGCGAACCGGCTATTGGTATGCAGATAATGGGTGTGCTCGAAACACGTAATCTTGATTTCAAAAATCTATTGATGCTATCTTTAAACGAAGGTCAGTTGCCTAAATCGGGAGGTGATTCATCTTTCATACCATACAATCTGCGCAAAGCATTTGGCATGACTACCATCGAACATAAGAATGCGGTTTATGCATACTATTTCTACCGATTAATTCAACGTGCAGAGAATATCACTTTGATGTACAACACATCATCAGATGGTTTGAACCGTGGAGAATGGTCGCGCTTTATGCTACAATTCTTAGTTGAATGGAATC
The DNA here is from genome assembly GCA_947074345.1 of uncultured Bacteroides sp. Taxonomy (GTDB): domain Bacteria; phylum Bacteroidota; class Bacteroidia; order Bacteroidales; family Bacteroidaceae; genus Bacteroides. The sequence goes on along the minus strand of CAMTPH010000008.1, from coordinate 3,195 downwards.
ATGATATTTCGATTGAATATCTAGAAGCGGGACAGTCCCCTCAAGCTATGCGTGAGATTACCATTGAGAAATCACCTGAGATTATATCGCGTATGTTATCGCGCTATGACACCAATAGTAATCCGAATGCGATTAAGCTTTCTCCATCAGCTCTAAATTCTTATTTAGATTGTAGATTGCGTTTTTATTTCGCACAGATAGCGCGATTAAAGAAGCCAGATGAAGTAAGTGCCGAGATTGACTCAGCTCTATTCGGAACTATCTTTCATGGATCGGCCGAAATGATTTATAAAGATTTGAGTGCACATGGCAAAGAGATTAGAGAAGAGGATATCAATCAATTACTGAAAGATGATGTCAAACTGCAACGTTATGTAGATAATGCCTTTAAAAAAATCTTCTTTCAAGTAAAAGAAGACGAACGCCCTGAATACAATGGTTTGCAGTTAATCAACTCCAAAGTAATCACTTCCTATTTGCGTCAGTTGATGAAGATTGACTTGAACTATACTCCGTTCTACATGGAAGGCATGGAGAAAAAAGTACAAGAGTATATACAGGTAGAAACGGCTATGGGCAATTTGAAACTACTCATCGGGGGAACTATTGATAGAATAGACCGCAAAGATGACACATTGCGTATTGTCGATTATAAAACCGGTGGTTTACCCAAAACACCCGAAAGTATTGAGAAACTGTTCTCACGCGATAAAGACCGTGCCAACTATATCTTCCAAACTTTCTTGTATTCATATATCATGTATCGCCAACAGTCATTGATAGTTGCACCGGCCTTGCTCTATATACACAAAGCAGCAAACGAGAACTATTCTCCGGTTGTAGAAATAGGAAAAGGCAAAGAAAAAATGCCTATCAACAACTTTGCTTTCTATGAAGAGAAGTTCAGCGAATATCTACAAGAATTATTGAAAGAGGTATTCGATAAAGATGTACCATTCAATCAAACAGAAGAACTTGATAGATGTACATATTGCGATTTTAAATCTATTTGTAAAAGATAGAGTTTAATCCATCTACGTTTTTAATTTCTCAAATCAAACCTTTTAATCCAATAAGGTGTTAGTTTATAAGTAACAATTATAAATTAACACCTATGTTTGATTTAGAAAACTTCTTATTTCCATTACCATTAGACGAGCCTAAGTATTCGGCTATAATATTGGCATTTAGAATTTGCTTTGGTGTTTTAATGATGCGCCATGGCATTCAAAAATGGATGAACTTTAATACACTCAAAACAAGCTTTCTAGATCCTTTAGGCATAGGTATTAAAAGTTCATTAGTGCTTGCAATCTTTGGAGAATTGTTTTGTGCTTTTGGGTTTATGATAGGGTTCTTATATCGTCTATGCATGATACCAATGATGTTTACCATGTTCGTTGCTGGTTTCATAGCTCTACGCAAAGCTCCTTTCGATCAAAAAGAGTTAAGTATAGTCTATCTCATCACCTTTATACTACTATATATCTTAGGACCAGGTATGTACTCAATAGACTATTTATTCGCAATGAATATCTACTAATTGAAAAGTATTTTGAAACGGGTAATGCCATCGCTATACGTTTTTAGCGAGAAGCTACAGTTATGCTTTGTCAGTACATCTCTAATAAAGATTAATCCGATACCTTGACCATTGGGTTTGGTCGAAAAGAATGGGCTAAATATCTTTGTTTCTACCTCTTTGCTTATACCTTTACCTGTATCGCCTATTTCCAATTGTAAGGGCGATGTAGTTGTACGTATATAAATATCCCCATTATCACCTATACTCTCGGCAGCATTCTTTATAATGTTTAAGATTACTTGTTCAAACAAAGCAATATCAATATCCACATTAATAGGTTCGTTGCAAAGTTCCATATTCAATTGAATATTACGGCTGCGACAAATGTTTTCCATAAATATCTTGCAAGCCTCTACTCTTTTGTTTAAGTCCACTAGATTGGTTTGCGGTTCAGGTATCTTTACCACATCTGCAAAGTTGGTGATAAACTTACTCAAACTGATATTACGCTCTATACATACCTTCATCACATCTTGCAGATCATCCGTATCGTTCATTGTTTCCAAAACACCGTTTACAGATTCTAGTGTAGAAGAGATTCCGGCTACACTATTATTCACCTCATGAGCAATCATACGAATTACTTTCTCGTATGCCTTCTTTTCTGCCTTGATAACTTCGGATGTTAAACTCTCTATCAATATAAAAGGATGTGCAAATCCTCTATCTATAAACGATAATCGCGAGCATCTATATATCATGGAATCACTCAATCGGATAGTTTGAGTTGAGTTGAGAGGTATCTGTTCTATTTCATCAATGAGAGGTAAGTCTATATCCTTTAGATGTAAGTTCTTTACATCCTCTTCAGTTACATTCCCTAAAAAACATAATGCAGCCTTATTAATCATCGATATCTCGCCATCGAATGTAAGAATAATAACACCCATTGGCGATGCGCTTATTAATAGATCCAAGAAATGATTCTGTTCGCGAAGTCTTAAACGCTCATTCTTTAATTGGTCCATCATCTTATTAAACACCTGAACAATGCGATCGGCTTCTACTTGTCCAACCGTAGTCAACCGGCTACTAAAGTCTTGTTCGCGCAACAGTTCCATACCATTACCAATGGTTTGCAAGGGTTTTACTACTTTGCGATAAAAGATAAATAAAAATATAAGGCTTAATGTAATAAGAACTTCAACCGCATAAAATGCCCATCCACTACGTTCTATTGCAATAACGAGCATGATAGACCACACGGCAACCAACAATATCGTTAATAATAAAAAATAGAACTTTAGTTTCATGGCATATAGATTAGTTATTGAGCGTTATTTTGTATTTTTCTAATCGGCGATATAGTGCTGCACGACTAACGCCAAGTGCATTAGCAACTTGTGATAGATTATTGTTATACTTCGACAAAGTTTGTATGATTGTTTGCTTCTCTATTTCATCTAGCGTTAATCCATGTAGACTAGTCAATGGTTTATTTTGCTCTATGGGAGATTGATATTGCTCCTTAAAGTCATCAGCCGTCAACACCTCTTTAGCATTGATAAGAACTGTTCTATCTATCAAATTCTTCAGTTCGCGAATATTACCAGGATAAGGCAACTTTGATAGATAATCTAATGCATCAGTCGAAAGTTCTACAGCAGGTA
>CAMTPH010000007.1 GCA_947074345.1 uncultured Bacteroides sp. | reverse complement strand
AAGATGGAAAAGTAAAGGAAGTAATGTGTGCATATAATCGTTTTGAAGGTGATCCATGCTGTGGCAGCGATAGATTATTAATGCAAATATTAAGAGACGAATGGGGTTTTGATGGAATTGTAGTTTCAGATTGTGGGGCTATTGCTGATTTCTATAATGATAGAGGACATCATACTCACAAAGATGCTGCTTCCGCATCAGCTGCGGCTGTGCTTAGTGGAACAGATCTTGATTGTGGCTCAAGTTATAAGGCTTTGGTAGAAGGCGTTGAAAAAGGATATATTGCAGAAGAAGACATTGATGTATCAGTTAGGAGATTAATGAAAGCTCGCTTCGAACTAGGTGAAATGGATGAACTCTCAGATGTATCGTGGTCTAAAATACCAATGTCTGTAGTTGGAACTTCTCAAAATGACTCATTAGCTTTGGATATTGCTCGTAAATCGATGACACTGCTTCAAAATAAAGATGCTTTTCTTCCTTTGAAACGTGGTGGCTTAAAAATAGCTGTAATGGGTCCTAATGCTAATGATTCTGTTATGCAATGGGGAAATTATAATGGTACACCTTCTCGTACTATTACTATATTGCAAGGTATTCAGAATGCTTTAGGAGATGATGACGAATTAATTTTTGAACAAGGTTGTCCATGGGTGGAGCGTACCTTAATTAAAAGTGCATTCAATAGTTGTAAATCAGATAATGGCCCCGGCTTTACTGCTCGTTATTGGAATAATCTTAAAAGAACAGGAGAGCCAGTTGCTATTAATCAAGTTACTACTCCTTTTCGTTTTTGTACTTCGGGAGCAACAGTTTTCGCTCCTAATGTAAACTTAACAGACTTCTCCGCAACATATAATAGTGTGTTTACACCAGATAAATCCGGTGAGGTCGTTTTTGAGTTTTATAGTTATGGATTAGGACGATTACGTGTTAATGGTGAAGAAGTGAAAGGTTTCTCAAATAAACATGGTGCACGTAAGGTGAGTCATGCCATGAAAGTTCAAGCTGGCACTCCTTATGAGTTAGAGATTGATTATGAATACTTGAGAAGTGATGCTCAGTTAAACTTTGATTTGGGTTTTAAAGAAGAAGTAGATATTAATAAATCGGTAGATAGAGTAAAAGATGCAGATGTAGTGATTTTTGTCGGAGGTATATCTCCTAGTCTTGAGGGTGAAGAAATGGGAGTTGATCTTCCTGGATTTAAAAGAGGTGACCGTACAGAGATTGAACTTCCAGATGTACAACGCGAACTTATCGCAGCTTTACATCGTGATGGTAAGAAAATTATATACGTAAATTGCTCAGGGTCGCCAATTGCAATTGTTCCTGAAACTCAAATTTGCGAGGCTATTTTACAAGCTTGGTATCCAGGACAGGCTGGGGGAAAAGCAGTTGCTGATGTTCTCTTTGGTGAATATAATCCAGCAGGTCGTTTACCTATGACTTTCTATAAAAGCCTTTCTCAATTGCCCGATTTTGAAGATTATAATATGGCAGGACGTACTTATAGATATATGAATGATGTTCCTTTATTTCCCTTTGGACATGGATTGAGTTATACTACATTTGAATATGGCCCTATTTCTTTAGATAAAACTAATGTAAGAGCCGGTAAACCATTAAAATTATCTTTAACTGTTGCCAATACTGGAGATTATGATGGTGATGAAGTAGTACAGGTGTATTTAAGAAAGATAGGTGATACGGATGGTCCAATAAAAACACTTCGTGCGTTTAAGCGTGCTCATGTGCAAGCTGGTAAAACTATAACTACCTTATTTGATTTAGGAAGTAAAGAATTGGAATGGTGGGATGAATCTACAAATACGATGCGTGTATATCCAGGCGAATATGAGATTTTAGTTGGTGGAAGTTCTGACGAGAAAGTATTGCAATCTGCAATTCTAAATATTGTACCTTAATCTATAAATTAAAAATCTATGAAAACTAGAGTAAAAACGGTTAGATATAAAAGTGTTCTACTTTTATTAATGTCATTCTGTATAACTTCACTTTCTGCACAAGAAAAGTTATTATCTTTTGATCTTCCAAATGGGACAACTAACATAACGGGTGAATACATTGATGAGGATACTGGTTATAAATTGGTCTATAATAAGATGCGTTATCTTGAAAATAGAGATGATAAATCGTATTATCAATTTCATAGTGGTGATGGCTCCTTTGTTATGATTGAAGCTCCTGCTGGTGAATATTTCAAACAAGGTGATATTATTAATATAGACACATACGTGAATAGAGGAAGTAATGACTTTCGTACTATTAGTATATATGACAAAACCGATTATACTAATGGAGGTATTGTTGTTGGTACTGCATCCGCACAAGGTGGTATAGCTACAGTATACGATGTTGTTCTAAATGAGAAATTACCTAATAATACAAGTGTTTTATATCTTCCTGCTACAAGCAGTATTAATTCTTATATAAGTATACATGGTGTAGAAATCTATGGAAATCGTGCTCCGAGGGCAACGTTAGCTTCATTAACTTTAAATGGAACAAATCAATTGTATGGAAACACGGTCGATTACATGGTAGATGCTTTTGCTGAAAATACGACTGTTTCATTGAGTTTTGAAAAAGAAGAAGGAAAAGATGTTACTCTTTCTGTTTCATCTGTATATAATGATAAAGTTGATACTCCAGCAGATATAACCAATTGGGAATCAGTTATCCCAACTGTATTGTCTATTCCTGTTTCTCCAGGATCTAGTAATTACTATTATATCCGTTCCACATTATCTGGCTTTGAAACGGTTTATTACGAAATTATTATTGCTAGAAGAAACTCTGCGGATGTGATATATAATTACGACTTAACTGTCAACCCTATTGTTTCAAATGAAGATCCAGAACTTAGTAACATTGAAAATACCGCGGGTTATCATAGTAGTCATGGGTGGCGCTTTAATTATGCGTCGGGTAGTACATTGAAAGTAAAAGTAACCGGTGATGCCATAATTAAACTTCGTGGATGTGGATACAATAATATAGAGTCAAAAGTTACTGCAACTGTAGAAAATACTTTAGTTGGCGAGATTTCCCCAAACTATAATGTTACACCAATACCAAACTGTAATGGCTACAATAATTTTTATTATGCAGGTGAATCAAACACTATCACATTTACCTATTCAGGAGTAGCATTTGTAAGTTATATTACCATTATTAATGAAGGGAGTAATGAAAAAGATCTTCGCTCAATATTTGTAGGCGAATCAGAGTTGAGTTTAAACGATTTTGTGAATAATGAATACACTTTCCCTAGCTTAGGATTTGTAGAAGATCCTACATCAGAAAATTCTTTCTCACCCTTAACTTTTTGTATGAAAAAAGGTGTTTTGAAACCAAACTATATTGGAGGTTTAGATACTAATAAACAGGTTTATACCTATACCTTTGTATTTGATGATGTGATGTATAAGGTGAATATTCCATACGAAACTGAAGTGGGGTATGTTGTAAATGAAGAAACACAAAGCTATGATATTACCACTTCATATGGTTTAAAAACAGTAGTGAAAATGCTTAATGATGGTACTGCATTATATAAGAAAATATATCTACCAAATGGCATTTATGATTTAGGTGATATTGATGGTAGTTATCAATATGGGGTTTCGTTGACTGCTGATAATGTAATAATTGAAGGAGAAAGCCACGAAAGTAAAATTACTGGTAAGTATAGAGGCGTAACAAGTGCAGTTGTACAAATTAAAGGAGCAAACACGGTTGTACGTAACTTAACTATTGAGAGTTTAATTGGAAATAATGGAGTGGCACCTGCTTTGATTGCCGATGCTGATAATATCTTATTTGATAACATCAAGATCATTTCTTGGCAAGATACTTATGTAGGTGGAACTGGTAGACATCTATTTAATAAATGCGTAGTTGTAGGATCTGTAGATTTTATTTGTAATGGTGCCAATGCAATAGACTATTTCTTACATTGTGATCTGCAATTGCAATATAGAAATAATGGTGGTTATATTACAGCTCCTCAGGGTAAGACATATTTTCGTGATTGTATAGTGTCAAATGCTCCTAATAATGCTCAAACCATGAATAAAAACTTTTCTTTAGCACGTCCTTGGCGTGAAACAGGACATGCCTTTTTTATTAATACCATATTTGATATTTTACCAAAGTATGGATTTGTTACGATGAGTGGTAATCTGTTTCAAACAGGATGTTACGGCACAATTGGTAATGTAAATGTAGCCAAACAGTCTATCGTTGCTTTTGATAATGATGCTTCAATTCCTGTAAACGCAATGACACAAGAAGAGGTAGAGATGTATTCTTCAATATATAAAATATGTGGCAGTAAATTAGCATCTATGGCTTCTGAACTAATTGCTATTTCAACTTCTCAGTATACAACATTGTTTGTTTCCGATGCATTATTAGTGCCTACTGGAGTTACGGCTTATGCAATAACAAAAGTATATACAAATTATGTAGAGATAAGTGAGGCATATTCTGCAAATCAAATAATACCTGCTTTCACACCAATAATATTGAATTCAAACATTGATGAAGATACTAGTTTTATTTTTGAATATATTGATAACTCTGTAGCTACTAGAACTACAAGTTCTAATATGCTTCGTGGTGATTTAGTTCATAACACATCTTCCAATATAAATGATAACTACTATCTTTTAACGGATGATAGTAATGGAGAAGCCTCATTTTCAAAACAGGATTACTCTTTGTTGCGTAGAGCAAACGTTGCTTACTTGTTACTGAATGAAACTGAGCATTCAAATAGTCTAACGCTAAGTAACGAAATAGAAACATCGATAATAAATCAAAATTATAATGAGAATGAAATAAGAATCATTTATGATTTACAAGGATGCATGGTGCAATCGCCTGAAAAGGGCAAAATTTATATTATAAATGGGAAGAAGCGAATCTATTTTAAATAATATTTGACGCTGTTTGAAAGATCGTATTGATTAAAACTAGAGTGAATTGAATTTACCCTCAAAAGTTAGACTAAGAACTTTTGGGGGTATTTTATGTGTTTAAGAAAAACAATCCGCAGTAATGGTAAGTACGATGAAACAACCTAACGTAAAGTGATAGAGCTTTACGAGTAAGTATGTGGCAGCACTACGTTGTCTAACCAATTAGCTCTTTCGAATATAGAATCCATTTGTTCTACTACTTCTTCGCGGTTCCAATCGGGGCGATTTGCAAATATCAGATAAAATAGATTTTGTTCGGGGTACCTTCCCTCAAAAATAAGAAAGCCGCCGTTATCGCCTGTATGATAAATCTTCTTTGGTCTATCGGGGCGTTGCTCTATAAACCATCCATATCCATATTGTGTATATGGTATGTCTGTATCAATTCTGCCTTTATGAAATTCGTTGCGTAAAGATTGAGAAATGAATGAGTTACTATAGATAGCTTTATCCCATTTAAGAAATTCTAACGGAGTTGTATAGAGTCCTCCATCTGCTTTTGTTCCAAAGAAATTAGCACTTCCATATTCACATTCTTTCCAAAGTCTTTCTTTGCGATTTATGTTATCCTCCTCATCATCAAAAATACTCAAATCATAAGCAGTTGCTGCTGATGGAATGTATTTGTTAGGTTCAAAATAAGTGGTATTTGTCATTCCGGCAGGTAGAAAGATATTGTTGTGCATCCATGTGTCAAACTTCTCTCCCGTTGTTTGTTCTATAATCATGAGCATTAACTGAAATGTAGGGTTTTGGTATTCGTACAGTGTGCCTGGTTCGAATGCCAAAGAGTCAAGTTGTTCCATGTAGCGGCATGACTCCTCTTCTTCGCAGTATAGTTTAAACTCTTCGACTGATTTATACTTTGTTTTATTTGTAGCGATATATTTGTTCCATTGTTCTTGTGTGCGCGGACGTGCATCTGGTAAACCGGATGTATGAGACATTAAATGTCGTAAAGTAATGTGATTAAAAAAATCTGCCTTGAAGTTAGGAAAGAACTTCTTTACGGAGTCGTCTAATGAAAGTTTTCCTTGTTCGGCAAGCATGCATAAAGCTACAGCCGAGAACTGTTTAGAAACAGAACAAATATTCATCATTGTACTATCTGTAAGCGGAGTATTGGTGTCTAAGCACGCAAGTCCAAAGCCCTGACTATAAACAATTGAATCGCCTTTGGCTATCAATACATAAGCACCGGGTTCATTTTCCCTAAACAGTGATGAGAAAAGTGTGTCTATTTCCTTGTTCATCTCATTGTTATTAGTTGAGTTATTTGTAACTGTTTTTGTTTGAGAGTTGCATCCGTATAATGCTAATATAGCTAATAAAATAATTGAATTGATAAAAGTCTTCATTAGTATAGCGTTTTTTGTTTATGTATGGTTATGTGCAATAGATTGAATATAGTTTCCATTCTTTGTGGTTAAGCTATTTCATAAATATAGATTATAGAGACGAATAAAAGCATATTGTCTACTATAATTATTCAAAAGTAATAAATATTATGCTAAAATTGCTATTGTGCTATCATTTATATGTTTCGTTTAAATGGTTATTTGTTTGTAGTGTCATGCATATAGTTTTACAATATCTTAATTAAAGTTTATCTATCGCAGATAAATTGTTCTTTTCAAACAGAAGAAGCGAATATTTGTTATCACTATAAACTAGCTAGGATAACCAATGAAGAAACTTCTTTTATTCTTTTTTATTTTATTTGCGGCTCTTGGATGTGGTGATGTTATAGAAAGTCCATATGTAACCGATAATAACGATACCATAGATCGTGAATTTCTTATTACTGATAATCGTGTAGGGCATCTTCGTCGTGGAATGAGTGCATCTTCATTGCAAAAAGCTTATGGCGATCAGTATGTTAAACAGTTGCAGACATTCCGCCATAATGCAAATGATACCGTGTTAAAGCCTGCTCAGTACTATGTGTATGATAAAGATAATCGATTGCTTTTTGTGGCTGAAACTTCAGCAAAAGATCTGAAAAGCGATGAGATAGAACTTATTAAGATTAAAGATCCACGCTTTCGTACAACCAAAAATATTGGTATAAATTCAACCATAGAAGAAGTAAAGAGTTCGTATCATAATCTGGATGTAGTACAAGATAATAATGTATTGGCTATTTATATACCTTCTGTGGATGGTTATATAGGTGTTAAGCCAAGTTTAGTCAAAGGTTATAATCCCGATTTTATAACAGATATACCTATAGATAGTGTTAGCAATAGAGCAAAACCATCAAGTTTTACTATTAGTTGGTATACACATGATGCAGGAATATTGACTAATACTTTCTGGAAAGATCTTATCCGTAAAATTATAAAGTGGATGATAATGGAGTTGCCTATGATAATAGTTATTATTGTAGTCTTTATTATCCTGTTGCGTAGTCAAAAATTCATCATCCAAAGAGTGCGTAAGATAGCTTTATCAAGAGCCGAGAAGGATGCTAATGTTGATACCCATGAAGCTGTGAAGCGCATAGATACATTAGCCGGCATTGTTCATGGAGTAGGGAAGATACTCCTTTGGTCTATTTTCTTATTGGTTCTTTTAGCTAAAGTGAATATTAATATAGGACCAATTTTGGCAAGTGCCGGAATTGTTGGTTTGGCAGTTGGGTTTGGAGCACAAGAGTTGGTTCGAGATTTTATATCAGGTTTCTTTATTCTATTAGAAGATCAACTGCGTACAGGTGATTATGCCATTATTAACGGTACTACGGGACTTGTAGAAAGAATCGAATTGCGTACTATTACTCTTCGTGATTTGTCGGGTGTAGTTCATATCTTTCAAAACGGTAAGATTGATACATTGTCTAACATGACCAAAGAATGGTCTGCGATTGTGTTGGAGATTGGAGTAGCTTATAAAGAGAATATTGATTATGTTATGGAAGTGATGACCGATGTTGGCAAGGATATGAAACAAGATAAAGAGTTTGGCCAATATATGCTCGATCAAGTAGAAGTATTAGGATTGGATAACTTTGGGGATAGTTCGATTGTTATTAAGGCAACCATTAGAACCAAGCCAATGCATCAGTGGAGGATTAAGCGTGAATATCAACGTCGTCTAAAGATTGCTTTTGATGCGAAAGGAATTGAAATTCCATTCCCACATTTATCTATATATACAGGCGAAGCAACTAAACCTATGCCAATAGAGATGGTAAAAAAAGAAGATGGATCAGACAATTCATTGAAATGATGAATTGTTCTATTCGGTAAGTTTGATCTTGTTTTTCATTTTAAAGATGGTAGATATGGATTCCAAACAAGTATTAAAAGGCAGTATTGCGGCAGCAACGATGATGTTTATTTTTGGTGTCGATGCACCAATAATGAAGAGTGTTATGCCTCATTGGATTAATGCCTACGGACTTATTACCTTTCGTATGTGTTTGGCGGCGTTGTTGGCTTTAGTATTGTCTCTTTTTATGCCACGCGAAAAAGTTGTTGGCAGAGATAAATGGTTGCTTATATTGGCCGGACTGTTTGGTATTCTATTAAATCAAGGTGGAATTACAATAGGTGTTCAATATAGCTCGCCAATAGATGTAGGGTTGATTGTTGTTCTTACCCCAGTCTTGGTGATTGTATTCTCTCGTATATTTCTCAAAGAGAAACCGTCTGCAAAAACATTGATAGGGTTAGGTTTGGGATTGGTTGGTGTGTTGCTTCTTTTGTTTTTAGGTGGAGCAGCTAAAGATTCAACACAGAAGAATACGTTAATTGGCAATCTAGTAGTACTAGGTGGTATAACCTCTTATGCATTATATCTTACATTTGCTGGTGGTGTGTTAAGACGATACTCTGTAACCACACTTATGAAGTGGATATTTGGATTTGCTGCACTGTTTTCTCTTCCGTTGGGTGTGGTGGATCTAATAACTTCAGCAGCTTTTACAGAAGTTGCACCATGGAGTGTTTATGCACGAATGGCATTTAGTTCGGTTGGCGCCACATTTTGCGCATTTATGTTGAATATGATAGCCATGAAACACATCAAAGGCTCTTCTATAGCTATGTTTGGTTATCTGCAACCCATTATTACAGCCATTATCGCAGTTGCCATATCACAGGCTCACCTTACGCTAATAAATATTATTTCTGGTATATTGATTGGTATTGGTGTATACCTATCTACCCAACAAATAGGAGGAGTCGATATGAAATTGTCCAAATAATCGGTATGTGTAAGAATCTTCTTTTATTTGTTGTTCTTTCTTTTTTCCATTTTTTGTCTTCTGAAATAATCACCATTGGCTTTGCTGCCTTTATAGCGGTTCTTTTCTTTCTTGCCTGCTATTATATCATCAGCAGCTTGCAGTGCTTTGGTAAGTGCAATGTTAGCATACGTGTGACTATGAACTACAGGTATGCATTTTTTCATCATTTTCTGTATTTCAATAAGCATAGCTTTCTCCTCAGGAGCACATAGAGTGATGGCTAACCCGTCTTTGCCTGCTCTGCCTGTTCGTCCTACTCTATGAATATATGTTTCGGCTTCTTGCGGTAATTCGAAGTTGAAAACATGTGAGATGTGCGAAATATCTATCCCGCGTGCAGCAATATCAGTAGCAATAAGAATGGGGAGCTCCGCGTTTCTGAATAACTCTAGAATATTATCGCGAGTCTGTTGTGAGCGATCAGAATGTATTCTGTCGCAATTGAAGCCAGCTCCTTGGAGATATTCATTTAATGAATCGGCGCTTTTTCTAGTCTTAGTGAATATTATTGCCGATGTGATATCAGGCTTTCTAAGGAACTCAGTCAATAGATTGTTCTTGTTTAATCTCTCTACATAGTATACCTTTTGTTCAATCAGTTCGGTAGTAGTCGATGGTTGAGTAATCTCGGCAATTAAAGGATTGTTTAGTGTTTTACTACTCAATTCTTTAACCGAATCGGATGTAGTAGCCGAGAATAGGAGTGTATTTATATGGGATGAAAGTTGATTGGATATAAACGTTATATCTTCGTTAAAGCCCATGTCTAGCATTCTGTCTGCTTCATCAAGAACTAATGTGTTAATTGTAGATAGGTTTACTATCTCTCTCTTGATAAGGTCAACCAATCTACCGGGAGTCGCTATTATTAATTCCATCCCTTTTTGTAATTCGGTTATTTGCTCTTCGATAGGTGTACCTCCATAAACGGTAATATGTTTGATTTCAAGATCCTTATTAAGTTCATTAAAAACTTTACCCACTTGTTGAGCTAATTCTCTAGTTGGTACAAGAATTAATGCTTTTGGCGTATTGCCGCGAGGTGTTTGAATTAATCTGTCTAATATAGGTATTAAAAATGCACCAGTCTTGCCCGTTCCGGTCTGTGCAATTGCAAGTATATCACGACCATCAAGAATAGCTGGGATAACAGCTTTTTGAATGTCAGTAGGTGTTTTAAATCCTTTCGTATTTAATATCTCTGCAACTCTCTTATCTATATTTAAATCTTCAAACTTCATTTCTTTAAACAGAATTAATTCTCTTATTTGTTATATTGAACTGCGAAAATACATATAATCTCTTAGATGATAATTGAAACGTAAGATTGTTTATGATTGTTTTGATGAATTGGTATACTCTATTTGATGAAGTCCTACAAACTGTTCTATTCTTTAATTTATCCTGTTTTTTATATGTGCGAACTTTGCATGATAACTGTTAACTATTATCACGCCAAATGTATATGTTTAAAACGATAATAGTTAACAGTTATCATTTGGTTGATCGATGGTTTATTTGTTGTAAATGGCGATGTAGCTAATTGTTGATATAAGTTGTGTTTTGTTTTCTTTTAAATCGTGATGAATACGGTAATATAAGGTAATATTCTTGATTATATAGTTTACTGATTGGTGGGTTAAAATTTAATAAAGATTAAATAAAAGTAAAATATTGTTTATGATGAGTTTTGTTTCGGTTGAATAGGCCTGTTTAAAGAAGTTTATGGTTGTTTGTGTTGGTGTTAACCAGATGTTTTTCAAGTGTTTGTATTTACTTAATGAATGGCCTATTATTTATTGTGTTTATTAGATATAAGATTGTTTTGTCTTTGGTATTAAAAGAGTATTATTTATTTTATAATATATCAATATGATGATTTAAATGATTTTTAGTATTTCAAAATAGTGAATTAACCAGGTAATATGTGACTTTAATGTGTTAATAGTGGGATAAATATATAATAATGATATAATTATAACCGTGTAAATATTTGTATTTATTAACATTAATTTAATATAAAAACATGTGAAATAATATAAATATAATGATATATTTGCAAATAAATCCAAATTTATAGGTCTTATGAAAAGAAATTATTACTTATCATTTGTACTGTTTGCATTGTTTGGAGCAACATATCCACATTTATCACATGCTTCTAATGGGGATGTATTGATAACTCAGAATACACAGCAAGCAAAAAAAATCACAGGGAAAATTGTAGATGCTACAGGCGAGCCGATTATCGGAGCAAGTGTTGTAGTAAAGGGAACTGGAAAAGGAACTATCACAAACATTGATGGACATTTCAGTATTGATGCAGCAGTAGGTGATGTACTGCAAGTCTCTTTTGTAGGTTACAGGCCTACTGAGGTTAGAGTAACTAGCTCTTCTAATTACAACATTGTTATGCACGACGATGCTCAAGAATTAAATGAAGTTGTAGTTACTGCTATGGGAATTAGAAAAGAAAAGAAGGCATTGGGTTATACTGTGTCTGATATTAATTCGGAGGAATTGATGAAGAACAAACAAACCAATGTTATCAACTCATTAGCTGGTAAGATTCCTGGAGTTAATATTACTCAAGCAGGTGGTGCAGCTGGTTCTGGTTCTAATATTATTATTCGTGGTGGTAACTCAGCAAGTGAAGGTCGCGATAATCAACCATTGTTTATAGTAGATGGTATCGTGTATGATAACTCAACAGTCAATACCGGTAACTCTGGAACAGATGGTGTTACTAAAACTGCAACTACTTTTGGTAATCGTGTGATGGATATCAATCCTGAAGATATTGAAAGTATGTCAGTCCTTAAAGGTGCAGCAGCTGCAGCTCTTTATGGATCTAGAGCAGCCAACGGTGTTGTTATTATCACAACTAAAAAAGGTGAAGAAGGCAACGTAAGAATCATTGTTAATAGCAAATACTCTCGTTCGTGGGCCAATAAATTACCTTCTATACAATCAAAATATGGTAGAGGTTATTATAATGAATCAGGTGCATTCTCGGATTACACAACCAGTTCTTGGGGTAATGAGATTGATGGACCGGTTTATGATAACGTTTCAGATTTCTTCCAAGGCAGTAATGTTTGGGATAACAGTGTGAGTATTTCTGGTGGTGGAAAGAATAATAACTTTTATCTATCAGGATCTAACTTCGATCAAACAGGTATTGTTCCTAATACTAAATATAATAAAACAACTTTCCGTTTTAATGCAGAACAACGCTACGATATTCTAACTGTTGGTGCCAATGTTTCGTATTCTCAAGCAGATACAAAAAAGACATTGACCTCTGCAGGTTTATATGGTCAAGGCGGTAATGGTACTATGACAGCATTATACGGTTGGCCACGAAGCGACGATATGACTCATTATTTGAATGAAGATAAAACAAAATATCGTATGTTCGAAGGTTTGCAAGAGTTGGCTAGTGATGTTGAAAATCCATACTGGATTCTCGATAGAAATAAAATGACTGACAATACTTCTCGCTTTACTGGTGCTATTACTGCTAAGTTAGATCTTACTAGCTGGTGGGATATTAATGCAAGAGCCGGTATTGATAGATATACTACTGAATCTTATACTTATAGAGGACCCGGCGGTGCTGTTGTTGAAAGATATCAAAACGGATACTTGGGCAAGGGCTCGTTGACATATCAATATATTACTACTAATGTTATGTCTAATATGTATAAAACCTTTGGTAATTGGGATCTTAGCTTATTGTTAGGTACTTGTACAGAGGCAACCAAAAATATTAACATAACAAGATGGGGTTATAACTTTGAGACTGAAGGAACTGTAAGTTTTAATAATATATCAACTACCAATCAGTTCTTTAAAGATAACACTACTCGCCGTCGCATGGTAGGTGTGTATGGTGAAGCAAGAGCTTCATACAAAAGTATTGCTTATCTTACAGTTACTGGTCGTAACGACTGGTCTTCTACTCTTCCTAGTCAAAGCCGTTCTTACTTCTATCCATCTGTATCAGCTAGTTTTGTTTTCACAGAACTACTTCCTCAAAATAATGTATTGACTTTTGGTAAGATACGCGGTTCGTTAGCAAAGGTTGGTAAAGATGCTGCTGCTTATGCTACTAACACTTATCTACGCTCTGTTGCAGCACTTAATGGTGGTGTAGTTGGTGTAGGTAATAACTGGACAGGTGGTAATGATAATCTTAAACCGGAAATTCAAAACTCGTATGAAGTTGGTGCAGACTTCCGCTTCTTCAACGGACGTTTAGGTGTAGACTATACATATTATTATAGCAAAACTAAAAATCAATTATGTTCACCTCGTTTGGCTCAATCTACTGGTTATATCTTCTTGACACTAAATGGTGGTGAAGTTATAAATAAAGGTATGGAGGTTGCTTTGACAGGTAAACCAATTGTAGCTAAGAACTTCTCATGGGAAATGGGATTGAACTTCTCTCATAACAAAGGTCGCTTAGGTGATTTTATTGATGGTGTTGATATATTCTATGTAACAGATGCTCAAATTGGTGCGGTAAAAGCTGGTTCAATTCCTAATGGTGGTTACTTTATGGGATTGACTGGTAATAAATGGTTGCGCGAAGTGGGTAGCGATGGCGAAGAAATGGCTAACGGTCGTTATATTATTGATCCTACTACAGGTCTTTATAAGGATACTCAAGTTTATACAAATATTGTAGGTAATCGCGAACCTAAATTGATTGGTGGTTTTAATAATAGTTTAATCTTTGGTAACTTCAACTTCAATGTGTTATTTGACTTTAGAATAGGTGGCGATATTTATGATGGTACAGAGTATTATCTTACAACTAAAGGTATGAGTAATCGTACGCTTAATCGTCAATCGGTTACATTCTCGGGTGTTGTTAATGAAGGTACTGCTAAAGAACCTGTTTACAAAGAACAAACGATTACTTACGAAAGAGGTAAAATGTACAATATTAATGGTGTCGAAAAATCGGGTGAATACATGATTCAACAGTATTGGGGACAATATGGTCAAAATGCTGACAACTTTATAACTAGTACTAATTGGTTGAGACTTCGTTCTATCTCTTTGACTTATGATTTCAAGGATTTCCTTAGAAAACAAAATGTCATTAAAGGTCTTTCGGCTACTATTACTGGTACAAATCTATTTGTTTGGACCAACTATAAAGGAATGGACCCTGAAGTTTGTGTGACTGGTTCTGGTACAGGTGGATCTGGTTCATCAGGTATTGATTACTGTGGTGTTCCTGCTACAGCCGGTATGTCATTTGGAGTTCAACTTACTTTCTAATAACAATAAATAATTAAGAATATGAAGAAACTAAAATATATAACATTGAGTTTACTACTCATGTTGGGCACATCTTCATGTAAAGACTATTTGGATATAAATGTCGATCCTGATAATCCTACATCGGTTAGTGCTACTGTAAATACTCGTCTTCCATGGATTCAAAATTATTTTGCTTATGCATGGGGAACTGCTGGAATGAGAGCAAATACAATTGGAGGTATTCTAACTCAATTGTCTACTACAAATGGTAATGGACTATTGGCTGGTTGGAATCCTGCTCAAAGTAGTTGTACTACTGTTTATCAAAACTGGTATATTGGTGCGGCTGTTAATGTTAATCCAATGATTGATAAAGCATTGTCTACTGGCGCTTTTCATTATGCTGGTGCTGGTTATTGCATAAAGGCTATGGGCTTTATGATGATGTTGGATATGCATGGTGAATTACCTATTCAAGATGCATTCACTGGAAAATATAATCCTTCTTACGATGATGGTAAGAAAATGTATGAATTATGTATGGAGTATATTGATAAAGCTATCGAGAATTTGAGTATGGCTCAATCTCCTGGTTCTCCTGCTTTATCTGCTGGTGATTTGTGGAATAATGGTAATGTACAACAATGGATTAAGTTATGCTATGGATTGAAAGCTAGATTCTTATTGAAAGTGAGTAAGAAAGCTGACTTGTTCAGTCCTGATGCTGTTCTTGCTGCACTTGATAATGCAATTCTATCAAATGATGATAATACTATGATGAAGCATTATAACGTTGAGGGTGATGAACTTAACTTTACTGTAAGTGACCCTTATCAAACAAATGCTTTCTGGAACTGTGTAGCTTATGGTACTACTCAACGTTTAACTAAATGGTATGTTAATCTACTTGACAATAGCTTTACTGGAGGTTCTAATGTGATTGACCCACGTTTGTCTAAATTGGTTCCTGCTATGATGTCTAATGTGGTTTTAGATGATAAAGGCAATATCTCAACTTATGAGTGGAGACGTGCACAAGGAGTAGATATGATGTATTCAAATAAACGTAAACAAGGTAATATCATCACAAATATTTTTGCTACATCAAAGGATGTAACTTTGAAATATACAATTGATGATGCAACCGAACGTGAGAAGTTTATAGCTGATGCATCTAAAATCCATGCAGTTACAGTTGATGGTAGTGCAGTAACTGTTTTGTATCAAAAAGGTTCTGCATATTGTAATTCAACAAACTATAGAAATGCCGGTGATACTGTATTTGTAAATATGCGTTCTAATAGTATGTCTACAAGCGGTAGAGGTGTAAATGATTTGCTATATTATCCTGCAGCAGGTTATGAATATGTAGCTGGAACAGGAACGTTCTATGCTCGTCCAAATTCAGATTCGGATTTCTTGACTTATGCGGAGATGTGTTTCATTAAAGCCGAAATATATTTCAGAAAAGGTAATAGAGAACAAGCTCTTACTGCATACAAAACAGGTATCAAAGCTCATTTCGATCGTATGCAAAAGAGATTGAATGAATGGAAAACAGCTGGATCGGCTAATCCTGATGAAATGCCTATGGATGATGCAGAAATTGCTGAATATATGTCTAGTGCAGCTGTTTGCCAATCGGCATCAGAACTTACTATGGCAGAAATCATTCGCCAAAAGATTATTGCTCTAGGTTTTGATATTGAAATATGGAACGATATGCGTCGCTTTAACTACAGTGCAGGAAATATTGAAAACTTTGGAGTAGTGTATACCGATTATCAACGTCCAGCAGAATTCTCTGGAACTAGTAAGATTATTGGTACATCTCCTAATGAATTAACATATTGGTTCCGTCGTTTCAGTCAAAGTACTCACGAAAGCAATTATAACTTGACTCAATTATTGGCTTCAAATAAGTTAGCTATGACAGATCCTATTTGGTCTTGTCCTGTATGGTGGGACTGCTCAACTGATGCTGAATATTATAGCTTCATAGAATAAAGCCCGAGTAAAGTGTAATCTTTAATAAATCACATAAACAATATTTAGATCATCTCAGTAAAGCTATAAATGCTTTGCTGAGATGTTTGTTTTTATACTTGATAGATTCTAGTTTGATACAAATAAATTAAGTAGTTGTTTTATGATCGTTATAAGGCTATGAATGATGTACCGGCAATTATATTTGATTGTTTTAAGCATTTTAATATTAAAAAGCATAGGGTATAAGGGTTTTAAATCATCATATATATAAAGGTGAAAACTCTTAAAGCTGATGATTATGAAAACAAATGATAAACTTTGGATCAGACTTTTTCTGATATTGACTTTGGTCGCTTTTATAATACCAATATACGCCCAGAATGAGAATATAATTACTGTATCTGGATATGTGAAAGATAAAAATACGAAAAGAGCTTTGAGTAATGTGAATATTACTATGCCTCAAACACATATTGGAACAGTTACAAACGCCGATGGCTACTTTATGCTTAAAATAAAGAGTCCTGATATCAATAAATCATTGGAATTCTCTCATATTGGTTATCTTAATAATAAAGTTCCATTGGCTAGTAAAAACTTAACGAATGTGATGGTGTTATTACTGCCAACCTCTAATGTGTTAACCGAAATTGTAGTATTTAATGTTCATCCGCGCAAAGTGTTGGAACAAGCGATTAGAAAGATCTCTGAGAATTATAGTGCTAACGAAAATCTTTTAACTTCGTTTTATCGTGAAACGATGCAAAAGAGAAATCGTTATATTGGTATCTCTGAAGCTGTAATGGATATATATAAAACCTCTTACAATAATAGAAGCGCTAATAAAGATAGAGTTCAAATATTGAAAAGCCGTCGTTTATTAAGTCAGAAACAGAGTGATACGCTAGCTGTGAAGTTGGCTGGAGGACCAACACTTCCTGTTTATATGGATCTAGTAAAGAATGAGAATTTATTCTTAAACCTAGATGACTTAGACTCTTATCAGTTTATTATGGAAAATCCTGTTTGTGTTGATGATGATGTACAATACGTTATTAGTTTCCGACCAATTGTGAATAAAGAATATGCTATGCTACATGGTAAAGTATATGTTGATAGAGAATCATTGAGCTTTACAAGGGCTGAGATGTATCTTGATATGCGCGATAAAGATAAAGCAATAAATTCGATACTATTTAAAAAGCCTATAGGATTAAGATTTAATCCGCAAGAGGTAAGTTATTTAATAACCTACAAAACGATAGATAACATCACTTATCTGAACTATATCTGTAATCGTATTAGATTTAAATGTGATTGGAAGAAGAAGCTATTCTCAACAGGTTATACAATAGACTCAGAAATGGTTGTAACCGATAAATCACAGAACGATATTTCGCCTATACATTGGAGAGATGCATTTGGCAACAAACAGGTGTTTTATGATAAAGTTGATGATTATTGGAATAAGGATTTTTGGGAAGCTTACAATATTATTGAACCTACTGAATCTTTAGAAAATGCTGTGACTAAATTAAAAAAGCAATCTGATTGATATTAACATTTAAATATTGTATATTTGAGGATAAACATTTGATATTGTTAATATTATGTTTGATGATTCTCTTATTATACAAAAGATAAAGGAAGGGGATGTTAAAGCATTTGAGCAATTGTTTAATTATTATTATCCTTTTCTGTGTTGGTATTCATCGGGTATCATTGGGCAAACTGAGCCTGCAAAAGAGATAGTAGGAGAATTGTTTTATAAGTTATGGAAAAATAAAGAACATTTTCCTATTAGCAAGTCTTTAAGTTGCTACTTGTACAAGAGTGTTTATTATCAATCTTTGCAATATCGAAGACAACAAGTGCTGAAAGACAAATTTATAGAATACTCAATTAATAAACCTTCAATTTGTTCTATTGATCCTCATCAATATGTAGAATATCACGAGTTGGAAGAGGTGTTAAGGATTGGATTAGCTAAACTACCTAATAGGCGGCAAAAGATTTTTAATCTTCATCGAATGGAAGGAAAGAAGTATTCGGAAATAGCTAATCAATTATCGCTATCGGTTAAAACGATTGAAGCAGAGATGACAAAAGCTTTAAAAACATTACGTGAAGAATTTGACAATTATGTATAAGTCAGAAGAACATAATCAATCTACTCCTACCAACAAAGGCTTTACGTCTGAAGGAAAGGGTAGTGAATCTTTTGCTAGTAGAACCAAAAGAAAGACTAATAAATACCATAAACTGATCTCTAGTTCACAATGGATGGCTTTAGGTGTTCTGTTTATAGGGATTTGTGTGTTTTTTTATACCAACCATTTGTTTTATAAATATGATGAAAATCGAATTCGTTTACTAACTCACTTGAATAATGAACAGTCGTCGTTGGCTGCTACTTTGAGTGATGGATCTATTGTTTGTTTGACTAAGAACTCATTTGTAAAGTGCTCCGATAAGTTTAACAATGGCAATAGATTGGTTGAATTTAATGGTAATGCACTATTTGATATTGCTCCACATGAGTTATTCCCATTTATAATTGATATGGATCATGTTAATATCCGTGCAATAGGTACCAATTTTGTTATTGACAATCTTTATAATGATACATTGATTTTGTCGGTGAAGCAAGGAATGGTTCAGCTTACACATAAAACGGATGGTCAACATTATTATGTCAACGATGGCGAAGCTTTAAAGATTGCATCCGATGGCCAGGTTTCCTATTCTCCAATTTCTAGTAGTGAGTTGTTTAGTAACTATATAAAGAGTGTGCGATTCAATAATGAAGCGCTCAACAAGATACTTTATATTGTTAATATGAACGATTCGTTAACTATCAGCTTATCTCCCGCAGCAAGAAGATACGGTGAACAACGATTGTCTATAGAGTTAGATAATAGTTCTCCCCTTAATACAATTAGGCAATTGTCTGAAGC
Organism: uncultured Bacteroides sp.; assembly: GCA_947074345.1. GTDB lineage: Bacteria > Bacteroidota > Bacteroidia > Bacteroidales > Bacteroidaceae > Bacteroides. Next base: position 32,428 of record CAMTPH010000007.1, on the reverse strand, counting down.
GCTCAATTTAGATTATATTCAAAACGAAGAAGGATATATTCTATTAGATTAATAGCTATTATTTTATTCATTTTTCTTTTCTTTCTATCTTTGCCAAAAATAGAATCAGATTAACATGGATATACCTAAGGATCCTATGATGCTTTTTAGCTTTATAAATATGAAGCTAAGAGATCAATATGCTTCACTCGATGAATTGTGTGAAGAATTAAGCCTAAATAAAACACACATACTTGATGTATTGGGCGCAGTTGGTTTTGAATACGATGCTACTCAAAATAAATTTTGGTAGACTAAAAGATATCATATGCATGTGATAAACTAACAATTGTATATAAAAATATTGTTTTGCTTTTCTTTATGACTTTTTATTGTATATTTGTAGAGTTACTATAAATACATAATACTATATGAAGAGGCACGATTTTATTTTTATTGCTTGTGTTATCATTTGTTTTCTTCCTTTCTTCTTAATTCCGGCTGTTTACGATGGCTATAAATCGTTTAATAATTCTCATGGCATGATTATGAGTTTTGTTAAATTCGCAATCCTATCTACTCTTGGAGAGGTAATAGGTTTGCGTATAAGCACTGGTGTTTATAACCGTCCCGGTTTTGGAATACTGCCAAGAGCTTTTGTTTGGGGTATATTAGGGATGGGTATTAATATGGCTTTTGTTGTATTCTCAAATGGAGTACCAGCATTTCTTTCATATATGGGTGCTGTTGATGCGCCAACATTGATGGGTGATTCTATTTCATGGGCCAAAGTTGGTGTAGCCTTTGCTATTTCTGTAACCATGAATTCTATCTTCGCTCCAGTCTTTATGACATTTCACCGTATTACTGATACCCATATTATAGCTACAGGTGGTACAATGCGCGGTTTCTTTACTCCGATACCTATGGGCAAGATTCTTCAAAATCTTAATTGGAAAGTACAATGGGGGTTTGTATTTAAGAAAACGATACCTTTCTTTTGGTTTCCTGCACATACTATTACCTTTTTGTTGCCTGGAGATGCGCGTGTATTGTTTGCTGCATTATTAGGAGTTGTTCTTGGTATATTCTTGGCTATAGCAGCTAGAAAGCCAGTAGAAGATTAACTATATCATTATAAAACCAAACGAGCGCATTATCAATAGTTGATAATGCGCTCGTTTGGTTTATGTAAGAGACTAAAGGGAAGATTGTTCTCTAAGCCATGCAATTTCTTCAGGCCAGAGAGTCTCTTCTACAGTTTCGAGTATTAAAGGCATATTATCGAAACGTGGATCACTCATTAGTTTAGTAAAGAAGTCAAATCCTATTGTTCCTTTACCAATGCTATCATGGCGGTCTACGCGACTAGCTAGTTCTTTTTTAGAATCGTTGATATGCATTCCTTTCAAGTATTCAAAGCCTACCGTTTCGTCGAAGTTTTGGAATACACCTTCATAATCATCCACCAAATCATAGCCTGCAGAATATGTATGGCATGTGTCAAGACAAACGCCTACGCGACTTTTATCTTCTACACGATCAATGATGTATTTCAGATGCCAAAACTCATTGCCTACGTTGCTTCCTTGTCCGGCAGTATTCTCAATAACAGCTATTACATCTTTTGTTTGAGCAAGAGTCAAGTTAATGCTCTCGGCAATTCTATCCAGACACTCTTCGACGGTTATTTTGTTTAATGTAGTTCCAGGATGGAAATTAAGTAGTTTAAGTCCCAGCTGTTCGCAACGTTGCATTTCGTCAAGGAAAGCTTTACGGCTTTTTTCTAATCCTTCTTCCTCGGGATGACCAAGATTGATTAAGTAACTATCGTGTGGAAGGATGTATGCAGGGTTGAAATTGTACTTTTCGCAATTCGCTTTAAATTCAGCAATGCTTTCAGGGGTTAGTGGTTTGCTAACCCATTGACGTTGGTTTTTGGTGAATAAAGCAAATGCGTTTGCTCCAATTTGATGTGCATTGATAGGAGCGTTCTCAACTCCACCAGATGTACTGACGTGTGCGCCTATATATTTCATATATTCTATTTTTGTTGATTATATCACAAAGATAATAAAACCGCTTTGTGTTTCTTAGGTTTTAGGATACAAAAAACTCCGAAGTTTATAACTCCGGAGTTTCTTTGCGGTGCGTACGGGACTCGAACCCGTGACCCCATGCGTGACAGGCATGTATTCTAACCAACTGAACTAACGCACCATTTTTTATGAACATTAATTGAAACTTTGTGTGCGGTGCGTACGGGACTCGAACCCGTGACCCCATGCGTGACAGGCATGTATTCTAACCAACTGAACTAACGCACCAAAATTTCAACTTTATTTGTTTTCGCATCTCTCTCGATTGCGGTTGCAAAGGTAGTGGTTTTTCTGATACCTGCAATAGCTAGAATAATTTTTTTGCATACTAATTTGTAGAAAAAATCCTTAGTGGTTCATTATGAGGCGGTTTTACAATGAAAAAAATGAAACTTTTTTTTCTAACGTTATATTTGTCTATTTAGCGGATTTGCGGCACACATTATTATATATAAGAGTTCTATTTTTTATACACATCATGTAAAATGTGTATCATTGGAATTGTAGTTTATCTCATTTCGTATGATAACAGTTAACAGTTATCGCGTTGAATATATAGATCTATCATGATAACTGTTAACTGTTATCAAACTCCATGTTTGAAGTTGATAAATGGAATGTTTGCGTTTAAGGTGGTAAATATCGTAAATAAAGAGTTGATGTAATTATATTTTTCTGTATTAGAATATATAACAAAACGGCTAGTTTATGCTTTCTATCTGTTAGATAATAGAGGATTAAAATAAACTTTTTATTCTAAAAAGGTGGCTGATTGCAATAATTAGTTATTTTTGCATGCTTAAAATAGATGCAATGTAAGTGTGTCTTTAAATAACAGTAAAACCATAAGTACAATGAAGACAACAGCTAAGCTATTATTACACTGTCCTGATAAACCTGGTATTCTTGCCGAGGTTACAGATTTTATCACTGTAAATAAAGGTAATATTATCTATCTTGATCAGTATGTAGATCATGTGGAGAATATCTTTTTCATGAGAATAGAGTGGGAATTGAAAGATTTTTTGGTTCCACAAGAGAAGATTGAAGATTATTTTGAAACACTATACGGGCAGAAGTATGCAATGAATTTTCGTTTATATTTCTCGGATGTAAAACCACGTATGGCTATTTTTGTTTCTAAAATGTCGCATTGTCTCTTTGATATCTTGGCTCGCTACACTGCTGGTGAGTGGGATGTTGATATACCTTTGATTGTAAGTAATCATCCCGATTTGCAACATGTAGCCGAACGTTTTGGTATTCCGTTTTATCTGTTCCCTATCACAAAGGATAACAAAAAGGAACAAGAACGTCTTGAGTTGGAATTGTTGAAAGAACATAACGTGTCTTGTATCGTATTGGCGCGCTATATGCAAGTGCTTTCCGAGCAAATGATTAATGCGTATCCCAATAAGATAATTAATATTCATCACTCTTTCTTGCCTGCTTTTGTTGGTGCTAAGCCTTATCATGCAGCTTTTCAACGAGGAGTGAAAATTATTGGCGCTACAAGTCATTATGTTACTGCTGAGTTGGATGCCGGACCAATCATCGAACAAGATGTAGTGCGCATCTCACACAAGGACTCGGTAGAAGACTTGATCTACAAAGGCAAAGATTTGGAGAAAATCGTTTTGTCGCGTGCTGTTCAGAAACACATTGAACGTAAAGTTTTGGCTTATAAAAACAAGACTGTCATTTTTAGTTGATTATAATAAATGAATACAGTTATCATAAAATATAATGCAGGTAATATTTGCTCTGTAGATTATGCATTGAAGCGACTAGGCATCGATGCGTTAATTACTGATGATAAAGAGAAAATACTATCGGCCGATAAGGTTATCTTTCCGGGAGTGGGAGAGGCTGAAACTACAATGAACTTTCTTCGAGAAGCAGGAATGGTTCAATTGATAAAAGACTTAAAGCAACCTGTATTGGGTATTTGCTTGGGTATGCAATTGATGTGTTCTTATTCTGAAGAGGGAGAAGCTGATTGTTTGGGTATCTTCGATGTTCCTGTTAAGCGTTTCGTTCCAAATAAGCAGGAAGAAAAAGTGCCTCATATGGGATGGAATACTCTTATGGATGTAAAGAGTAAATTGTTTGATGGACTGACAAACGATGAGTTTGTTTACTTCGTTCATAGCTTCTATGTGCCGAAGTGTGATTTCACAATTGCTACTACCGATTATATTCATCCTTTTAGTGCGGCTATACATAAAGATAACTTTTATGCAACTCAGTTTCACCCCGAAAAGAGTGGGACTGTTGGCTCGCGTATATTAGAAAATTTCCTAAACATTTAATTTGAACCTTTTAGTAGTATGATTGAAATTATCCCAGCTATTGACATTATAGACGGAAAATGTGTGCGTTTATCTAAAGGAGACTATGACAGCAAAAAGATTTATAATGAAAATCCTGTTGAAGTAGCCAAAGAGTTTGAAGATCATGGTATACGTCGTCTTCATGTTGTCGATCTTGATGGAGCTGCTTCTCATCATATTGTAAACTATCGTGTTCTCGAAAAAATCACTTCACAAACCTCTTTGATTGTCGATTTTGGGGGTGGTGTAAAGTCTGATGATGACTTACGAATTGCTTTTGAATGTGGTGCGCAGATGATAACCGGCGGAAGTATTGCCGTAAAACAACCGGAACTTTTTTCGCATTGGTTAGATTTATATGGTGCTGATAAAATCATATTGGGTGCTGATGCTAAAGATAAAAAGATTGCCGTAAATGGTTGGAAAGATTCAAGCACCTGCGATCTGTTCTCTTTTTTGGACGATTATATCGCTAAAGGCATAACGAAAGTGATTTGCACTGATATTGATTGCGATGGAATGCTTCAAGGTCCATCAATTGCGTTGTATAAAGAGATTTTGGAACAACACCCATCTTTGTATTTAATAGCAAGTGGTGGAGTAAGTAAAATTGATGATATTGTAGCACTGCAAGAGGCAAATGTACCGGCTGTTATATTTGGAAAGGCTATCTACGAAGGGCATATCAAGTTGAATGATCTTAGAGATTTTCTATAACCGTTTTTATTGAATTTGAAATAAATAATATATCATGGCTTTAGCAAAAAGAATAATTCCTTGCTTAGATATTAAAGATGGTCAAACTGTAAAAGGGACTAACTTTGTGAATCTTCGCGAGGCCGGAGATCCTGTAGAATTAGGAAAGGCTTATAGCGAACAAGGTGCTGATGAACTTACTTTTCTTGATATTACGGCAAGTCATGAAGGACGAAAAACCTTTGCTGAACTAGTGAAACGTATTGCTGCAAATATCAATATTCCTTTTACTGTAGGTGGAGGTATTCATGAATTAAATGATGTTGATAGGCTGCTTAATGCGGGAGCTGATAAAATATCAATTAACTCGTCGGCTATTAAGAACCCAGAGTTGATTGACGAGATTGCTAAAAACTTTGGTTCGCAAGTATGTACTGTTGCTATTGACGCTAAACTTACTCCTTCTGGTTGGAAGTGCTTCTTGAATGGTGGGAGAATAGAAACAGATAAAGAACTAATGGCTTGGTCTCGTGAGGCTCAAGACCGTGGTGCTGGCGAAATACTTTTCACAAGTATGGATCATGATGGAGTAAAGACCGGCTATGCAAACAATGCTTTATGTGAATTGTCTTCTCTGCTATCTATTCCTATTATTGCATCGGGTGGAGCAGGTACAATGGAACACTTTAAAGATGCTTTCACTGAGGGTAAGGCAGATGCTGCTTTGGCTGCAAGTGTATTTCATTTCGGAGAAATTAGAATTCCCGATTTAAAATTGTATCTTTGCGAACAAGGTATAACGGTAAGAACTTGAAGCTGAATTGAATGTTGTCTGCAATATAATTAAATTGTAAGATAATATTGAAGTTAGTTTAATTAAATGTAAATCTTAAATAGAGAAAATGTTGAATTTAGATTTCGATAAAATGGATGGTTTAATACCTGCCATTATACAAGATAAAACTACTCGTAAAGTCTTAATGTTAGGCTTTATGAATCAGGAAGCTTATCAAAAGACTGTTGAGACAGGTAAAGTTACTTTCTTTAGTCGTACAAAAAATAGATTATGGACTAAAGGCGAAGAAAGTGGTAATTTTTTACATGTTGAATCAATTAAGTCTGATTGTGATAATGATACACTTTTAATTGAAGTTCATCCTGTTGGACCTGTTTGTCACACTGGTACAGATACTTGCTGGGGTGATAAAAACGAAGAACCGGTTATGTTTATCAAAGAATTGCAAGATTTCATAGATAAACGTCATCAAGAAATGCCTGAGAAATCATATACAACAAGCTTGTTTGAATCGGGCATCAACAAAATAGCTCAAAAGGTAGGCGAAGAGGCAGTAGAAACTGTAATCGAAGCTACCAATGGCACAAATGAAAGATTGATTTACGAAAGTTCAGATCTGCTTTATCATCTAATCGTATTACTTACTTCTAAAGGATATCGTATTGAAGATTTGGCAAAAGAACTACAAGAACGTCATAGCTCTACATGGAAGAAGCATTAATAAAATACGATAATGTAGAAGTTTGTCAGCAAGATTTAAGCGTGTTGACTGATGTTACTTTGCAATTAAATAAAGGTGAATTCGTTTATTTAATAGGTAAAGTAGGTACAGGCAAAAGCAGCTTGCTTAAAACTATATATGGTGAATTGGATGTAAACTCTGGCAATGCATCTGTTCTTGGTTATGATATGTCTACTATTAAAAGAAAGAATATACCACAATTAAGAAAGAGACTTGGCATAGTTTTTCAAGATTTCCAACTATTGACTGATAGAACAGTGAATAGTAATCTTGATTTTGTACTCCGTGCAACCGGTTGGACTGACAAAGCTGCTATACAAGAACGTATTGATGAAGTTTTACAACTCGTTGGAATGAATCACAAAGGATACAAATATCCTAGTGAACTTTCAGGTGGCGAACAACAACGCATTGTTATTGCACGTGCTGTTTTAAATTCACCCGAAATAGTGTTGGCTGATGAACCAACCGGAAATTTGGATGTTGAAACAGGAAAGGCGATTGTAGAACTGCTTCATGATATTTGTAAGTCAGGCTCTTCAGTTATAATGACAACACATAATCTGAATCTTCTTAAAGATTTCCCAGGTAGGGTATATCGTTGCGAAGGTCATAGATTGAGCGATGTTACTGAAGAATATGCGAATAATATAGATTAATTACATACTAATTTTAAACTCAGAAACGAAAATGAAAGTTTTAAAGTTTGGAGGAACTTCCGTAGGCTCTGCACAGCGCATGAAGGAAGTAGCCAAATTGATTACCGATGGTAAAAGAAAAGTTGTTGTCCTATCTGCTATGTCAGGAACGACAAATACATTGGTTGAAATTTCCGACTATCTGTATAAGAAAAATCCGGAAGGTGCAAATGAAATTATCAATAAGCTAGAATCTAGCTATAAACAGCATATTGATCAGCTTTATAGCACTGAAGAGTATAAACAGAAAGGATTGGAAGTTGTTAAATCACATTTTGACTATATTCGTTCATTTACTAAAGACCTATTTACACTTTTCGAAGAAAAAGTGGTGTTGGCTCAGGGAGAATTGATTTCTACTGCTATGGTAAATTTCTATTTGCAAGAGTGCGGTGTGAAATCTGTACTGCTTCCTGCTTTAGAATTTATGCGCACCGATAAAAACGGTGAGCCTGATCCTGTTTACATCAAAGAAAAACTTCAAGCGCAGGTTGAACTTTATCCTGAAGCTGAGATATTCATTACACAAGGTTTTATCTGTCGCAATGCTTATGGCGAAATTGATAACTTGCAACGTGGTGGTAGTGACTATACTGCTTCTTTGATTGGTGCGGCTATTGGCGCATCCGAAATCGAAATATGGACAGATATTGATGGTATGCACAATAACGATCCTCGTATCGTGGAAGGTACAACTCCTGTTCGTCAATTGCAATTTGAAGAAGCTGCTGAGTTAGCTTACTTCGGTGCAAAGATTTTGCATCCAACATGTATTCAGCCAGCTAAATATGCAAACATTCCAGTTCGTTTATTGAATACTATGGATCCAACGGCTCCTGGTACATTGATTTCTAACGATACTGAGAAAGGTAAAATTAAGGCAGTTGCTGCTAAAGATAATATCACTGCTATTAAAATCAAATCTAGCAGAATGTTGTTGGCTCATGGTTTCTTACGCAAAGTATTTGAAATATTTGAAAGCTACCAAACATCGATTGATATGATCTGTACTTCAGAAGTAGGAGTATCTGTTTCTATCGATAATACAAAACATTTGAATGAGATTTTAGATGATTTGAAGAAATACGGCACTGTAACTGTTGATAATAACATGTGTATTGTTTGTGTTGTTGGTGATTTAGAGTGGGACAATATTGGCTTTGAAGCAAAAACAATGGATGCTATGCGTAATGTACCTGTTCGTATGATTTCTTACGGTGGTAGTAATTATAATATTTCATTCCTAATTCGCGAATGTGATAAAAAAGAAGCATTGCAAGCTTTAAGCAAAGCTTTATTTACTAGCAATAATTAAAAACCATATAATTATAAAGCGCTTTTATCAAGATAGATGGTAAAAGCGCTTTTTCGATTAATTCAAATTTAGTATTTTATGAAAGGAATATTTCCAATAGATAAGTTTCGTGAGTTACGTACTCCTTTTTATTACTATGATACAAAAGTGTTGCGAGATACATTAGCTTGTATTAATCAGGAAACTGAGCGTTATGAATCTTTTGATGTACACTACGCTGTGAAGGCTAACGCAAATCATAAAGTTTTGACTATTATTCGTGAGAACGGATTGGGTGCAGACTGTGTGAGTGGTGGTGAAATACGTGCTGCTATTAAAGCAGGTTTCCCTGCAGAGAAAATAGTATTTGCAGGAGTTGGTAAGGCTGATTGGGAGATTGAACTTGGACTTGATTATAATATCTTCTGTTTTAATGTAGAGTCTATTCCTGAATTGGAAGTTATTAATGTGCTTGCAGCCGAAAAAGGAAAAGTTGCCAACGTAGCCTTTCGTATTAATCCTAATGTAGGTGCTCATACTCATGCAAATATTACTACCGGTCTTGCTGAGAATAAGTTTGGTATCAGCATGGAAGATATGGATAAAGTAATCGATATCGCGCAAGAGTTGAAGAATATCAATTTCATTGGCTTGCACTTTCATATTGGATCTCAAATCTTAGATATGGGTGATTTCGTTGCATTGTGTAACCGAGTAAACGAATTGCAAGATAAACTAGAAGCTCGTCATATACTTGTGAAACATATCAATGTAGGTGGTGGATTGGGTATTGATTATGATCATCCTAATCGTCAACCAATTCCAGACTTTAAGTCTTACTTTGCTACTTATGCAAGTCAATTAAAGCTTCGTCCTCATCAAACATTACATTTCGAATTAGGTCGTGCAGTGGTTGCACAATGTGGTTCGTTGATTTCGAAAGTACTTTATGTAAAACAAGGTGCAAACAAACAATTTGCTATTCTTGATGCTGGTATGACAGATTTGATTCGTCCAGCTTTGTATCAAGCATATCATAAAATGGAGAACATTACATCAGAAGGTCCAATTGAAACATATGATATTGTTGGTCCTATCTGTGAGTCTTCAGATGTGTTTGGTAAAGCGATTGATTTGAATCAAGTTAAGCGTGGTGATTTAATAGCTCTACGTTCAGCAGGTGCATATGGTGAGATTATGGCTTCAAGTTATAACTGTCGTGAGTTGCCAGGTAGTTATACATCTGATGAATTAGTATAATCTAAGCTTCATATAATAAAAAATCTCGCATCAAAATGATGCGAGATTTTTTGTGTTTATAGGTTTCTTCTTTTGAAACTATTTTTTGATTTCTTTTTCTCTTCGGTCTCAATGATACTCAAATAAATCTTTAAAGACTGAGTAGATATTTGAATCTCTCTAAATGATACGCCAAGCGATGCAATAAGCAAAAGCAGAGCTGCACCAAAGATATATACTGAAATCAGTTGAAGACCAATATAAATTAAGAACATACTAACCACGCAAAAGAATAGACTCGCTATACCTAATCCTTGCATCATACGAGTTAAATTAAGACGTTTTTTAAGATTCTCAATTTGAGCTTCAGTGATTTCTTCTGGACTATCCAGATATCTATCACGAAGTTGTCTAACCAATTGTGCATAAGATAAAAAACGATTGGTGTAGGCTAGTAAAATTAATGATACAGCCGAAAATAATAATGCTGGAGTGGTAAGTGTAAGTTCTTGCATAATAAAATAATCTTATTTAATAACGCCCAATTCTTTGCCAACCTTAATGAAGGCTTCGATACATTTATCAAGGTCTTCTTTTTTATGTCCGGCAGAGATTTGTACGCGGATACGAGCTTGTTCTTTAGGAACTACAGGATAGTAGAATCCAGTAACATAGATTCCTTCGTTCAACATCTTAGCTGCATAGTCTTGCGATAGTTTGGCATTGTAAAGCATTACTGCACAAATAGCGCTTTGAGTTGGTTTAATGTCAAAACCTGCTGCAATCATCTTATCGCGGAAGTAAGATACATTTTCTACTAATTTGTCATGAAGTTCGTTGCTCTCTTTTAGCATTTTGAATACTTCGATACTAGCACCAACGATAGATGGAGCTAACGAATTAGAGAATAGATATGGGCGACTTCTTTGACGAAGAAGGTCGATGATTTCTTTGCGACCAGTAGTAAAACCACCTAATGCACCACCAAAGGCTTTACCTAATGTACCTGTGTAGATGTCAACTCTGCCATATGTTTTAAACAATTCGCTTACGCCATGACCAGTTGCTCCCACTACACCTGCAGAGTGAGATTCATCAACCATAACAAGTGCATCATATTTTTCGGCTAGGTCACAGATTTTATCCATTGGTGCAACATTACCATCCATCGAGAAAACGCCATCTGTTACAATGATGCGGAAGCGTTGAGCTTGAGCTTCTTGAAGACACTTTTCTAGTTCCTCCATGTTAGCATTGGCATAACGATAACGTTTTGCTTTACACAAACGAACACCGTCTATGATTGAAGCATGGTTTAATGAGTCAGAGATGATTGCATCTTCTTCTGTAAACAATGGTTCGAATACACCACCGTTTGCGTCGAAACATGCAGCATATAGAATTGTATCTTCTGTTTGGAAATAGTCTGCAATCTCTTTTTCTAATACTTTGTGAATGTCTTGTGTTCCACAGATAAAACGAACAGATGACATACCGTATCCTCTTGTGTCCATTACTGTTTTTGCAGCTTCTATCAATCTTGGGTTATTTGATAGACCTAAATAGTTGTTTGCACAAAAATTTAAGACCTCTTTTCCTTTAACAATAATGTTAGCTTGTTGAGGACTTTCGATTAAACGTTCTTCCTTATAAAGGCCTGCTTCTTTAATTTCAGCAATCGTGTTGCTGAGGTATTCTTTCATTTTACCGTACATATCAATTTAAGTTTTTGTTTCAAGTGCAAAGGACACTATTTTTCACTAAATAATCAATAAGTTTTTGATATAATAATAAAAAAAAAGTGCTTAATTTGCGCTCAAAATAGCTTAAAATACCTTTTTAAACAGAAATGAAAAATATCTTAGTAATTGGAGCTACTGGCCAAATTGGTTCTGAACTCACAATGGAATTGCGTAAACGTTATACAGATTCAAACATAGTTGCTGGTTATATTGCAGGTGCTGAACCAGTTGGACGATTAAAAGAGTCTGGACCTTATGAAATAACTGATGTTACCGATGCTGAAATCCTCGATAAAGTAGTAAAAAAATATAAAATAGATACTATATACAACCTTGCGGCTCTGTTATCTGTTGTAGCAGAATCAAAGCCTAAGTTGGCTTGGAAGATTGGTATTGATGGATTGTGGAATGTGCTTGATGTAGCAAAAGACAATAATTGTGCAGTGTTTACACCAAGTTCTATTGGATCATTTGGTATTGATACACCGCATGTTAATACTCCTCAAGATACTATTCAGAGACCACGTACTATGTATGGTATCTCTAAAGTTACAACCGAACTTTTGAGTGATTATTATTATAATAAATATGGAGTTGATACAAGATCAGTTCGTTTCCCAGGTATCATTTCAAATGTAACTCCTCCTGGGGGTGGAACAACAGATTATGCTGTCGATATCTATTACTCAGCCATTAAGGACGAAGAATTTGTTTGTCCGATAGAAAAAGGAACATTCATGGATATGATGTATATGCCAGATGCCTTGGATGCTGCAATTAACTTAATGGAAGCTGATCCAGCTAAATTGATTCATCGCAATGCCTTCAATGTTACATCTATGAGCTTTGATCCTGAAATGATTTACAATGCAATACGTCAGCATATGCCCGATTTTAAAATGCGTTATCAAGTAGATCCTTTAAAACAAAGCATAGCTAGTAGCTGGCCAGATAGTTTGGATGATTCATGTGCACGCAAAGAGTGGGGATGGAACCCTAACTTTAATTTAGAGTCGATGACTGCTGATATGCTAGAAAAATTAAAAATCAAGTTTTTGTAATGAATAAAGTTGTTGTAGGTATTGTTTCTCTATTGCTCGTTGCGTCTTGTAGCGAGAAAAAAGTGAAAGATGACTCTCTAATTACTTCTTCCGTAGATTTAATTGTAAATGAAGGGGATTCGCTCGTAATAGAAGAGGAATCTTTTGAACCTGTGCGGATTGAAATAGATGAAACTTTCGATGACTTTATCTATAACTTTACTTCAGATAAAACTTTGCAGATAGAAAGAATAAACTTTCCATTGGCGTATTATAATAATGGCGAAAATACAACTATCGAAGAGTCAGATTGGCTTCACGATGACTTATTTACTGCCAATGAATATTATACACTGCTTTTCGACAAAGAAGATGATTTTGAATTGATAGGTGATACCTCTCTAACAGCTGTTCAAGTAGAATGGATTTACTTGAAAGAGTTGATGATGAGGAAATATTTCTTTATGAAAAATCGCGGTGAATGGCGATTGGACTCATTAGATTATCGCCCTATTATGAATAGAGAAAAAGAGAGTTTTATTGATTTCTTTGCAGAGTTTACTGTTGATTCTACATATCAAGCTTCTCGTATAGCCGATCCGTTGATATTTGTAACTGCCGATCCTGATGATGATTTTTCTGTTTTGCAAACATCTCTAGATTTGAATCAGTGGTATGCTTTTAAGCCTGATCTGCCTAAAGACAAATTATCAAATATTGACTATGGTCAGCAAAATAGGTTGAACTCGAATAAGAAGATACTAACCTTAAAAGGAATAAGCAATGGCTTCTTAAATATTTTATACTTCAGACGCAAATCAAAAGATTCGCCTTGGTTGTTGTATAAGTTTGAAGATGTAAGTATTTAAAATAATCAAGGAGGAAATATATGATACAAACCGACTTCTCTTTATTGCACCACAATACATTTGGTGTCGATGTTAAAGCTAACAAATTTATAGAATATTCGTCGGTCGACGAGTTAAGTGAATTGATTGTTAGCCAGCAAATCACAACACCTTTTTTGCATATTGGTCAAGGTAGCAATTTGCTTTTTACTAAAGACTTCGCTGGTACAATTCTTCATTCTCGCATTGGTAAAATAGAGATTGTTAAAGAAGATATTGACTCAGTTTGGGTAAGAGCAGGAGCGGGCATCGATTGGGACCATTTTGTGGGCTATTGTGTTGATCAGAATTGGTATGGATTAGAAAATCTATCTCTTATTCCTGGTGAAGTAGGGGCAAGTGCTGTACAAAATATTGGTGCTTACGGCGTAGAGGTGAAAGATCTGATTTCGTCTGTTGAAACCATTAATATCTTCGGTGAAAAAAAGACTTATGATGTTAGCGAATGTATGTATTCATACCGCAATAGTTTGTTTAAACAAGCTAGTATGAAGAATGTTTTTGTTACGCATGTTGTCTATAAACTAAGCAAAAAAAGAGAATTTACGCTCAACTACGCTTCATTGAAAGATGAGCTAGAAGGTGATCAAGAAGTTACTTTGGCTACTGTGAGATTGGCGATTATAAGTATTCGTAAACGTAAATTGCCAGATCCTAAAGTTCTTGGCAATGCAGGTAGTTTCTTTATGAATCCGGTTGTATCGCATATTCGTTTCAAAGAGCTATCTGAAGAATATCCCGGTATGCCTTATTACGAGTATCCTGATGGAACAGCCAAAATACCCGCCGGATGGCTAATAGAACAAGCCGGATGGAAAGGCAAGGCTATTGGTGCTGCGGCTGTTTACGAGAATCAAGCTTTGGTTCTAGTCAATAAAGGAGGAGCAACCGGCAATGATATCGTGCATTTATCGGATGCTGTCAGAGAGGCTGTTCGTTCTAAATTCAATATAGATATTAAGCCGGAAGTCAATATTATATAAAGAAATTGGCAACTGCTTTATTTATATTTGAGATATAATTTATTCTACAAATAGAATCTAAATTCTATACATGATAACTGTTAACAACTATCACGCTAAGTATACACAACTAACGCGATAACTGTTAACAGTTATTGTATAAAATGCAGTAGTCTACAAAATGATTGCTACATTTATACAGAAATCTATAAATAGGTATATCGTTTTTATATTAGCTATATCAAACGAGATGTATAATATCATTAATCGAATATGAAAATTAAGATACTGGGAAGTGGTACTTCAACAGGTGTTCCCGAAATAGGATGTGGTTGTCCGGTTTGTACTTCGACTGATTACAAAGATAAGCGACTCCGTACTTCTGCGCTTATCGAAACAGATGATTCGAGAATATTAATAGATTGTGGGCCTGATTTCAGGCAACAAGTGATGCCGTTGGTATTTGATAGGCTTGATGGTGTTTTGATAACGCATGATCATTATGATCATGTAAGCGGATTGGATGATCTACGTCCCTTCTCTCGGTTTGGAGAGATTCCTATTTATGTGCAATCGGATGTAGCCAATCACTTACGTGCTAAGATGCCATACTGTTTCGTTGATAACTCATATCCCGGAGCTCCCAAAATCTTTTTAAATGAAGTTTCGGTTAATATTCCTTTCTTTATTAATCAAACCAAGATTACTCCTATCAGGGTCTTTCATGGCAATCTTCCTATTCTAGGTTATCGTATAAATAATATTGGTTATATCACTGATATGAAAGATATGCCCGATGAGGCTTATCAGATATTAAAAGGCGTGGATGTATTAATTCTCAATGCACTGCGCGTATTGGAGCATCCTACGCATCAGAATTTAGAAGATGCTATTGAGGTTTCAAAGAAAATAGGTGCTCGCAAAACCTATTTGATACACATGAGCCATCATATAGGTTTGCATCAAGAAGTGCAGCAATTATTGCCCGAAGATATTATATTGGCTTGGGATGGACTTACAATAGAAGTGTAATAGGTTTATCAATCTACCCCATTGATATGACGAATAAAATATAAAAAACCGGAGTAGCTATTATATAAAGCTATTCCGGTTTTTGTGGATTAAAAATATTGTTTTCTAGTTTCTGTGTAGATACCAATCTTTATTTGTTGCCCCTTTTGATTCGGCCCAACCATTGTATTTTGGATATTCACCTTCAGATCCAATCTTAGATTTTTCAGTTACTACTTCCCAGTTCTTGATGTCGAACAGTTCGAATGCAAATGGATATATCCCTTCTTCCTTGTCTACATAGAACAAATCTTTACCTGTACCTACAAGTGATTGGTCCATCCAAGAAGTTGGAGGGTATGTAGGTAGATGTACTTCTTTACGTCCCTTTTCGCCTTGTTTGTAACTGATTGCTATGAAAGGATTGAATGTATCAACATAAGTCAGTTTATCAATACCTTCTTCTCCAAATGTGCGTACAATTGTGAATGTTCCGCCAACATCTTTGAGAATATTATCGAATAGAATGAATTGATTATTCTCTTCTTTTGTGAAATAATTTGATTCATCTTCTTTTATAGTACCCACTGCTCCATTAAATACCAGACCAAAAGCGTTTGTTAGTGTAGCTCCATTGTGTACAGCTTTAACTGTAGTTACAATCTTCTTGATCTTATTGTCTTGATTGATAGTAATGGCATTGTCAAGTTCTACTACTACGTCATTCATATCATAATCACCACCACTTGGCCAAATATCCTCGAAAGCTATTGTTGACGATTTAGTTTCAGTTACAAGAGTTTCGCCTCCTCCGGGTGGTATAATTGGACGATCAGGGTCTTCTATAGCAGATTTCGGATCGCACTCCACATAGAATAAAATATCCTCATACGAGTAATCTCCTTTATCGTTAAATGTTTGATCTTCGAATCCGATAATAATCTTTTCTGAAAGCTCGTCAGACAAGGTGATACAGCCATGATACTGATTCTTATTCGCCTCTTTGTTTGAATAAACACTTTGTGTTTTATAAAGCTCGTTGATCTTTCTATTGACTGTGCTAATACTAGCATTTGTGTCTAAATCTTTATTGCTATTGCCGAATAGATTAGCAAGATCAGCAATAAGTATCCAACCAATAGTATATCCAGGAGGGAAATGGTCAATACCATCTTCGTTATAGTCTTCTCCGAAGAATTGTAAACGTGCTTTGATTCTTTGATTAGGTATATTAACGGTAGTTCGTGGGAATACCATAAATTTAGGCAAAGCCTTAATGTCGTCTCCGGTTAACTCGCTACCAGTTTTGTAATAGTAATAACCCATGGCATTATGAAACTCTCCAGAGGCTGCCAAATAAGTTAAGTCTATATGGGCTCCTTCTACTTCTACGATTTCATTATCTTCCATAATGTGTGTCGCTATGCGTAGATTGGTGTGCTCTGAATCTGTACAAAGGCGTGAGTTGTCTGTTTTCTTTAATGCGTTCTTGACTCTATTCAACAACTCACCTAAAGTACTGTTTGCAGAGATTTGCGTATTGTTGCTTATGGTAGAGTAGATAGCAGAGACATGTCTATTGCTAGGAGTGTATTTTACGGTAGAGTTGTTGCTAGTCGAATAGTCATCATATAATGCAAATAATTTATTGCCTTGGTCAATGACAGTTTTGTTTGTTCCTATTGTTACACATTCACCTTGGTAAGAAGCACCGCGAGTAGAAACATTGGTTGGTTGGTATATGTATTCCATTTTACCATTCGTTACATCCAATTCCAATAATCTCGGTATAGCGAAAGCTTCCGAATAAAGATAAACTTTCTTAGCATGCGCAGGCAATTCTACTTTACCATTGAATGAACTGTTTTTATCGGTAAATGCCGCAAAAATAGGTTTGGTGTCTGCAGAGCGGATTCCATTTTCATCAAAAGGATTTGATGTGAAGATTTCAAATGGAACACTATATCCTTCGAAACCATAGTTTAGGATGAGATTAACCTCTGTCCTTGTTTTAAAGTCAAACACTTCAGATTTAGCATCGTTATTTTCCTCAATAAAATCATTATCAGATTTCTCGCAAGATGAAAAAGTTAAAGCTATTATTGCTGTGAGGATTAAATAAATTCTTTTTTTCATTATACCTAGATTTAAGTTGATTGTTAATATAATGTGTAGTCTCTTTTTGTGTAAAACAATAATGAGATTCCATTATTTTAATATGTTCACAAAAGTAAGGAAATGAAGTGTTTAGATCTATGGTTATTTTATATTATATCTAACGTTTTGTCCTCGATGTATAACAAAATGTAACTTATAATTTAAGATTGAAATATTGATTAGAATTACTTGTAGATGTGTTAAACTAAAAAAGACGTTTATCATGAGGATTTCTCTGATAAACGTCTTTTCTATTATAGGATAATGTTATTTAGAATGGTAAATCATCTTTATCATTACCACCTAGAAAATCAGGAGCAGCTGTAGTAACAGGAGGAGGAGTTGGTATACCGTTTGATACAGCATTCATATCTGCAGGAGCACCAGTAGCAACTCTTTCTACTTTCCATGCACGAATACTATTAAACCAACGATCTTGCCATTGGCGAGCATCAATATCAAATGATACAGTCATCTCTTCGCCTAATTGTATGTTGAATTGATCAATTTTGTCGACACCAAATACTTCAAAACACATCTTACGAGGATATTGATCGTGGTTCTCGATAACAAACTCTTGTGCTTTCCACTCATTGCCAGTTGCCTTTGCTACTCCGCCTTTTGGTTGCAGTACAGCTATAATTTTTCCAGTAAATTCCATTGTGTAATCTTTTAATTAGGCTGCGAAGTTACAATTTTTTATAGATATTCAGTCTATCCTCATTCGATTTTTCTATCGAATTATTAGCTTTGCAATATCTTTTTTGTAATTTTGTACAATCGAATAATAAAAATTTAAATAAGCAGAACTATATGAAATTTATCGTCTCAAGCAATACACTTTTTACTCATTTGCAGAACTTAAGTCGTGTAGTTAATTCAAAGAATGCATTACCTATCTTGGAGTGTTTTCTTTTTGAAATTGAAGATGGTTTACTTACAGTAACAGCTTCTGATAGTGAAACAACTATGATTACTTCACTAGAAGTTAGTGAAAGTAGTGATAACGCTCGTTTCGCTATTGTTGCCAAGACTTTATTGGATGCATTAAAAGAAATTCCAGAACAACCATTGTCTTTTGATATCAACTTGGGTAATTATGAAATTACTGTGAAATATCAAAACGGGCAATATAACTTGATGGGACAAAATGCTGATGAATTTCCATTGTCTCCTACACTTGGTGATAATGCAGTAAATGTGCAATTGGATGCATCAGTTCTTTTGAACGGAATCAACAAAAGTATTTTTGCTACAGCCGATGATGAACTTCGTCCGGTTATGAATGGTATCTATTTCGATATTACAAACGAAGATATGACATTTGTTGCTTCAGATGGTCATAAACTAGTTCGTTGCAAAACTACAGCAGCCAAAGGTAGCGATCGTTCTGCTTTTATTCTTCCAAAGAAGCCTGCTTCAATGCTTAAAAACTTACTTCCTAAAGAAGCTGGAGTCGTAGTGGTAGAATTTGATGAACGTAATGCAATCTTTACTCTTGAACGCTATCGTATGATTTGTCGTTTGATTGAAGGTAGATATCCAAACTATAACTCAGTTATACCTCAAGGTAATCCTCATAAAGTAATCATTGATAGAATTCAATTAATTGGTGCCTTGCGTCGTGTGTCTATTTTCTCTTCTCAATCTAGTAGTTTGATTAAATTGCGTATCGATGAGAACCAAATTACTGTATCGGCGCAAGATATTGACTTCTCTACTTCTGCTGAAGAAAAACATACTTGCCAATATGATGGTACTCCAATGAGCATTGGTTTTAAATCAACTTTCTTGTTAGATATTCTAAACAATATTTCATCTGACGAAGTAGTAATCGAATTGGCTGATCCTTCTCGTGCAGGTGTTATCGTTCCATCTCAACAGGAAGATAATGAAAATCTATTGATGTTGTTGATGCCTATGATGCTAAACGACTAATTAATAATAAACACTTTTGTTAAGGACACAGATATTCTATCCATTGCTATAATTGGGTATTTATGAATACTGTGTCCTTTTCGCAATAATATAAAGTCTATGAAATTAAATCTTAAAAACCCCATTGTATTCTTTGATTTAGAGACAACTGGCACAAATATTAACACTGATCGTATCGTTGAAATATGCTACTTAAAAGTGCATCCAAATGGAAACGAAGAATCTAAGACATTGCGTATCAATCCTGAAATGCACATTCCTGAATCTTCATCACTAATACATGGCATTTATGATAATGATATTGTAGACTGTCCAACATTCAAAGAAGTTGCCAAGAATATAGCAAACGATATTGAAGGATGTGATATTGCTGGTTTCAACTCAAATCGTTTTGATGTACCTGTATTGGTTGAAGAGTTTCTACGTGCAGGTGTTGATATTGATATCAGCCGCAGAAAGTTTGTTGATGTACAAGTAATATTCCACAAAATGGAACAACGTACTTTGTCTGCTGCATATAAATTCTATTGCGAAAAAAGCTTAGAAGATGCTCATACAGCAGAAGCTGATACACGTGCAACATACGAGGTTTTGAAATCTCAACTAGATCGTTACGATGGATTAGAAAATGATATTGCCTTCTTGGCTGAGTTTTCAAGCTTCAATAAGAATGTTGACTTTGCTGGACGAATGGTATATGATGAAAATGGTATTGAAGTATTTAACTTCGGTAAGTATAAAGGTCAATCTGTTGCCGAAGTATTAAAAAAGGATCCAGGCTACTATTCTTGGATTATTGGTAATGATTTTACTTTAAATACCAAAGCGATGTTGACAAAGATTCGCCTTCGTGAAATGAGTAACCTCATTACTAAATAATGGATATTCAATAAATAACCATTTACTCTTTTTAGATTTTTCTCAATATGTTGAAAGGAAAGAAAATAATATTAGGTATTACCGGTAGTATTGCTGCTTACAAATCTTGTTATATTATTCGAGGTTTGATAAAACGTGGTGCTGAAGTTCAAGTGGTAATTACTCCTGCAGGAAAAGAATTTATAACTCCAATTACTTTATCTGCACTAACAAGCAAACCTGTCATCAGTGAGTTCTTTGCTCAACGTGATGGTACATGGAATAGCCATGTTGACTTAGGTTTGTGGGCTGATGCAGTTGTAATAGCACCAGCTACAGCTTCAACCATTGGTAAGATGGCTCAAGGTATAGCTGATAATATGTTAATCACTACTTATTTATCAGCAAAAGCTCCTGTGTTTGTGGCGCCTGCTATGGATTTAGATATGTATGCACATCCATCTACTCAAAAGAACTTGGATATTCTTCGTTCGTATGGCAATCATATTATTGAACCAGGAACTGGCTTCTTGGCAAGTCATCTAGAAGGTAAAGGTAGAATGGAAGAACCTGATAAAATCATTGAAGTTCTTGATGCTTTTTTTTCGAAGAATGCTGATCTATCAGGCAAGAAGGTGCTTATAACTGCTGGTCCTACTTACGAAAAGATTGACCCAGTACGCTTTATAGGTAATTACTCATCTGGCAAAATGGGCTTTGCTTTAGCTGAAGAGTGTGCCAATAGAGGTGCCGAAGTAACGCTTATCGCTGGTCCTGTACAATTGAAGACTCAGAACTCTTCTATCAAGCGTATTGATGTAGAGTCTGCAGCCGAGATGGCTACTCAAGCTGAATTATATTTTAAGCAATCTGATGCTGCCATACTTTGCGCTGCTGTTGCTGATTTTACACCTGCAGTAACATCTGATAAGAAAATTAAAAGAGAGAAAGACGATTTGAATCTTCAGTTGAAACCTACACAAGATATTGCGGCCCATCTTGGTTCGATGAAGACTGCTAATCAAAAGATTATCGGCTTTGCTTTGGAAACAAACAATGAGTATGAAAATGCTCAGCTGAAGCTTGCTAAGAAGAACTTTGATTTCATTGTTTTAAACTCTTTGCAAGATAAAGGTGCCGGATTCCAATGCGATACAAATAAAATTAGTATTGTTACTAAAGAAGGTAGAGAAGATTTTCCTCTAAAAGATAAATCAGAAGTAGCGCGCGATATAATTGATTGTTTAGTTAAAATAATGTGATATGAAATCTTTGTTCATTTGCTTTGTAATAATGTTAATCTCAAATACTCTTTGTGCTCAAGAACTTGATTGCAAAGTGAATATTAATTATCAACAGATACAGGGTACAAATGTGCAGGTTTTTAAAACATTAGAGAATTCCCTTAACGAGTTTATCAACAATCGTAAATGGTCTTCTGCGCAATATGATGCAAATGAACGTATTCGGTGTTCCTTCAATTTAACTGTTAAAGGGTATAATGAAGCAGATGGAAGATGGACTTGTGAGTTGATAGCACAATCAACACGTCCAGTATTTCAATCAGGTTATCAGTCGGTTGTGTTTAGTTTTAAAGATCCGGATGTAAACTTCGATTATAAAGAGTTTGATACATTCGAGTTAAGAGAAACGCAAATCGACAATAATCTTATTGCTGTAATTGCTTATTATATTTATCTAATGATGGGGCTTGACATGGATACCATGTCACCCAAAGGAGGTACAGATATGCTTCTTTCGGCACAAAACATTGTTACATCTGCTCAGATGCTAAACGAGAAAGGTTGGAAAGCATTTGAAGATAGTCGTAATCGATACGCTATAGTTTTTGACTATTTAGATGAAGGGATGAGTCCTATACGACAAATGATGTACGATTATCACAGAATTGGTTTGGATGATATGTCAACCAATCCATCTCGTGGCAGATCAGCTATTACTACCTCTTTAAATTATTTGAAAGAAGCACGTGGGAATAAACCAATGTCTTCGCTGCCAGTTATCTTTACTGAAATCAAGAGAGATGAGTTGATTAATATATATGGTTCAACTTCTCCATCTTCTAAGAATGAACGTGAAGAGGTCTTTCAAATCATGTCTAACATTAATCCGTCACTAAATACAGATTGGAATAAGATTAAGTCAAAATAGAATATGCTAAATTCGCTATATATCCAAAATTATGCATTGATAGAGAAGCTTGATATTAACTTTCAGGCAGGTTTCTCGGTAATAACAGGCGAAACAGGAGCTGGTAAATCTATTATGTTGGGCGCAATTGGATTGTTATTGGGACAAAGAGCCGATATCAAATCAATCCGTAAGGGCGCAAACAAGTGTATTATCGAAGCTCGCTTTCAAATAGGCAACTATCAAATGGAGTCTTTCTTTGATAATAACCATCTTGAATTTGATGCCGAATGTATAGTTCGTCGCGAAATACATGGTTCTGGTAAGAGTAGAGCTTTTATCAATGATACTCCCGTTTCTCTTTCACAAATGAAAGAGTTGGGCGAACAGTTGATTGATGTCCATTCTCAACATCAAAATCTATTGCTCAATACAGAAGGATTTCAATTGAATGTCTTAGATATTTTAGGTCACAATGATAAGTTGTTAATTCAATATCAGTCTGTTTACAACCAGCTAAGACAAGTTGAAAAGGAGTTGAAAGAGACTATAGAACAATCAAAGAAGAGTCAAGAAAACGAAGACTACATACGTTTTCAATACGAGCAATTAGAAAATGCCAACTTAAATGAAGGCGAACAAGATACTTTAGAGCAAGAAGCCGAAATGCTAACTCATGCCGAAGATATTAAAGCAAATCTATATCGCATTGAACAACTCTTTACAGCCGATGAGAATGGTTTGCTTTCTGCTTTGAAAGAAGCTACACATCTACTTTCTAATCTTCAAAAGATTTATTCGCCTGCATCTGAACTAACTGACCGTATGCATAGTTCTTATATAGAGCTTAAAGATATTGTTGACGAAGTGAGTTTGAAAGGAGAGAGCATAGAGTTTAATCCGGCTAAGTTAGATGAGATAAACGAGCGTCTTAATCTAATTTACTCATTGCAGCAAAAGCATCGTGTTCAAACAATTGAAGAGTTGATTCAGATAGCTGATGATTATGCAAAGCAATTAGAGTCAATCACTTCTTATGAAGATAGAATTATTGAGCTAACTCGTCAACAAGAAGAGTTGTTGGTGTTAGTTTCAAAACAAGCTGACCTATTAACTCAATCGCGCAAGAAAGCAGCCTCTGTAACAGAAAAGGAGATGGCTATGCGATTAATGTCATTAGGAATGCCCAATGTTCGCTTTCAAATAGAGATAGGTCAAAGAAAGGACTTTGGAACTTATGGGCAAGATACTGTAACCTTCTTATTCTCTGCTAATAAGAATGGTTCATTACAAAATATATCGGCTGTGGCATCAGGTGGAGAGATTGCACGTGTAATGCTTTCAATCAAGGCAATGATAGCAGGAGCTGTAAAACTGCCAACTATCATATTCGATGAGATTGATACAGGAGTATCAGGAGAGATAGCCGATAGAATGGCCGATATCATGCAAGAAATGGGCAATCAAGAGCGTCAAGTGATTAGTATTACCCATTTGCCACAAATAGCAGCACGTGGCAGAGCTCATTATAAAGTTTATAAGCGCGATAATGAAAATGAAACCAACAGTCATATCCGTCGCCTTACTGATGATGAGCGTATAGAAGAAATTGCACATATGCTTAGTGGTGCAACATTGACAGATGCAGCTTTAGAGAATGCCAAGACATTGCTAAAGCGCTAAAAAGAAGAATTATATATAAACTTAATTATGGAAAAGAGTGAAATGATATTCGGTGTTCGCGCCGTAATCGAGGCTATCCAAGCCGGAAAAGAGATTGATAAAATCCTAGTAAAAAAAGATATTCAGAGCGATCTTTCTAAAGAACTATTTGCAGCCATCAAAGGTACATTTATCCCTGTACAACGTGTACCTGTAGAGCGAATCAATAAAATCACACGTAAAAATCACCAAGGAGTAATCGCATTTGTTTCAGCTGTTACTTACCAAAAAACAGAACATTTGGTTCCTTTCTTGTTTGAAGAAGGTAAGAACCCATTGTTTGTGATGTTGGATGGTTTAACTGACGTGCGCAACTTTGGTGCTATTGCTCGTACTTGTGAGTGTGCTGGTGTTGATGCTGTTATTATTCCTGCACGTGGCAGTGTAACTGTTAATGCAGATGCAATGAAAACTTCGGCAGGTGCACTTCATACGTTGCCTGTTTGTAAAGAACAAAGTTTAAAGGCTACGTTGCAATACCTTAAAGATAGCGGTTTCCGTATTATCGCTGCTACCGAGAAAGGCGATTACGATTATACAAAAGCCGACTATACAGGTCCTACATGTATTATCATGGGTGCCGAAGATACCGGTGTTTCATATGAAAATCTAGCATTGTGCGATGAATGGGTGAAGATTCCTATTCTTGGAAGCATTGAATCTTTGAACGTTTCTGTTGCAGCAGGTATTCTAATGTATGAAGCTGTAAAACAAAGAGCGAATTAATCTATAACACAAATAATATAAATAACCATGAAGAAAATACTATTCCTTTTGTTTCTCTGTTTGTCGGCGCAGCTTATGCGTGCACAAGCACCTAAATGGGTAGACAAAGCAAAGCGCTCTGTTTTCTCAATTATCACTTATGATAAAGCTGATAATATATTGAATACCGGTAACGGTTTCTTTGTAACCAACAACGGAGTTGCTCTTTCAGACTATACTACATTCAAGGGTGCCGAACGTGCCATCATTGTAAATTCGGATGGCAAACAAATGCCTGTTGAAATGATATTGGGTGCCAATGAAATGTACGATGTGATAAAGTTTAAGGTTGCTATCACCGAGAAGAGTGTACAACCTTTAGCTATTGCCAGCAATAGTCCAGTTGTAGGAGCCGAAGTCTTTGTATTACCTTACTCTACACAAAAAGATAAAAGTGTAACTAAAGGTACTGTAAAAGAAGTCTCAAAGATTGGTGAGCAATACAACTATTATACACTTAACCTTATATTGAAAGATAAGATGGTTAGTTGTCCGGTAGTTAACGCAGAAGGTTTAGTATTTGGTATTTCTCAAAAAGCAACCGGTAAGGATACTACAAGTATTTGCTATGCGGCTAGTGCAGCCTTTGCAATGTCGCAAAGCATTACGGCTTTATCATTAAACGATCAGGCGCTTAATCGTATAGGTATCAAAAAAGGATTGCCCGATACGGAAGATCAGGCGTTGGTATTTCTTTATGTAGCATCGACTCAGCTTGAGCCCGAAGCGTACATCTCATTATTGAATGACTTCATCGCTCAATATCCTAACAACCCTGAAGGTTATACAAGAAGAGCAGCGGCGTTAACTTATAATACAACCGATCAGACGGCTTTTGCAAAGGCAGCTGCCGATTACGAACGCGCTTTGAAGGTAGCTCCTAAAAAAGAAGAGGTTTATTATAGCTTGTCTAAACAGATATATCACTATCAATTAGAACGCCCTGAAACCACTTATAATGACTGGACGTATGATAAGGCATTAGAATATATTAATATGGCCCTAGCTATAGAGCAGTTACCTCTGTATATGCTTCATGCAGCCGATATTAATTTTGCTAAAGGAGACTTCCAACAAGCTTATCAATGGTACGAAAAGGTGAATAATACCGAATTCGCATCGCCTAGTTCTTTCTTTAGTGCCGCTAAGACTAAAGAGTTAATGGGTGGAGAGCCTAAAGAGGTCATCGCTTTGCTTGATAGTACTATCAATCGTGCGCAGCCACTTAATGAACTAACTTCGCCTTATTTGCTTGAGCGTGCTCAAATGCATATGAATGCCGAACAATATCGTCAAGCGGTTGTAGATTATGATGCTTATTATGAACTAGCTAAAGGCAATGTAAATGATGTATTCTATTACTATCGCGAACAAGCTGCTTTTAATGCTCGTCAATATCAACGTGCATTAAATGATATTCAAGAAGCAATTGCATTAAATCCAAATGAGTTGATGTATAGAGCAGAAGATGCAGTGATTAATATTCGTGTTGGTCGATATCAAGAAGCGATTGATGCTTTGAATAAAGCATTAAAGATAGATCCTAACTTCGGTGAGGCGTATCGATTGATGGGTATTGCACAATTACAACTGAAAGATAATGCAGCAGCTTGCGCTAGTTTCCAAAAAGCTAAAGAGCTAGATGCAGAAGGTGTTGATGAATTGATTCAGAAGCATTGCAAATAAAGCACCTGTTATAATTAATAATAGAATAAGGATATATCGATTAAGACGGTATATCCTTTTTTTGTGTTGCTAAACCTATACATTCAACGCGATAACTGTTAACTATTATCGTGTTGAATGTATAGGTTTAGCTTGCCACTTGTTGATAGTTAGTATTTCTAATGTGTATGGTTGAGATATTGTTTGTTGCAATGTAATATGTCATGAAATAAAAAGCCCTGATTTGATGATTCAAATCAGGGCTTCCTATGTTATAAAAATACACTATTAAGTTGTTTTATTCTTTCTAGTTCCTTTAAAAATAAGGAAACCTACTACGAAAATAACAAGACCTAAAATGATGTAAGTTAATTCATGACTGTACTCAGTGATACGAGCGCTCAACTCTTCAGGGGTATTAATGCCCGGAACGGTTGATAGATAATAACCGATGGCTGCTAAAATCGAATTCCAAATACCTGCTCCGATAGTAGTATAAAGCAAGAATGTAGAAAGTTTCATCTTTGCCAAACCAGCAGGGATAGAGATTAACTGTCTTACTGCAGGTATCAATCGTCCAACAAGAGTTGAAATGGCACCATTTTTATCAAAGTATTCTTCTGCTCTTTTTACTTTAGCTTCGTCGATTAAGCACATATGACCTAAACGACTATTCGCAAATTTATAAACAATAGGACGTCCTAAAAAGAATGCAATATAATAGTTGATTAACGCTCCAATGTTAGCACCTAAGGTTGCAAAGAAAACAACTAAATAAACGTTCATGTTACCATACACAGCAGCTTTATAAGCAGCCGGTGGTACTACCACTTCAGAAGGGAAGGGGATGAATGAACTTTCAATAGTCATTAACAATGTGATAGTCCAGTAGTTTAGATTATCTAAACACCAATGTATAAATGTTACAGATTCCATTAAAAAATATAGTTGTGTTTTTAAAGATTTGTATTTTCAATCTCATTTACTCGATTCATGAAATCGATGAAGTCGTCAATCAACTCAGGGTTGATTTGTTCTAGGTGTTGACGTGCTTCTTCAATTGTCACCGGTTTATCGAGTAGATGGTTGTATTTGCAAAACTTCTCAGCATTTTTGACTATTACACACAATAACGCAATCTTGTTAAGCAATTTAGGATACTCAGGATTTATCTCAGCCGCTTGCTCTAAATAGCAAATAGCAGATTCGATATATCCACCTTCAATCAATATTTCGGCAATCTGTAAATAGGTATCTGCATCGCCCGATAATTGGCAAGCTTTTTCCCAAGCATTGTGTGCTCCTTCGATATCAGAAGAAGCTAGTTTAACGCGTCCATCAATAATATGCGTTATAGCCATATTGGGATTTGTTTGACAGTTGATTTCGCTAATTTGAAGAGCGTCATCCATTTCGCCCATATTTAAAAAGATCAATGCCAGATTGGTATAGATTTCAGCCAAAAGAATATCCATTTTAGGATGGTCTTTGATGCTTTCAAGTGCGTTATAGAATGCATCGACAGCTTTACCCCATTGTTTATTGTTGCTATAAGCTATTCCAATGAAAGTAAATCCGTATGCTTCTTGTATAACTCCACTTTTCATAGCTTCCTTATACGATTCAATAGCCTCTTTCGTATTGCCTAGCTGAGTGAGTATATGAGCTTTGATATGATGAGCATCGCCACATTCGCTGTCAGAAGTTAAAGCAAAATCAGCTGCTTCGAGTGCTTCGTCATACTTACTTAGTTTGTAATAAGCATTTGCTAATCCACACCAGTAAGGAGCAAAATAGGGATCTCTATCAATTAATTCATTGTAACAATCAACAGCTTTCTCTGTACAACCATTTTTTTGGCGATAGCATTCTGCAATAGATGCGATATAAGCTTCGCTATTGCCGTATGCATCTTTCTCTTTCTCTAGCCAACTGATTGCTAAGTCGGGATAACCCATGTTTAAGTAGATTTGAGATATGTTTTGTAATACATCAAACTTCTTAAGGTCCTCCTCAGATATGTTGTTGAATAACTCTTCGGCTTTATCTAATTTGCCTTCATTCAAGGCTATCTCCCCTTTTAGAATATTCACATCACTATTGTATTCATCGCTTATGCAGTTTACAACAGCTTTAGCTTTCTTAAGTTCTGATAAATCTAAATATAGATAAGCTTGTTCTATGAATAGCATAGTGTTGTCTGGGTGAATTGAGAATCCATAATGAAGAGCCGATTGAGCATCTTCAAATCGTTCATTCACCGCATACCAATTTGCTATATCGCAAAACTCGCTCGGATCTAAGTATAGTTGGTTCTCATGTCCTTTTGCGTTCTCATAGATAGTGACTAGCTCTAGTCGGCTGTCACTTCCATCCTTATTATTTGTGTTCATTTTATTTGTTTATTTTCCCCCAACTATCCTTTAAGCCTACAGTGCGATTAAAGATCAATTTGTCTGTGGTAGATTCTTTGTCGATATTGAAATAGCCAATACGTTGAAATTGTAAATATGAATAGTTTGGTAAAGTGGCTGCAAACTTCTCAATGTAAGCATCAGTCAATACTTTCAATGAATCAGTGTTGATCATTTCTTGCATTGCTTCCAATGTGTCACATCCTTTAGCTTCGCGAATAGCGCTCAATTCATCTCTTGGGTTTTCTACTTTCCAAAGACGATCGTATAATCTAACTTCAGCAGGAATGCAATGTGCACAACTTAACCAATGAAGTGTTCCTTTTACTTTACGACTTGCACCTGGCATACCGCTTTTGCTTTCAGGATCATATTCACAATACACTTCAGTGATATTGCCTTCTTCATCTTTTTTGCATCCAGTACATTTTACGATGTATGCATTTTTTAGACGAACTTCTTGACCAGGAGTCATACGGAAGTATTTCTTTGGTGCATCTTCCATGAAGTCATCTCTTTCCATCCACAACTCGCGGCTGAATTCGATGATGTGACTTCCGCTATTTGGATCTTCAGGGTTGTTGATAGCTTCCAACTCTTCTACTAAATCCTCAGGATAGTTGGTGATAACTAGTTTCACAGGATTCAAAACAGCAGATATACGTGTTGAACGTTGATTTAAGTCATCACGTACAGCACTTTCTAATAATGCAAATTCGTTTAATGCATCATAAGTAGTATAACCGATTTTGTCAACGAAATTACGGATTGATTCAGGTGAATAACCGCGTCTACGGAAACCAGAAATAGTAGGCATACGTGGATCATCCCAACCGTTTACCATTCCTTCTTTAACAAGCAACAACAGATTGCGCTTGCTCATCAGCGTATAACTTAGATTTAGTTTGTTGAACTCATACTGACGTGGACGATGGTCATTCAAATCTTTACCTTCTTTAATCCAGTCAATGAACAAATCATATAACGGACGGTGAGGTACAAATTCTAATGTACATAATGAATGTGTTACTCCCTCAAAATAATCACTTTGACCATGTGCAAAGTCATACATAGGATATGCCTTCCACTTAGTTCCGGTACGGTGATGAGGATGTTTAACAACTCTATATATGATTGGATCGCGGAAGTGCATGTTAGAATTCGCCATATCTATTTTAGCGCGAAGTACCATTTCACCTTCTTCAATCTCACCTGTATTCATCTTTTCGAATAAAGCTAAACTTTCTTCGATAGGGCGATTACGATAAGGGCTATCAGTTCCTGGAATTGTTGGTGTTCCTTTTTGATTAGCGATTAATTCTGCGCTTTGTTCGTCAATGTATGCTTTACCTTCTTTGATTAACTGAATAGCAAAGTCCCATAGCTGATCAAAGTAATCTGAAGCATAATAAACATTAGCCCAATTAAAGCCAAGCCATTTAATATCTTCTTCTATAGCTTCTACATACTCTACATCTTCTTTTGTAGGGTTTGTGTCATCAAATCTTAGATTACAAATTCCACCATGTTGTTCGGCTATGCCAAAGTCCATGCAAATTGCTTTAGCATGTCCAATATGTAAGTATCCATTTGGTTCGGGAGGAAAACGTGTTTGTACTTTTCCGTCGTTTTTGCCTTCTCTTAAATCTGTATCTACTATTTGCTCAATAAAATTTAAGCTTCTTTTTTCGTTAGTAGACTCTTCTGACTTTATATCTATCATAGCCATATGTCTTTTATATATATAATGAAAGCACAAAAGTATAGAAAATTACTGTAACAATATGAATATAAGCTGTTATTTTATTTGAAAGAAATAGCCTAACTCCACATACTTATCTTTTAATAATTAGAAGTAGTTTGAATAGAATCTGATATAGTTTTATTTGCTTGTTATTCTACTAATTATCATTTATATTTTAACTGATTTATTGTACTAATTTATAGAACAATTTATATCTTTGAGATATTCTTCTATTATGAGGAATCATAACTTAAGTTATAGATGTACTCTTTTCTGTTTGTAATACAAATGAAACAATAATGAAACATCAATGTGAATGATTGTTCTTCTAAATTGTATTTACTTTGTTTTTAAAAACTTAAATAAATAATATATGGTCCAGTTTATTGAATCAGAATTGATACTTCTGAAAAAGGAAATAAATGAAATGTGGAATCTTGTTCATCATCAACTAGAAAGAGCCGGCGAATCGGTAATGAATATTGATAAAGAACTGGCTCAACAAGTTATGATTTGCGAAAAACGCGTTAATGCATTCGAGCTAAAAATTGATAGCGATATAGAAGAGGTGATTGCTTTGTATAACCCAGTTGCAATAGACCTGCGTTTTGTGCTTGCCATGTTAAAAATCAATTCCAATCTTGAACGTCTAGGTGATTTTGCAGAAGGACTGGCTCGTTTTGTTTTAAAGACTGATGATATGGTTTTGGACAAAGAGTTATTAAAGAGTTTGAGATTGAAAGAAATGGTTGACGCCGTTATTTCGATGCTCGACTGTACTCAGCAAGCCTTAATTGATGAAGATTTAGATAAGGCGACTTCTGTTTTTGTTAAAGACGGCTTAGTGGACGAAATTAACGCCGATGCAACTAAAGTGTTATCTGATTATATCAAGCAACACCCGGATTCAACTCTTGCTTGTTTGAACTTAGTTGGTGTGTTTAGAAAATTAGAAAGAGCAGGAGATCATATAACTAATATTGCTGAAGAAATTGTGTTTTTTATAGATGCAAAAGTGTTAAAGCACAATCATAACTCGATAGAGTAATAAAAAATATATGTCTTGAATGGAACGTATATGTATTGTGGTTTAATATTCAGTCATATACGTTTTTTTTGCATTTTACTTCATAATAGGGCTGTTGCCTTGCTTTGATGTTATTGCTATCTTTTTGTTTTTATTTGTCTAAAATAACATACTTGGAATTTCAATATTCTTATGTTGAGTACAATTTTGATTTATTTTCTTGTCTAAATTATAATAAATCAAAATTAAATTCAAAATTATGTTATATGACATGTTTAAATATTTGGATTGTAATAAATATTCGGCGTATATTTGCAATGTTATCCTGAAAACAATCTTTTTACCTTAAAAAAAAACTAATACCTATTGAAAACTGAAAAATGGAGCTTTGTGAAAAGCTCTATTTTTTTTGTACCTTTACCACCATATATTAATAAACAGATATTGT
>CAMTPH010000006.1 GCA_947074345.1 uncultured Bacteroides sp. | reverse complement strand
GTTGTTTAAAATACTCGATCGTATAGTGGTTGATTATGCTGAGCATATCGGTTGATGAATTTGTTTCAAGGGAAATATAGAATCAAATCAGCCCGAGCATCGTGGCATAACTATAATGATGGGTTATATTTTGTGACCATTTGTACTGCAAATATGCAGTCCTATTTAGGTAGAATAGAAAGTAGAGACGTTGCGTGCAGCGTCTCGAACACAACTACACAAAACATTTGTATTCTATCTAAAATTGGGGAATTTACTTATAAAAACATTCTAGAAATAACATCTCACTATCCTTATGCGCTTATTCTAGAGTCTGTCATCATGCCCAATCACATTCATCTCATCATAAGAATAGATCAATCAATGAATAGCGAGTGCAATATCGAAGCACAACATGAAGCGCTTCTACCAATAGAGTACCAAATGAAAGTAACTGCTGATAGAATGGGAGCATTATCCATCGTTATTCGTGGATTTAAATCGGCTATTACTCGATTTGCTAATCAAGAAAATATTTGTTTTAAGTGGCAGTCTCGATTTCATGAACATATTATCAAGAATCAAGAGGAGTTAAATATGATTGCTCAATATGTTCAAAATAATATTGCTAATTGGGATAAAGACCAATTTAACACAGAAAAAGAGAAGTAAACAAATTGCCTACATTGTAATTAAAGCTACAATCATCTAAGCCTTATTGCCAATATCGAGACGCAGCACGCTACGTCTCTACATAAAAAATTAGACAACCGTTTACTCAACACCAAACATCGGCTTAGCAAACCACTTATTATACATCTTGGTTACCAAATAGTAAAGGATGAAAGCTGATATAAATCCGGCAAAAGCATCAATTAGGTAGTGAGCTTGAATATAGACCGTTGCACAGCAAAGGAAAAGGTAGAAAGGCATTAAACATGCAAATAATACTTTGCTACCACGCCATGCCATAATCATCAATAAAGTAGATACACCCACGTGCGAACTAGGGAAAGCTGCTGTTGGGCGTTCACCTACTTGTTGAGATCCTTCTACAAGGTTATAGAAGAAGCCATCTGCGTATCCAGGACCGGGCAATAACTCTCGGTTATAATTAAAATAATCGCCAATAGCCCAAAACTCGCCGATATTAGCATTGTCCATACCAATGGCAGGGAAGTAATATTGTGGACCAGCTACCGGAACAAATATATAGATGAGGTAATAGATAAAAAACGAGGTAACCAAGACGAAAGATATCTTTTCGAAAAGATCGTATCTCATTATGAAATAATACATTACCACAACAAGTATCATAGGATAATAGGCAAAGTAACCCATATTGACTGCTTCGCTAAACCAATTGTAAGGCATCACTTCACAGAAGTGAATTGCAGGTTGACAACCAAACATAAAATGTTCGGCATTAGCAAATACATGATCTAAGTTAGGGAGAAATCGATTGAATTCGTAAGTGTCGGGATACCAATATGAGAGCAAACTCATCTGTACAGCAATACGCACAAATGCAGAGAACTTACTGGGTGCCAAACGATAGAGGTACATCAACAAGAAAGTCATACCAGCAATCATGGCTCTATCTAACAACATATTCCAAGGGTTTTCAATTCGCTGGAATAAGAAGAGAATCAATATAGTAGTTAGTAGGTTGTAAATAAGTGCTACCTTCTCGACAGCAAACAACCCTTTGCGAGTTTCTACTCTTTTAAATAAATCTAAAGCCATCCTTCTTTTTTATACCAAGCAATCGTTTCGTTTACACCACGTTCTAGATCGTATTGTGGTGCATATCCAAGCTCATTTTGAGCCGGTGTGATATCGCATTGCCAGTTTCTTTGTTTCATTATTTTATACTTGTCCGAGTTGAGAGTACTGCTCTTTCCAGAGAAGCGTGCCCCCGTTTCGGCGAGCAAAGATACTATTTTAAGTACAATTAACGGACATTTAATACGAATAACCAACGATTTACCCATCTCTTTCTGTATCAAATCAGAGAATCGGCGACTTGGATAGACATTACCATCGGATAAGAAATAGGCTCTACGAAGCACTTTCTTATCAATAGCTTTAAAGATTGCTTGAACCACATCTTTCACATAGACAAAAGTTAAATCTTGTCGTTTATAACCTACTGAGAAGTCTAAATGGTTACCAATAGACTTAGCCATCAAGAAATAATCGGCCTCACGAGGACCATATACACCCGTTGGTCTAAAGATAACATAAGGGAAGTCTTTCAAGCTTTGCAAGTATTGCTCGGACTTGAGTTTACTCAATCCGTAAGCCGTATTGGGTTGTGCAGTATCCGACTCTTGTATTGGTGAATAATCAGCTTCGCGAATAGGACCAAATACACTCAATGTACTGACATAGAGAAACTGACGTGGTACCATATCGAGCGCCTGCAAAGCTTCAACAAAGTTTACTGTTTGTTGGTAGTTAGTCTGCTCAAACTCTTGTTTATTGCGACACTTGGTAGCACCTGCACAATGCACAATGTAATCGAAAGCACCAAACTGCTCTTTATGAGCAGACAATTGCTCTTTTAGTTTATCAGGATGTGCAAAGTCGAGCACCAAAAAGTGTGTATTAGGTTGTTGTAGATAGCGTTTGCTACTACTACCACGCATTCCGGCCCAAGTATCATACCCTTGCTCTAATGCTTCTTCTACCAAAAAACTACCAATAAAACCGCTTGCCCCGGTTATCAATATACTCGCCATTGCTTTACTGCTTTTAACTAAATTATTGGCTACAAAGGTAAACTATCTACTTCGGAATGCAAGAAAACCACATC
The DNA here is from genome assembly GCA_947074345.1 of uncultured Bacteroides sp. Taxonomy (GTDB): domain Bacteria; phylum Bacteroidota; class Bacteroidia; order Bacteroidales; family Bacteroidaceae; genus Bacteroides. The sequence goes on along the minus strand of CAMTPH010000006.1, from coordinate 52,274 downwards.
CAAATCATAGAAATAGTGCAGTATAGATGTAAATAAAGGAGATAATTAACACGCTTGCATCTCATAGAATTAGCTTTTACGCTGCATCTTGAAGAACGTATTTATAGCATGAAGCCATGAAATAAGGCTATAAAATAAAGACCATACGTGAACGAAGAAATCATTTAATTTGTTTTACTTTGTATTATTACAGATATGAATTTACATAAAGAAAGAAATCATTATGGCGAAAAAGAAAGAAAAAAAAGCCGGTAAGCGAATGAAAAAGCGCGATTTGGTAAATGTGGTGATGACCTTCTTCCAAGATAAGCAAGGAGAGGTAATCGGTTTGAAGTATCTTTTTTCGGAACTTCGCCTAACTACTCACCCACTTAAAATGCTTTGCATGGACATCTTATACGATTTGGTAGCAGATGACCATATCAGCGAGGTAGATAAGTTTAAATATAAATACAATACCAACGGTACTGAGTTGATTGGAACTTTCCAACGCAAAAGCAATGGTAAGAACTCTTTCATCCCTGAAGATGGAGGCGACCCAATCTTTATTGCTGAACGCAACTCGGCTCATGCCATGAATAACGATAAAGTGCGCATTGCTTGTTTTGCGAAGCGCAAGAACCACGAGAAAGAGGGAGAAGTAATTGAGATTATCGAACGTGCCAACGATGTTTTTGTAGGTACACTCGAAGTTGCCAAGAACTTTGCTTTCTTAATTACTGAGAACCGCACACTTGCCAACGATATCTTTATCCCTAAAGAGAGACTGAAAGGTGGCAAGACGGGCGATAAAGCCATCGTGAAGATTGTAGAATGGCCAGAGAAGGCAAAGAACCCTATCGGTCATGTAGTCGATATATTGGGGGTTGCAGGCGATAACACAACTGAGATGCACGCCATCCTTGCAGAGTTTGGCTTGCCTTACGTATATCCTGTTACTGTAGAGAAAGCTGCCGACCGCATTCCAGACGATATCAGTCCCGAAGAGATTGCTCGTCGCGAAGATATGCGTGGCATTACTACCTTTACTATCGACCCGAAAGATGCAAAAGACTTTGATGATGCACTCTCTATCCGCAAGCTTGATAATGGTTTGTGGGAGATTGGTGTTCATATTGCTGATGTTTCGCACTATGTATCAGAGGGCAGCATCATTGATAAAGAGGCCGAGAAACGTGCAACATCGGTTTATTTGGTAGACCGTACCATACCTATGCTTCCTGAGCGCTTGTGTAATTTCCTTTGTTCGCTTCGTCCACACGAAGATAAATTGGCTTATTCGGCTATCTTCAACATGAACGATAAGGCAGAGGTTGTTGATTCGCGCATTGTGCATACGGTGATTCACTCTGATCGTCGTTTTACTTACGAAGAGGCGCAACAGATTATCGAGACTGGCGAAGGCGACTACAAAGAAGAAGTGTTGAAGATGGATGCTTTGGCAAAGATATTGCGCCAGAAACGTTTTGCTTCGGGTGCTATCAACTTTGATCGCTATGAAGTGAAGTTCGAGATTGACGAGAAAGGCAAACCGGTTAGCGTATACTTCAAGGAGTCTAAGGATGCCAACAAATTGGTTGAGGAGTTTATGCTCTTGGCCAATCGCACTGTGGCCGAGTTTGTAGGCAAAGTGCCTAAGAACAAGAAGCCTAAAGTATTCCCTTATCGTATTCATGACTTGCCAGATCCTGAGAAGTTAGACAACTTGGCTCAGTTCATCGCGCGCTTTGGTTACAAACTACGCACAACAGGTACTAAGACTGATATCTCTAAATCGATCAACCACCTGCTAGATGATGTTCATGGTAAGAAAGAGGAGAACTTGATTGAGACAGTATCAATTCGTGCTATGCAAAAGGCTCGTTACTCTACTCACAATATCGGTCACTACGGGTTAGCATTCGATTACTATACTCACTTTACTTCGCCTATCCGTCGTTATCCTGACTTGATGGTACACCGTTTGCTAACGAAGTACATCGATGGTGGACGTACCGTATCGGAAGCTAAGTACGAAGATCTATGCGAGCACAGTTCGACTATGGAACAAATTGCAGCTAATGCTGAACGTGCTTCTATCAAATACAAGCAAGTTGAGTTTATGAGTGAGCGTTTGGGACAAACATTTGATGGTGTAATATCGGGTGTAACCGAATGGGGCCTTTATGTTGAGCTGAATGAGAACAAATGCGAAGGTATGATTCCTGTTCGCGACTTAGACGATGACTACTATGAGTTCGACGAAAAGAACTATTGTCTACGTGGTCGCCGCAAAAACAAGATATACAGTCTAGGCGATGCGGTTACAATTAAGGTAGCACGCGCTAATATTGAGAAGAAGCAACTCGATTTTGCTTTAGTAGAATGAAAACAATAGAGATAAACGATAAACAGCGAGTAGAAGAAATTCTATCTCGCTGTTCTGTTTGTTACGTAGGGATGGTTGACCTAGAAGGCAATCCTTACGTTATTCCTATGAATTATGGGTATCAAGATGGCGTTATTTACATCCATTCGGCTCCAACTAGCGGTTGCTTAGCGATGCTTGAACGTAATAACCGGGTATGTATCACCTTTTGTACCGACACGCAGTTAGTCTATCAGCACGAACAAGTAGCTTGTAGTTATCGCATGCGTGCACAGAGTGTAATCTGTAGAGGGCGTGTTACCTTCATCGAATCGATGGAAGAGAAACGTCAAGCACTCGATATCTTGATGAAACAATACGTAGATCGAGAGTTCACCTATTCAGACCCCGCTGTTCGCAATGTGAAAATATGGGAGATACCCATTGATGAAGTAACAGCAAAAGATTATGCTGTACCTCATCAAAAACCTAAAATATTATAGAGGATACTCCTCGAATGCGTAAAGCACAGTAGACAAGTAGCGTTCGCCTGTATCGGGTAAGAGCGCTACAATTGTTTTACCCTCATTCTCGGGTAGTTTAGCCAACTCTACAGCAGCATATACAGCCGCACCCGAAGATATACCAACCAACAATCCCTCTTCTTTGGCCAACTCACGGCTGGTACGAATAGCATCATCATTTGCAACTTTTATTATTTCATCCGGAACATCGGCATCAAATATACCCGGTACGAAGCCGGCTCCAATACCTTGTATCTTATGTGGACCGGGTTTACCTCCCGATAAAACAGGCGAATCGGCTGGTTCAACCGCAACAATCTTCACATTGGGATTGTGTGCCTTCAATACACGACCAACACCGGTTACTGTGCCACCAGTACCCACTCCGGCAACAAATATATCGACCTTACCATCGGTATCACGCCATATTTCTTGTCCCGTAGTACGTTCGTGTACCGCTGGATTAGCGACATTCTCGAACTGTTGCAAGATAACAGAACCTGGAGTCTTTTCCTTCAATTCATTCGCTTTGGCGATAGCTCCCTTCATTCCTTCGGCACCCGGTGTCAATACCAGTTCAGCTCCCAAAGCTTTCAGCAAGTTTCTGCGCTCAACACTCATGGTATCGGGCATTGTCAATATCAGTTTATATCCTTTAGAAGCCGAAACAAATGCCAAACCAACTCCTGTGTTTCCACTGGTAGGTTCTATCAAAGTAGCTCCCGGTTGAAGCAAGCCGCTAAGCTCAGCATCTTCTATCATGGCAAGTGCCACGCGATCTTTTACACTACCGGCCGGATTGAAATATTCAAGTTTCCCAATCACCTTCGCGTTAAGTCCATTACTCTTATTAAATTTAGTAAGTTCCAACAGTGGAGTATTGCCCACCAAGTCGGTTAGTTTGCTTGCAATCTTAGCCATCGTATATCTGGTTTAAATTAGTAATCAATTGTATACTACAAAGATAGAGCTTGCTATCGGGATATGAAATACCACATTCGTGGTAAATTAGTACTATAATAAAGGGATTTTAAACACAATAAACCCATCTACAAACTAAATAGCAAGCAGCATTTATCATATTCATCGTTTATATAGAGCCTTACACAAGCCATCTATTACATCTAATTATCAAACAGTTAACAGTTTCATTAGTTCTTATTTGCCGAAACAATAGTTTCACCGCATTGAAACTTTGTTTTCAACGAACAGGAAATTTGTTTTCATAGGGATGAAACAAAAGTTCCAACGAACTGAAACTTTGCCAAAACGAGTAATCGAAAACAAATCAATACTACATTTATTGAGGCAAATGAGTTAACAATTATCAAAAAATATATAAATTTGAATTGAAAAAGTAAGTAACACACAAAATACGCCTTAATCGAGTATGAAAAAAATTGTATTGCTATCGCTATATCTAATACTATCGTTGCCCACTTGGGCCATATTTAAAGAGCAAGACCTCAATAAAACCATCTTTATGCTTCGCAATGAACTTGAAGAGCTTCAAGCAGAGCAACCCAATCAACTAAAACGGTTTGAAGAGCATCGCAAAATATACTGGAGCCAAATGCAGCAACTGTTAGAAGATAACGAAGAATTGGCATTGATACTCTATTCGCAACAATCTGAATTTATGTTTGGTATGGCCCACGCTTGCCATCAAATAGCACAAGGAGTCGATAAATTCAACAAAGTTAAGTTCCCGGTTGATGATTGGCGCGCTGGATTTGAAATGGATATAGTGCGATACGAAGGAATGATTATTACGTTGAATGAGATGGCCGATAGCTTACTTACCGCACAAGGGAAAGTTGATCGAGTGAAGTCAATCAAGCTGGCTACAAACCTAAGAAAGGTGTTGATAGAACAACGCAACACATTGGGTGATGACGAAAATAGATACAATGAAATATCGCGGAAGATGAAACGTATGGACGACTATGCTACGCAAGAGTTTGCCAATGTGCGCAGTCGCATCTTCTTTAACAAAGGTCATAAGAGCTATATCTCATTGCTAGGCGATTGGGATAACCAATGGGAATCTGTGAGATATGCCCTGAAAGCTTGTTATGGGTCTGCTCAACAAAGATCTTCTGAGTGGATGCAACGTGTCAGATTTATCTTCTTTATAATAATATTCGCTTTTGCTCTATCAATGCTTATATGCTGGCTGTTGTTTCGTTACTTGCCCGATAGATACATTACGCGTACTATGCATGAAAAGAAATGGCACATTCTATTTACAGCTAGTTTTATAGCTGTTTCTATAGCGTTGCTTTACCTCTATTTCTTTGTCTTACAACGAAACGTATTCATTGTAACCACTCGATTAATAATGGAATTTATGTGGTTGCTGTGTGCTATTTTACTGACTACAACCATTCGACTAAAGCCTTCACTGTTGAAATCGGCAACGATGCTTTACTTACCGATTATATTACTGAGTGTCGTTATGTTAATTATCCGGATACTCTTTATTCCTGTTTCGGTGATACGCATTGGTATACCTATTATATTTATGGTAAGTTTAATTGCTCAGGCACTAGTGATGACCAAATATCACCGATCAACGTCGCCCTGGGATCGTAGATACTCCATTGCCTCCATGATTGCTTTAGGCATGTCGACTATATTGGCTTGGAGTGGCTATAACTTCTTAGGACTACAATTGATGATGTTCTGGGTGTCCCTATTGGCAGGTTTGTTGACTTTAGCTTGCTTGCAAATGATTCTTACCTTCAAACGGAAGAAAGAGATACGCCAAACGGTGAAGTTACGCAACAACCTACTATACTATACTTTACAACGTTTAGTAATGCCTATAGGATATGTGTTAGTCGTGTTTCTATGCGGACTATTGGCTGCACAAATGTTTGATATGAATGATTGGTTGATAGAGCAGCATAATTACTTCTTTATCGACCTACCGGATATAGCTCGAATATCATTATCACGCATCATCTTGGTTATATGCTTAGGAATAATCGTTTCTTATATTTCGCTTATAACGCGTATTGTGGTTCGCGAGATATATGGTAGCGAAAAAGCCTCAACGGGCAGTATCGCATTGATTGTTAATCTATCGACCATCTTCTTGTGGGGCATATATATAATTTCAGTGTTCTTATTGTTTAATATCAACAGTTCGGGAATCATTGCTGCTATTGGTGGTATGGGGGTTGGTATTGGTTTTGCCCTAAAAGATTCGATCAACAACTTGATTTGCGGTATCATGCTGATGACAGGGCGTGTTCATCTGAACGATATGGTGGAGTGCGATGGTGTACGTGGACGAATAGTGAACATCAATTATCAATCGACAATACTCGAAACGATTGATGGTTCGCTGATTTCATTCTTAAATAGCCAACTCTTCTCTAAGAACTTTAAGAACTTGACTCGCAACCACGGATACGAGATGAGTAAGATATTGGTAGGCGTAGCTTATGGAACAGATGTAGACTTTGTTCGCCAACTAATCATGGATGTTGTGAAGCTAAATCCCAATATTGACCCCAATCGTGATTCGTCGGTCTTCTTAAATGACTTTGGAGATTCGAGTGTGGACTTATCTGTTATTGTTTGGGTTCCTGTAAATCGTCGCGGTACAACTCTATCCGAATTAAGAGTAGCCATTTACAATACGCTCAATGAACACAATGTAACTATTCCTTTTCCACAAAGAGATGTACATCTCATAAATCAATAAATCTAGTATGTCCCATAAATCCCTCTTTATTGTTCAACTCAATTACGAGTAACAATAAAGGGGGATTATTTATTAATCATACCACTACATCAAATCACAATATGTTAATTTAATTAATAACTCGAAGTTGTTATATTGTTAGGTATAATTAGCGAACAGATAATTGATTAATGACATATTCGGCCTTACTATTATTCTAAACACATAGAGTAATAACGTGTATAATAAGCTTATAACCACCAAACAGCTATAGAACACTCATCTATTTTGATTTAAACTTTTATTTTATATCATTTTTGTATTCATTTAATTATTTTTTGTATTTTTGTTAGTGAGGATAGTATATATATAACCTTATTATATAGATATGAAGAAATTACTTTCTCTATTAATTATGGCATGCAGCATAATGTCTGTTTATGCATGGAAGCCCATATTTGTGGGGCATCGTGGAAGCTACAAAGGGGTATCGAATACAGTTGAAGCATTCCGAAATGGTGTAGATGTATACGGTTATACCGGTCTTGAATGTGATGTACGCGTAACAGCCGATGGCAAATACGTGATTATGCATGATGAAACAACTAATTCATTAGGGGGAAATTTAACGGTGGCAACAGCTACTCTTGAACAGTTAAAGGCTGAAACCTTAACTCAAACCAGAGGAGGCGTAACATATACCGGTCAGATTTGTACCATCGAAGAGTACTTAGACATTTGTAACGAGAAGAATGTATTCCCTATAATCGAGTTAAAATGGAGTACAGGTATCAACAGTAACGATATGACTAACTTCCCTGGGTTATACGCTTTAGTGAAATCAAAAGGGTTGGATGGCAAAGTCGTATTCCTTACTTCGATGCAGAAATCACTTGAGTACGTTAAAACTAACTACCCTACTGCCAAGTGCCAATACTTAATCAGTACATATTCTGATGAACGCTTTGAGTGGTGTAAGAAGTGGAATATTGAACCAAGTATGTCAGTGGGTAGTTTCGACTTTGCAACAACAAAGAAATTCCACCATGCAGGATTTAATGTGGCTTGTTGGACAGTAAACTCATTAGCCAATTATAATAACTATGGTAATATGGGTGTTTATATGATGACTTGCGACTACTTAGAACCAAGCGATATGCCCGAATTGGCTGATATCGAATGGGGAAATGCAAGCGACATTGTTGATCCACTAGAAGTAGAACTTGATACTGTGTTCAATTTTACCGCTAATGCAAAGAATTTACCAGCAAACTTTCCCATTGGAGGTTCTACTTATGCATCTGCACAACAAATGGCTTACCACAACGGTAAGTTTCTAGTGAACAATTACACAACATCTACCCTACTTGCCTTCGACCAAACAGGTAATGTGGAAACCCCATATACTGGAACTGCCACACACGGTATAGCAGTCGATGATGCAGGCAATCTCATCCTAAGAAACGAAGACGGATTAAGTGATACTCCCAATCTACTAAAAGCCTATAAAGCAGGTGAGACCACGCCAACAGCTATCTCTTTTAGTCTTTTAGACAATGGGACAACCAACTTTATATCGGCCAGTGGAGATATCTTCTCTACTGAAGGAGGCTATGTTTACTTCTTCCCAAACGGAAAGAAAGTAGTTAACATCGTAAAGATAGCTAATGGCAAGTTTGTTGAAACAACAGCTTCTACAACCCTATCAGCCACATCAAATACAGCCGGATACGTGATACCTATTGAGAATAATCCACAAAAATTCATCTATCAATATCGTGCAACCGGCTACTTCCTTTACGATGGCATGGATAGAGGAGATTATGTAGCAGGTGGAACTTCGGGTACTCCTCCATCACGCAATAACACAGTAGGGGGTGCATGGTTTAAACTTGGCGGACATGATATCTTTATCCATTCATCCGGAAAAAACTATAACGGTGGATTTACTGTACGTGATATGAGTGCCGAAAAGGCAGCGTTATTATCAGTAAACCCACTAGGAGATGCTAATTATGCAGGCAACCCTTCGTGTGGTGCATTCTATCATGTAGAGCGTATTAATGATAATGCCGTATATATCCATCACTATTGCATGGGAAACGGATATGCGACTTATTTAATGTCAGTAAAAGGAACAGATGTTGCTAACAAGAAAGTGATAGACGATAAGGCCTCAGCTAGCTTTGTTTATCCTAACCCTACAGATGGAGCATTGAGTGTTCAAAGCAATGAAGCTATAGAAACTATTCAAGTAATCGATCTATCGGGTAGCATCATGATGAATATTAAAGGAAACGGAAATAAGTCGCAAGAAATCAACTTATCAACTTTGAATAAGGGCATCTACTTTGTAAAAGTGAACAAAGAGAATGCAATCAAAGTAGCCAAAAAATAAAAGAACATACTTTCAAATTAAGTGATAGATTGCAATAGTCGTTTGTATTGCATCATCGCTTTGAAATGAAGAGGCGTAGCATTGCCATTTGTGCTACGCCTCTTTTAGTTATCTGCAAAATTCTATCTATAAAAGAGAAGAATAGGGATAATTCAATAAAAATGTTAATTAAACAGTCTCGCTTGCACGCATTGTAAACCAAACAGCGCCATATCAGCACACCAATGTCACAAAATGTCTTTATTAATATTAAACGTGTTTTTAAAACGGTCTATTTTATGTAAATTTGTACAAATGACTTTTAGTATAAATCTAATAACAATTCCACCTATGGATGTGCTTATTACTTAAAAACGCCTGAAACGACGTATGACACAAAAAAAGACACTTATCAACCGTTTTCTTCATTATGTAGAAAAAGTGGGTAATGCCTTACCCAATCCAACTACCCTATTTGCCCTATTTGCATTTGGCGTACTTGTTTTATCTTGGATTATCTCTCTCTTCAATCCCGAAGTTACAAACCCGGCAACCGGGGAAACCATTCATGTAGTCAACTTACTCTCCCAAAAAGGTATTCATATGATATTAGAGAATACCGTGAGCAACTTTACAGGATTTGTACCATTGGGTACAGTGCTTGTAGCGATGCTTGGTGTAGGTATTGCAGAGAGAACGGGTTTAATATCAACCATCTTACGTCGTATCGTGATGGCAGCACCAGCACGTATGCTCACCTTTGTGATTGTATTTGCAGGGATTCTTTCGAATACAGCATCCGAAGTTGGTTATGTACTATTAGTTCCGCTTGCTGCAGTGATATTCTTGGCGGCAGGTCGCAACCCACTAGCCGGATTAGCTGCTGCCTTTGCCGGTGTATCAGGAGGATATAGTGCCAATCTACTGCTAGGAACTATCGATCCTTTGTTGGCAGGCTTATCACAAGAGGCGGCACAAATCATTGATCCTACCTATACGGTAAACCCCGCTTGTAACTACTACTTCATGTTTGCCTCTACTTTCTTGATCGCCGGATTGGGGACATGGGTAACAGAACGTATTATCGTTCCTCGTTTGGGTGTATATCACGGCAAGGATGTCGAAGCCATACCACTCACACCGCTTACTAAAGACGAGAAGCGCGGCATGATGTATGCCACAATCACCTCATGTGCATTGATTGGTATACTCCTTATCGGGCTATTGCCAAAGAACGGATTCTTGCTTAACCCTGAGAATGGCGACTTCTTAACCTCTCCATTTATGAAAGGTGTTGTAACCTTCATCTTCTTGTTCTTTGCTTTGCCGGGCATTGCCTATGGCATCGGGGCAAAGACTATCAAGAGCGATAACGATGTTATCAAAGGGATGGGCAAATCAATGGAGACTATGGGTACTTACATTGTGTTGGTATTCTTTGCGGCTCAGTTCGTAGCTTATTTCAAATGGTCTAACATTGGATTGTTGGTCGCTGTAAAAGGAGCGATGATACTTCAAACACTCGATTTAGGAACTTTCCCGTTGATGCTATCGTTCATTTTATTGGCTGCATTTATCAATCTGGTAATGGGTTCTGCATCGGCTAAATGGGCGATTATGGCACCCGTATTTATTCCAATGTTTATGATGCTTGGTTACTCGCCAGAGTTGACTCAGTTGGCTTATCGAATTGGCGACTCAGTAACCAATATCATCTCGCCTATGATGTCTTACTTTGCATTGATAGTAGCCTTCGTACAGCTATACGATAAGAAAGCCGGTATAGGAACCATTGTATCCTTAATGCTTCCTTATTCGGTAGCCTTCTTCATAGGATGGATGGTGATGTTCTTCTTGTGGATACTACTCGATATCCCTATCGGACCGGCATCTCCTATTCAGTTCTCTTTCTGATAACGGATAAAAAGGCTTGAACAATGAAATAATGTGAGTGGTTTGTGTATAACTAGTACACAAATCACTATCTTGTATCGCATTAAATCACTGCACGATGACGAACAAAAAGATTCTATACATACACGGTTTATCTTCATCGGGAGCTTCGTCAACAGTCGTAAGCTTGCGACAGTTACTACCCGAATTGATTGTTCTATCTCCCGATTTACCAATCAATCCATTCGATGCATTGGAGTTATTGCATGACATCTGCCAGACAGAGAAACCTGATTTGATTATTGGGACTTCTATGGGAGGAATGTTTGCACAACAAATGCATGGTTATAAGAAGATATTGGTGAATCCGGCCTTTCATGTATCCGAGTTTATGCGAATGAATATTGGCGTACAATCCTTTATGAACCCACGTGTAGATGGAGTGAATCAGTATGATATTACTCCGGAACTTTGCGATGCCTATCAAGCTATAGAGAAGAACCAATTTAAGGAGGTAACACCCTTTGATAAAGACAACACTTATGCCTTCTTTGGCGATAAAGACGAACTAGTGAACTGCAAAGATGAGTATTTGGCATATTATACCAACTATGAAATCTTTGATGGAGAGCATCGTTTGAACTACGATGTATTAAACAACGTCATCGTACCCTATATCAAACAAGCTATTTAATTTTATTCTTAGAGAAATAAGAGGTAATCATTCGCCCTGCAATACTCAATATCAAGACAATGATGGTAAGCAGTAAGGCAGCTGCATAGGCACGTTCGCGAACTTCGGGGATGGGACTACTCAACTGAAAGAAGACCGATAGCGGCAAAGTAGCAGCCGGTTGATTGAGTGCCGTAGGAATATTGTCTGTAAAACCTGCTGTGAATAGTACAGCCGCTGCATCACCTATGGCTCTACCAATAGATAACAAGGTGGCAGTAGCTACACCCGGAGCAATTTGTCGTAACACTACCTTGCACACCTCCAACCGAGTTGCCCCTAATGCATAAGTAGCTTCAAGCATCTCTTTAGAAACCGAACTGGCAACTTCGTCCATGGAGCGAACAAATATCGGCACAATCAGCATTGTGATAACGATAATACCACCCAATAGCGATGTTTTCAATCCCAAGAATATCATCAAACTAAAGGCAAATGCCCCATAAACGATAGAGGGAATACCAAATAATACGTCGAATGATAGGCGGGTATAATAAACTAGCTTTGAATCTTTCTTGAGATATACATTTATATAAAATACAATCGGGATACTGATTAACAAGCCTAAGAATGTAGATCCGCCAACAATCATCAATGACCCTACAATGGCATTCAATATACCGCCCTCCTTACCCAAATAGAACCCACCACCGGGCAATGAAGTAATCATTTCCCACGTAAGCGTTGGAAATCCCGTTTCGGCAATGGTCCAAATGATGCTTGCAAAGAACAAGAACACAAGTACTGTTGCCAGAAACATGAGTACATTGGCTACTTTCTCTTCGATGAACTTTAGCTTCATAACATAAATCGTTTTTCTACCCTATCGAGTACAATACGCGAGATGGCATTGAATACCAAGATGATAACGAACAGTATCAACGCTGCAAACATCAATGCCGATTCGTAAATAGGCAACGAGAGCATCTCACCGTAATTGTTGGCTATCAAAGCAGGCAACGGATATACACTATCGAATATCGAGTGAGGGAGTCCCACCATATTACCACAAACCATCAATACAGCCAGTGTTTCACCAAAAGCTTTTGAAACAGCAAGTACAATAGAGGCGATGATTCCGGGACATGTTTTACGCAAAATAACTTTTCGAGCTGTTTGCCAACGTGTAGCACCCAACGAAGTTGAAGCATCTTTTAAGGCTTGCGGCACAGTAGAGAAGAGCTCAATAAACAAGCTAACCAACAAAGGGCTAATCATAACACTCAACACAACACCTCCTGCCATCAACGAATAACCACTTGTGTACTCTACAAAGCGTGGACCGAAGTTATCGGATATCCACGGAACAATGATTAGAATGCCCCACAACCCATATACAACCGAAGGAATACCGGCCAAGATATCGAGTACCGGAAATATAATCTTCTTGAGATAAGGACTCTTTTGTTGCGTTAAGAAGAGAGCCGTAAGCAATGAAATAGGCACCGCAATGGCGATAGAGAGCAACGTAACATAGATAGAAGAGAGAATAAATGATTTAAAACCAAACTGTCCTCGCATAGGACTCCATTCGATATTTGATAAAAGTTCGAAAAGAGGATAAGTACGCAGTATGGGCAACGACTTATAGATTAACCCGATGGCCATAGCACCAAGTGCAAACAAAGACATAAACGTTAAGATGAACATAACCCATCTCATGACTTTGTCTTTCAAGACTCTTCGTTTCAATAGAGAAAAACCCACGTTACAGTCCTATTCGTTAATTAGTTACTTTATTTTAGCTAACTCCGCATTGATTTGTTCAGGAGACAATTCGATATATCCGGTAGGGTTGGCATACTGTTGCCCATCAGTTAATGCATACTCTAAAAAAGCAATCACTTCAGGTTTGGTAGGTTTTCCTTTGGTTACCAGATATAAATCTCTTGCAGGAGGCGAAGGATATCGTCCATCTTTAATGGCTTGAATCAAATCGCCCGAATTATCATAGAAGTATTCATCATCGGTGATAACACCATCCTCATTCAAATCGATAGGCATAATCGTTAACCCTTCGAATGGTTGTTTGGTACGTTGATCGTATACATAGGCTATGTTGTTATAACCAATGCCCACCTTATCTTTTTGCACAGCCGATGCCACACCGGGATCGCCAAATATAGCGGTTGCCTTCAAGTCTTCTTGTTTCTCACCAAACCAACCGGCAAATGTTTCGGCAGCACCACAAGCATCCGAACGGGTAAATACATGAAGTGGTATCTTAGACTGAGTACCCAAAACATCACCCCAAGTAGAATATTTTTTGTTCCAGAGCTGTTTTGCCTTATCGCGTGTTAATCCCACTTTACGAATGGTTTCAATCTCAGGATTCTTCACGTTGATGGTAGGCACCACAGCATCTTTTACCGTTGCAATCGGGAAAGCCCCTTTGCTCATCTCTTCGGGATAGACCTCGCGCGATACCATTCCTATATCAACAACACCCGACAATGCATCGGTCATTCCTTTGCCTGCACCACCGCCCGATATATCTATGCGCACGTTGGGATGTATTTTTCTGAATTCTTCGGCCCACTTAATGGCCATCGGATAAAGAGCAAATGCACCCGACAACTGAATAGTGCCCGATAAACCATCGGTAGCCTGTAAATTGTCTTGTTGTTCTTGTTGTTTTTTGCTTCCACAGTTGCAGAGTGTAGCAATTGCAAGCAATAATAGTAGGCTTATAGAGAAGTTGATTCGTTTTTTCATAAGATATATCGTTTATTTCAGAGTTCAGATGTTATGGCTTGAAGCTAACTAAATGCTCCTGTAAGGTATTGTTTAGTCAATTCGTGCTGAGGATTCTTAAATACCTCTTCGGCAGTTCCCGCCTCTATCACTTCGCCCAAGTAGATGAAGATGACATGATCGGCTATTCGCAAAGCTTGTCTAAGGGTATGTGTTACCAGAACAATTCCATATTTGTCTTTCAGACGCATAAAAAGGTTCTCGATGTTACGACTTGAGATAGGGTCGAGCGCGGATGTTGATTCATCGCCCAAGATAAACCGCGGTTCTACAGCCAGTCCGCGAGCCAAACAAAGCCTTTGTTGTTGCCCTACCGACAGACTAGACGCGGGACTGTGCAGTCTATCTTTCACTTCATCCCACAAATCGGCATTACGAAGGTTTTCCTCGACTATTACGTTGAGTTTCTTGCGACTGCGGATGCCATGTATTCTACATCCAAAGGCAACATTATCATAAATGGACATGGGCAACGGAGTGGGTCTTTGAGAAAGTAGTCCCATCTTTTTACGGATATGAGTAAGCTCTGTGTTTTTGCCATATATATTCTCTCCCTCGAGATATATTTCGCCAGTAACAACAGCTTTATCTACGTCATCTATCAGTCGGTTTATTGATTTGAGTAGAGTAGATTTACCACATCCTGATGGACCAATGATACAGGTAACCTTATTGTCAGGAATAACAACATTGATATCCTTTAATATATGGTTAGTTCCGATACTTACATTTAAGTCAATAATTTGTATGCTCGAATTATGTTCTTCAGATTTGTTCAGCATAATTTTATTTGCATTTGTTCAGTCAACATAGTGGCGTCTATGTATCGCATGCAGAAATTAGTAATTCGATTAGTATTTATTTAACAGTTAATCACGACCTTTTGTTTAATAGTAAACAAAACCAAAACTACCATGAACAAAGGAAATCTGCGATATATCAAACGTCAACACAACTAACATCCTTATATCCAAAGCTATAACCAATAACAAATTTAAAAATATTTTTTGATTTATCTCTATTTATTTAACATAAAACACAAACAGATGCCTATCGCCACATTTTGTGATATCTCAATTTGTATCAACTCACCTAAAATACTGATTTATAATATACATAGCAACCGGCATGTAAACAGTAACAGCTCAATCAAAATATCGCACTTGATAACTGTTAACTATTATCGTGGTAAACTACTACATTCAGCACGATAACTGTTAACTATTATCGCGTTGAATGTAGTAGATTGCAAATTGGTTGCTACACAACAAAGGTATTATGTATGGTAACTCCATGAGATTGAGCATAAATAGCTGCCTGCTATCGTATAGATAACTTAAAAACTAACAACATAACATAAACTGCAGACCGAATAAACATACAAACTTTTCAGTCATAAGAGATTAATACGTATCTTTGCACACGAAATGGCTACAGCTTATTTTATGAGCTATTTCACTAATTAATTGATTATTACAAAAGATTTAGATATAGATTTATGGCTTTACAATGTGGTATTGTAGGACTTCCAAACGTAGGTAAGTCGACTCTTTTTAACTGTTTGTCGAATGCGAAAGCGCAAGCAGCAAATTTTCCTTTTTGTACTATCGAACCTAACGTGGGTGTAATCACTGTGCCCGATGAACGTTTAAATAAACTAGCTGAGTTAGTAAAACCACAACGCATATTGCCTACAACAGTTGAGATTGTAGACATTGCCGGATTGGTAAAAGGTGCTAGCAAAGGCGAAGGTCTTGGCAACAAGTTCTTGGCTAACATCCGTGAAACTGATGCTATCTTGCACGTGCTTCGTTGCTTCGACGATGAAAACGTAACTCACGTTGACGGTAGCGTAAACCCTGTTCGCGATAAAGAAATTATCGATTACGAACTACAATTGAAAGATTTGGAAACAATCGAAGCACGTATCCAAAAAGTTCAAAAGCAAGCTAAAACAGGTGGCGATAAAGTTGCCAAACAAACATACGACATCTTGTTGAAATACAAAGATGCTTTAGAACAAGGTAAAGCGGCTCGTTCGGTACAATTCGATACAAAAGACGAACAAAAGATTGCTCACGAGCTATTCTTGTTGACTTCAAAACCTGTAATGTACGTTTGTAACGTAGACGAAAAAAGCGCTGTAAACGGTAACAAATACGTGGATATGGTGCGCGAAGCGGTGAAAGATGAGAACGCTGAAATCTTGGTTGTTGCAGGTAAGACTGAGTCGGATATCGCCGAGCTTGAGACTTACGAAGATCGCCAATTGTTCTTAGAAGAAGCTGGTTTAACAGAATCGGGTGTAGCTCGTTTGATACGTGCTGCTTACGACCTATTGAACCTACAAACATACTTCACTGCCGGTGTTCAAGAGGTTCGTGCTTGGACTTTCGAGAAAGGATGGAAGGCTCCACAATGTGCTGGTGTTATTCATACCGACTTCGAAAAAGGTTTTATCCGTGCCGAAGTTATTAAATACGAAGATTTCATCAACTATGGCTCAGAAGCTGCTGTAAAAGAGGCGGGTAAATTGAGCGTAGAAGGAAAAGAATATGTTGCTCAAGACGGAGATATCATGCATTTCCGCTTTAATGTATAACACACACCAATAACGCTATGAAATATCTCATCGCAGGAACCGGAGGAGTTGGCGGCAGTATTGCCGCTTTCCTCGCTTTAGCCGGCAAAGATGTGACGTGCATCGCACGTGGTGAGCATCTGAAAGCCATCCAAGAGAAAGGACTCTCGTTGAAATCGGGCCTAAAAGGCGATCATCTGATTAAAATGAAGGCATACACGGCAGAGGAGTTTGAGGGGAAAGCGGATGTGATATTTGTATGCGTAAAGGGATATTCGATTGAGTCGATTGCGCAATTGATTAAACGTGCATCGCACGAAGAAACGATTGTAATTCCTATCTTGAATGTTTATGGCACTGGCCCACGCATTCAGCAATTAGTGCCCGAGGTAACGGTTTTGGATGGATGCATCTACATCGTAGGTTTCGTTTCGGGTCCGGGAGAGATTACTCAAATGGGCAAAACGTATCAGCTGGTATTTGGTGCTCATAAAGGTACTCAAGTATCTCGCGAACTACTCGAAGCGGTAAAAAACGATTTAATCGAATCGGATATCAAGACGGTATTATCAGATGATATCAACAAAGACACCTACGTAAAGTGGGCCTTCATATCGGCCATGGCTTTGACGGGTGCTTTTTTTGATGTGCCTATGGGCGAGGTTCAAAAACCTGGCGAAGTACGCGACCTGTTTATCGGCTTGTCTACCGAAAGTGCCGAACTAGGCAGAAGACTTGGTGTAGAGTACGATTCAGATCCGGTGGCATACAATCTTAGTATCATCGATCATCTGGCTCCCGAGAGTACGGCTTCTATGCAGAAAGACTTAGCTCGTGGCGGTCAATCTGAGATACAAGGGCTATTGTTTGATATGGTTGATGCAGCAAAAGCACATAACATCGAAATTCCGACTTATCAACGTGTAATACAGAAATTCAATACACTCTAACTACAAATCATTAAATCCAAACACATATGAATCCACTATTAGCATTCATCAACTGGAACCCAAACCCTGAGTTATTTAATATTGCAGGCGTATCTATCCGTTACTACGGATTGCTTTGGGCTATCGGCTTTGCATTAGTTTACATGATTGTACACTACTTGTTTCGCCAACGTAAGATTTCTGAAAAGACATTTGAACCCTTGTTCTTCTACTGCTTCTTCGGTATATTGATTGGTGCTCGATTGGGACATTGCCTATTCTATCAACCCGAATACTACCTACATCACTTTTGGGAAATGATTCTTCCGATTAAGATATTACCACAAGGAGGTTGGAAATTTACAGGCTACGAAGGACTAGCTAGTCATGGTGGAACATTGGGGTTAATGATATCGCTTTGGTTATACTCGCGTAAGATGAAGCTACACTACATGGATGTGGTTGATATGATTGCTATCGCTACTCCTGTTATGGCCGGTTTTATTCGTATAGCCAACTTAATGAATTCTGAGATAATTGGTAAGGTAACCGATATGCCTTGGGGATTTGTATTCGAAACAATAGACCTCTATCCTCGCCATCCGGCACAGCTATACGAGGCCATTGCTTACTTTATACTATTCTTCATAATGATGTTCTTTTATAAGAAGTATGATAAGAAACTCCATCGTGGCTTCTACTTCGGTCTATGCTTAACATACATCTTCACCTTCCGTTTCTTTATTGAGTTCTTAAAAGAGAATCAAGTAAGTTTTGAAGATGGAATGACATTCAACATGGGACAATGGTTAAGTGTACCTTTCGTTATCATCGGTATATATTTTATGTTCTTCTACGGCAAAAAGAAAGCTGTTAAATAAGAATGAGAGTACCACGTTGTGGTATATTGACATACAAAAAAGGATATATTCTTCTGAGAATATATCCTTTTTATCGTTTATAGCCGATTATTGAAAGACAAAAACTAACAATTTACTAGTTGCAATTGTTATGTAAGATATGTTATAAACCAATATTGGCTGTTTATGAAATCATACATAGTAGCATTCATCACGTTAATTACCCTTTGCACACAACCGGTAATAGCTCAAGTATATCAATCTCCCTACGAGTACAATGGACAATGGTATATCGGAAAAGATGGTGGTATACCTTTTGGTGTTAGTTCATTTAGCTCTTTCGGATCTGGTAATAACAAACTTGGATGGTCTGCCGGTATGTATGGTGGATACTATTTTAACACAGCATTCGGTTTAGAAGCCTATATGTTGACAGGTAAAGTAAAACTGACTTCGCAATCGCAATACAATATTTTCTGGTTAGGCAAAAACGATTACGTCTATATTAAACAACCATCAGACTTAGTGGGTTGGAGATACGATAATCTGAAAGGGACCGTAAAGATGCAGATATATGGTGTAAGAGGTAATATCAATATCTTAGGACTGTTTAATGAGACAAAAGCATCGAGATGGATGGTTGGTTTATTGCCACAAATAGCTTTAGTTGGAACAAAAGCTTCATTCAGAACTGTTGATACCAATACCAAAGTGATAAAGCATAAAACTGAATGGCACATGGGTGTAGGTGGCAATCTAACGGTTGTGTACAAGATAGCTAAACATTGGTCGCTTGGTATATACAGTGGTATCACTTATCTAACGGGCAAATCACTTGATAGCACTCCAAAATTTGCCAATAGAGATAATTACATATGGGACAGCGGTGTACGCATCAATTTTATATTCTCGCACAAACCAAGAGTAATCAAGAAGGCCGAAAAGTATATTGGAGTAATAGAAGATGCATTGCATATTGAACCCGTCTATCGAGAAGAGACAATTGTAGAGGACAATAACGGAAATCTTCAAGCCATTCAAGTAAAAGAGTTTCCAGCAATCACCTTCCCAAAAAACAGTGTTATGATTGAACACAATCAAGCATACAAAATCAACCGCATGGTTAGAGTGTTAAAGAAGAACCCGAATGCACAGATACTAATTTCGGGATATGCTGATGACGCAGATAATCTAGAGCAGAACATCAGGCGAGCCAAACTCCGTTCACAAACGGTGAAGCGTCAGTTGATGAGTTCTAATATAAAAGAGGAGTTAATTCAAATTATAGAGATGAACGATGGCAAAGTACAACAGAACGGCAACTGTGTAGTCATTGACTTTGTTCCGCAACAATAAAAACGTTAGTTATTGGGCAACATGATGTAGTTCATGCGGTTTAATAAACTAACAATTATTTCAAAGTGTGTTTATATAGATTAGGCAGTATGATTCATTTGAATGCATACTGCCTAATTGCTTTTTGGTTTATAAGGGTATTACTTCCCCTTAACTATCTTCTTAATATCGTTGAGTTTGTTGAGTGCTTCAATCGGAGTTAGGTTATTTACATCTAGATTGAGTATCTCATCGCGTATTTGACAAAGAATAGGATCATCTAGTTGGAAGAAGCTTAGCTGCATTCCTTCGCGATGTTCGCTTACTTCGGCCAATGGTTTGCCTGCAATACCTTGCTGGCGATTATCCGTTTCAAGTTGTTTCAATATCTCATTGGCACGTTTCACAATGCTCTTGGGCATACCTGCCATCTTGGCTACATGAATACCAAATGAATGTTCGCTACCACCACGTTCTAACTTACGTAAGAAGATGACTTTATTATCAACCTCACGCACCGATACATTGTAGTTCTTGATACGCTTGAATGATTTCTCCATCTCATTAAGTTCATGATAATGGGTAGCAAACAGTGTTCGAGCCTTTGCTTTAGGATGCTCATGGATATGTTCAACAATGGCCCAAGCAATCGAAATACCATCGTATGTAGATGTACCACGACCAAGTTCATCAAACAGAATAAGACTTCGGTCGGAGATATTATTTAGAATATCGGATGCTTCATTCATTTCGACCATGAAAGTAGACTCACCTACCGAGATATTATCGCTTGCACCAACACGAGTAAACACCTTATCGACCAATCCGATGCGTGCACTTTGAGCAGGAACAAAAGAACCAATCTGAGCCATTAGCGTAATCAAAGCCGTTTGTCTAAGCAAAGCCGACTTACCCGCCATATTTGGTCCGGTAATGATGATGACTTGTTGAGATGTACTATCCAACATAACATCGTTAGCGATATACTTTTCGCCAATAGGCAATTGTTTCTCAATAACAGGATGGCGACCTTGGCGAATATCCAGTACATCGGAGTCTTCGATAACCGGACGAATATAATTGTTCTGACGAGCTATATTAGCAAAAGACAACAAGCAGTCTAATCGCGCAATTAAGTTTGCATTGACTTGCAATGCAGGTATATACTCACTCAACGCCAAGACCAGGTCATTATATAGTCGAGTCTCGAGCGATAGTATCTTATCTTCGGCACCAAGAATCTTCTCTTCGTATTCTTTAAGTTCTTGCGTGATGTAACGTTCGGCATTTACCAACGTTTGCTTGCGTATCCACTCTTGTGGAACTTTATCTTTATGTATGTTGCGCACCTCTATATAATATCCAAAGACACTATTGAAGGCTATTTTTAAACTTGGGATACCGGTAGTTTCGCTTTCGCGTTGTTGTATCTTTAATAGATAGTCTTTGCCCGAATAGGCGATGCGACGCAAATCGTCTAACTCTTCGTTTATACCATCTTTAATAACTCCACCTTTATTGATAAGCAAAGGAGGATCATTATTAATCTCACGTTCAATTCGTTCGCGAATAGAAGGACAAAGGTTCAGCTGTTCGCCAATCACATTGAGACTGGCATTGTCTGCTTGCATACAAGCCTCCTTGATAGGGACAATAGCTTGCAAAGCGATTTTAAGTTGAACAACCTCACGTGGAGAGACTCTACCAACCGCTACTTTAGACAAGATACGTTCTAAGTCGCCAATACGCGATAGTTCTTCTTCTATCACCTCTTTAAACTCAGGTTTGCGGAAGAAGTATTCAACCACATTCAAGCGGTCATTGATAGGTTTCTCATCTTTTAATGGGAATACCATCCAACGTTTCAACAAACGAGCACCCATAGGACTGATGGTTTTATCAATCACATCGATCAATGAGCTTCCGCCATCGTTCATACTGCCTATCAACTCTAAGCTGCGAACGGTAAACTTGTCCAAACGCACATATTTATCTTCTTCGATACGCGCCAAAGAGGTGATATGTGCTACTTGAGTATGTTGAGTCATATCCAGGTACTGTAGAATAGCACCTGCAGCGATTATACCGTTAGTAAGATGCTCTACACCAAACCCTTTTAAGTTCTTCGTTTCGAAGTGCTTTAAAAGTTTTTCGCGTGCAGAAGTTTCAGTAAATACCCAGTCTTCTAGTTCGAAGGTAAAGAACTTGCTGCCGAAGTTACCTTCGAACATCAAGCGTTTGGTACGTTCAAACAGTATCTCTTTGGGAGCAAAGTTATTGAGTAGCTTATCGATATAATCGAAAGGACCTTGTGCAGTAAGAAACTCACCGGTAGAGATATCAAGAAAAGCCACCCCACAACTACTCTTATCAAAGTGAACAGCTGCCAGGAAGTTATTTTCCTTGTAGTTCAATATATTATCGTTGATAGAAACACCCGGAGTAACCAATTCGGTGATGCCACGCTTCACTAACTTCTTGGTAGCTTTTGGATCTTCTAACTGATCGCATATAGCCACACGCTTGCCTGCACGTATCAGTTTAGGCAGATAAGTATCGAGTGCATGATGCGGAAAGCCAGCCATTTCGATGGTTTTGCCTTTGCCGTTGGCCCTTTTGGTGAGTGTTATCCCCAATATCTCTGAAGCAATAACGGCATCAGTAGAGTAAGTTTCGTAGAAGTCGCCACATCTGAAAAGCATCACAGCATCAGGATGTTTCGCTTTCAGTTCGACAAACTGTTTCATCATGGGGGTTAGTTCGATATCATTCATGCTCACGCGTAGTTTCTCCTTGTTTTTTAGATAATATATTGATATAGAAAGACAAAGTTAGCTGAAATTTCTGAGTTACGAAATTCGTTCATCTAAAGAAATGTTTAATAGCAACTACTAATTTAATGGGGCTTCATTTCAACGAACCATCCATAAACAACGATGCCTTGATTTAGAGATTGTTTGCCAAATGATATGAATACGAAAGGATATAATCAATTTATCTATATAGACGACCAAAGCAAAATATATTTGTTGTCGAATTGTACAAGCTACAATCATTTTGCTAAAAAGAACGCTTTAATCGTGTAAAAATGTAAACTAATCGTGTATTTGTATTAAATTATGTTATTTTACATCCCAATCTGCTTGAATTATTTGCTACTTTAGATAAAACCCGTACATTTGTAATGTGTTTTTCATAGTATTAGATTTAAGGTTAACAAAGGTTGGAGTCAGGCGTGACTCCTTTTTTTTTGCCCATAAGTCAACAAATCCATCCTACTCTTCTTTTTTTATATCTTAATAACTAAAAAACACCCTTTCCCAATCAACCTATTCCCGCTTTTGTTTGTTGTATAAATAAAGCATACGTAATAATTATAAAACGATATATTATGGATAGGAAATTGCATCGACCCGAAGAAGAAGAAAAACATCGCCCATCTGAATTAAAAGACGGTCCTTATAGCAAGGAAGCGCTTAATAAATTAGATATGGATAACGATGATTTGAATTCTGAAACAGAGAGTGTAGAAGAAGATATAGAAGATAGAAACGACACTGCCGGTGGCGTAGGTGGCTGGGGTGGATCGTAACTTAATAGTTTTGTATAAACTAAATAAAAAGAGGGTTTGGAGTCTTATTATGTTCCAAACCCTCTTTCCATATATAATAAGGTGTATTTATATACACACTGCATCACATCTATATCAACCAAAATCTTTATAGCCATAAAGCAAACGATAACTGTTAACTATTATCGCGCTAGATATATACATTTAACATGATAATAGTTAACAGTTATCGTTTCGATTGTAAACACTCAAAAATCACTTATCACTAACCTGCGATTCTAACTTTTCTTTATCCTTCACCTTCTTTACAGCTACCGAACTGATATATACACCTAATAGAATAATGGCTATCGCTACCGGTTGATCCCAAAACAGCTTATCCATTTTAAACAGAATAGCCAATACGGTAGCTAGTACAGGTATTAAATCTTGATACATTGAAACCAACTGTTGCCCAATTCGCTTGAGTGCTCTCGGTATAAGAAGAAAAGACAAGAAAGACGGAAATAGAATGATACACGACAATATTAATATAGCATCTAGGCTGGGATGATGCACCAATGGAGCATGAGGCAAGAAGATAATTCCCAAAGGAATAGCGCCTAATGCCGCTGCTAAGAACACCCAACGAAGCAATGATATAGGATGATATTTTTTAGAACAATTACGCAACGAGAATAGATAGTAAGCATAAGCCACCGAACTGATTGCTGCATATATATTGCCCATCATGTCGCGACCCGAACCTCCCCCTGATTTGCCTATTAATATCAAAAAGATAGCACCACCAATCGACAAGAACAAGCCCAAGGCATTCATCATGCTTATCTTAACTTTATCGACAATTATCGAGATGAGTACTACCAACACAGGCGGAGTAGTCATAATAATCGAAACGTCGATTACCGAACTATACTGCAGCGCCATATTAAAGAAGATCATAAAGGGAAATAACCCGAAAATCCCACTAAAGAAGAGTGTCTTATAATCTTTCTTATCGATGGCCGTATTCTTGATAAAAATAGAAGACACCCAAAATAAAATCATCGCTCCAACTATTCTGAAGAATGTAGCATCGAAGCCATTCATCCAACGAGGCATCATATACTTGAGCATGATGAAGTTAAAACTGAAAAAGACGGTGCCTATAAACATCATCAAATGCCCTTTAGCAAATTCGGAACTTTTCATAATTGGTAGGTCTTAATTTAAATAAATAATTAACAGAATATTAATTAAAACAGAATAATACAACATTTTGTTTGCAATCTTGCTCGGCTTATTAACACCAATCTATTTCGTTTACTAACATCATTCCTAGAGCTGTTTATTTATCAATAATCATAAAGGCAAAACAAGGTTTCTCTAAATTTGTTATCTCTCACAGAGTTTTAAATAGAGTTTTTCACTCTATCAAACCATAATCTGAAAATATTGATGTATTTTTGCCGAAATTATCAATAAGTATATAATAAATCACTATAAACAAAAGGATTATCGCTATGGAATATAATTTCAGAGAGATTGAAAAGAAGTGGCAGAAGCAGTGGGTTGAAGACCATACTTACGAAGTGAAAGAAGATCCTTCGAAAGAGAAGTTTTATGTATTAAATATGTTCCCTTACCCATCGGGAGCCGGCTTACACGTAGGCCATCCACTGGGTTATATCGCATCGGACATATACGCTCGCTATAAAAGACTGAACGGATTTAACGTTTTGAACCCTATGGGATATGATGCTTACGGACTTCCTGCTGAGCAATATGCCATTCAAACTGGTCAACATCCGGCGATAACTACCGTAAATAATATTAATCGCTATCGCGAACAGCTCGACAAAATAGGTTTCTGTTTTGATTGGAGCCGTGAGATTCGTACTTGCGATCCTGAATATTACCAATGGACTCAATGGGCTTTCATGCAAATGTTTGATAGCTTCTATTGTCCTAAATGCCAAAAAGCAAAACCTATCAGCCTATTGGTAGAGCACTTAGCGGCTAATGGTACAAAAGGATTGAATGCTGCCGGTAGCGAAGAGCTTGAATTTACTGCAGAAGAGTGGAACAGCAAATCTGAAAAAGAACAACAAGAGATATTAATGAACTATCGTATTGCTTACTTGGGCAACACAATGGTTAACTGGTGTCCTGAACTTGGTACAGTACTTGCCAACGATGAGGTTGTTGATGGAGTAAGTGAGCGTGGTGGTTTCCCTGTAGTACAAAAAGTAATGCGTCAATGGTGCTTGCGCGTATCTGCATATGCGCAACGTTTATTAGACGGATTGGATTCTGTAAACTGGACAGATTCATTGAAAGAGACTCAACGCAACTGGATTGGTCGTAGCGAAGGTGCTGAGATGCAATTCAAAGTAAAAGACTCGGATATTGAATTTACTATATTTACTACACGTGCAGATACTGTGTTTGGTGTAACCTTCATGGTATTGGCTCCCGAAAGCGAACTAGTAGCACAACTTACAACTGCCGAACAAAAAGCAGAAGTTGATGCATATATTGAACGTACTAAGAAACGTACCGAACGTGAACGTATTGCTGACCGTAGTGTAAGTGGTGTATTCTCGGGTACTTATGCTATCAACCCATTGACAAACGAAGCTATTCCGGTATGGATTAGTGACTATGTATTGGCTGGCTATGGTACTGGTGCTATTATGGCAGTTCCTGCACACGATAGTCGCGACTACGCTTTTGCTAAACACTTCGGTTTAGAGATTCGCCCTTTGATTGAAGGATGCGACGTAAGCGAAGAGAGCTTTGATGCAAAAGAAGGTATCATGATGAACTCTCCTCGTCCGGGTGCTCCTGAAGGTGGATTGGTTTTGAATGGTCTTACTGTAAAAGAGGCTATTGCTAAAACAAAAGAATATATTCAAAAGACAGCTTTAGGTCGTGTGAAGGTGAACTTCCGTTTGCGCGATGCTATCTTTAGCCGTCAACGCTATTGGGGCGAACCATTCCCTGTATATTACAAAGATGGTATGCCTTACATGATTGACGAATCGGCATTGCCTCTTGAACTACCTGAAGTAGAGAAGTTCCTTCCAACTGAAACAGGCGAACCTCCATTGGGTCATGCTAAAGTATGGGCTTGGGATACTGTGAACAAGCAAGTGGTAGAGAACAGCAAGATTGATAATGTAACTATCTTCCCACTCGAACTAAATACAATGCCAGGCTTTGCAGGTTCATCGGCTTACTACTTACGCTACATGGATCCACGCAACAAGAAAGCATTGGTTGCTCCTGAAGTTGATCAATACTGGCGCAATGTAGATCTTTATGTTGGTGGTACCGAACATGCAACCGGTCACTTAATCTATTCTCGCTATTGGAACAAGTTCCTTCACGATATCAACGTATCGGTAGTAGAAGAGCCATTCCAAAAGTTAGTGAACCAAGGTATGATTCAAGGTCGTAGTAACTTTGTATATCGTATCAAAGATACCAACACATTCGTATCGCTTCACTTAAAAGATCAATACGAAACTACACAACTACATGTTGATGTAAACATCGTATCAAACGATATACTTGATGTAGAAGCGTTCAAGGCATGGCGCCCTGAGTTTGCTACTGCTGAGTTTATCTTGGAAGATGGTAAATACATCTGTGGTTGGGCTGTTGAGAAGATGAGTAAGTCTATGTTCAACGTGGTTAACCCTGATATGATTGTTGAGAAGTATGGTGCAGATACACTTCGTATGTACGAGATGTTCTTAGGACCTATCGAACAATCTAAACCATGGGATACAAACGGTATTGATGGTGTACACCGCTTTATCCGTAAGTTCTGGACTTTGTTCTACAACCGCGATGGTCAATATATCGTAACCGAAGAAGCTGCTACAAAAGAAGATCTAAAAGCACTTCATAAGTTAATCAAGAAGGTATCAAGCGATATCGAACAGTTCTCATACAACACATCGGTAAGTGCATTTATGATTTGTGTTAATGAACTATTCACTTTGAAATGTTACAAGAAAGAGATTCTTGAACAGTTGGTAGTAACATTAGCACCATTTGCACCACACGTTTGCGAAGAGCTATGGCATAAACTTGGTCATACTACAACAGTATGCGATGCACAATGGCCTACATTCAACGAGGAGTACTTAAAAGAAGATTCGGTAAACTATACCATTTCATTCAATGGTAAAGCCCGTTTCACTATGGAGTTTCCTGCAGAAGCTATCAACGATGATATTCAAGCTGCAGTATTATCTGACGAACGTGCTTTGAAATGGACAGAAGGTAAGACTCCTAAGAAAGTAATCATAGTACCCAAAAAGATTGTAAACATCGTAATTTAATGGCGGCTAAACTGAGCATTCAAAAACCTAATAGAACCGAAGTGATGAGAGAGGTGAGAGACTATGTCTTCATCACTTTCGGTTTATTCATCTATTCATTGGGATGGGCAGCATTCTTGCTTCCCTACCAAATTACTACTGGTGGTACTACAGGTATCGGAGCGATTATATTCTATTCAACCGGATTTCCTATTCAGTACTCCTATTTTATTATCAATGCATTTCTGATGGCTTTTGCCATAAAGATACTTGGCCCACGTTTCAGTATTAAAACCGGGTATGCTATCTTTATGCTTACCTTTTTGCTTTGGTTCTTACAGAAAATCGTTAATGGCGAAGACGGCATATCCCCTCTTCTGGTAGGAGAAGGACAAGACTTTATGGCTTGTTTGATTGGTGCTACCATGTGTGGTGTTGGTTTAGGAGTTGTTTTCAATTGTAATGGTAGTACCGGTGGTACAGATATCATTGCAGCTATTGTTAATAAGTACAGAGACATTACTTTGGGCCGTATGATTATGATTTGCGATGTGGTGATCATCACTTCATGTTATTTCATATTTCATGATTGGCGTCGCGTAATCTTCGGATTCGTTACATTGTTTGTCATAGGGTTTGTACTCGACTACATTGTAAATAGTGCACGTCAGTCGGTACAGTTCTTTATCTTCTCGAAAGAGTACGAAAAGATTGCCGAACGAGTGATAAGTGATACCAAACGCGGTGTAACTGTACTCGATGCAACAGGCGGTTACAGCAAACAACCCGTTAAAGTATTGGTAGTACTTGCCTACAAACGTCAATCAGTCGATATCTTCCGTTTAGTGAAAGATATTGACCCCAATGCCTTCATCTCACAAAGTTCGGTGATTGGTGTATATGGCGAAGGTTTCGATCGCATCAAGGTTAAGTAAATAGACTATTTACCACATAAATCAATCCTCCTTACTCGAATTTAAAGAGTATAGGAGGATTTTTTATGCCCTATATTTTAAGAGGTTAGCACACGTTACTCTGTTAAAAATAGTATATTTGTAACGATACAATAAGATATAAGATGAAAGCTATTAATATAAAGAACATCAGCGTATGGACTATTCTAGTAATAGGAATACTGGTTATTGCTCCCCTATTTTTACTATCTATTTATAATCATCCCAGTACCGACGATTACAACTATGCATTGAGAGATATATCGAGCAATATATGGATATCTGGAATTGAGACCTATCTTAATTGGTCTGGACGATATTTCGCAACGCTATTATCATCGCTCAATCCATTGGTGTTTCACTCCATGACACTCTATCGCATCTATCCTCTCATCTTAATAACCCTCTTCTTTTGTTCGCTGTGGTATCTATCTTCATCACTTCTGAAAGAGCTATTTAGACAAAAAGAGAAGATAACCATCGCTATACTCTGTTTTATAATCTACATTGTGCAGTGTCCAAGCATATCACAATCATTTTATTGGTTCTCGGGATATGCAGCCTATACAGTACCATCTATATTATATATTGTACTGTTGGCCAATTTATTGCATCGGTCAACGCTTCTCTTAACCACCATCAACACGTTACTTGTATTTGCCATTGTGGGTAGCAACGAGATTTCGTTGGTCATTGTGGTATGCACGCTTATATATATAAATATAGAGAGATCGATTGCACATCGTAAAGTCAGTACGCACCACCTTATATTATTGGCAGCTGCTATAATCTTTGCTTTTGGGGTGTTTCTATCTCCAGGCAATGAAACACGTATGATGGATGAAGCCAATTCAAATAACATTAAGTGGACAGTTATTGTATCGCTTTTGCAACCCATATCATGGTTTCTTATTTGGGGACCAATACTATTGATTGGATCGATTATCTATGCTACTTTGATAGCCCCAACCATCACCAAACAACGATCTGCTAGATTGCAATCACTCTTTTCTGTTTCGTTCAAACGGTTTAGCCTGTTCTTTGTGTTAACCTTGATATTGGCACATATACCACCTACATGGGGCATCGGTACTGTAGCAATAGGCCGACTCGCCAATGTTATTTATCTTTTTTTTATAGTAGGATGGTTTTATGGCACACAGCTATTCATCAGTCAGCATGCCGATATGGTTTCATTATTCAAAAACAAATACTATACCTATATATATAGTGCACTATTACTTCTTTTTATATTTGTAGTGGTTTTCAATCAGCATGGCATCGTGGCAACGAGTTATATGGACTTAGTTTCGGGCAAAGCCAGTCGATATAGCACTGAATTAAACGAAAGATACGACTTGGTTAAAAACCATAGCAACAAAGATTCTGTTCTTATAATCAAGAATCTGGAGAATATTCCGCAAACCATCTATTTTGTAGATATATCTACCGAAGCAGATAGTTGGAAGAACGAAACATTCCGCAAATACTGGGGATGTCCATCTCAAATTATATTAGAAGCAGAACCTGTTACCGAACAATCTAACTTTGAACAACTCAAACAAGCAGTTAAGTCAATTAGAAAACAAAAATTCGATAGAAAATGAAAAGAAAACTAGTATTTGCAACCAACAATGCGCATAAGTTAGGCGAAGTATCTGCCATACTTGGCAACCAAATAGAGCTGTTGAACTTGAAAGATATCAACTGTAATGATGATATTCCTGAAACAGCCGATACACTCGAAGGAAATGCATTGCTAAAAGCACGCTATATATACGATAAGTTTGGTGTAGACTGTTTTGCCGATGATACCGGTCTCGAAGTAGAAGCGTTGAATGGTGCTCCAGGTGTATATTCGGCACGTTATGCCGGTGGAGATGGACATGATTCTGAAGCCAATATGAACAAACTATTGGAGAATTTGCAAGGAGAAACCAATCGCAACGCACGCTTTAGAACGGTCGTTGCATTAATACTCGAAGGCAAAGAGTATCTGTTTGAAGGCATTGTAAACGGAAAGATTATTGAAGCGAAGCGTGGAACTACCGGTTTTGGTTACGACCCAATCTTTGTACCCGAAGAGTATACCGAAACATTTGCAGAGCTTGGCGAAGAGGTGAAAAATCAAATCAGTCATCGTTCGCGTGCAGTTCATAAACTATGCAAATTCCTGAATTCCATACAATAAACAAGTTATAAACAAGTTATAAACATATACGATACAGTTTGTTTCAGTTCACTGAAACTTTAGTTTCACCGTACAGAAACCAACGTTTCAATGGGCTGAAAATATCGTTTCAATGCGGTGAAACAAACTGGTCTATGAATATACATTGATAATAACAGGTTTAAAATATGAAGAAAATAAGTTGCCTAACTCTATTTTTATTTATTAGTCTACTCACTACACTATCTGCACAACATGCCATAGGCAGTTGGCAAAGCTATCTATCTTATCATAATGCAACAGCAGTTGCACCTGCCGGATCGCTTATCTACACCATAGGTAATGGTTCGCTATACGCTTTCGACAAAGAAGATGAAAGTGTGCATT
This sequence comes from uncultured Bacteroides sp., assembly GCA_947074345.1. GTDB lineage: Bacteria > Bacteroidota > Bacteroidia > Bacteroidales > Bacteroidaceae > Bacteroides. The sequence goes on along the minus strand of CAMTPH010000006.1, from coordinate 20,853 downwards.
GCTACTGGAAAGATAATCAGTTAAGCGATACCGATATATCACACATTGCCTATAATAGAGAGAATAAAACACTCGTAGTTATCTACAATAATTACAATATAGATTTACTGATAAACGACAATGAAACCTATAATCTTCCCGATTATAAAGACAAAAACATGAGTCAAAACAAAACGGTAAACAACATCTATTTCAATGGTGACAATGCATACATAACTACCGGATTTGGAATTATTGTCATAAATTTAAAACGTAAAGAGGTAAGTAATACATATAATTTAAATGCAAACGTAAACGATTGTACGGTACTCGACAATACAATATATGCTGCTACTAACGCTGGTTTATTCACAGGGTTATTAACCGACAATTTATTGGATGTTAATAACTGGAAACGTCAATCAAGCGCTGTGTTTCATTCTATTGAGTCGCTAAATGGAGAATTATTTAGCAACATGGTAAACAATGGTATAAACGTTATTAACAAGAACGACTATAGTTATAAACAATTAACCGGAGGCAATTATTCGAAGCTAAATACCTTTGGTGATATAATGGTAGCCAACAACAACAATACTGTTACTATCTTTAAAAGCTCAAATGATTTTACTGTCAACAGTCTTAATAATACGACCATCAATGATCTGGTATTCGAGAATAATACCTATTGGATGGCTATGGCAAATGATGGATTAAATGGATTAAAATATAAAGAAGCTGATCGCAACTTCGAAGTTGTTAACTCTTTGATCATACCAAACAGTCCGATAAGAAACTATCCATACTTCATGAAATTTGCTAACGACCGTCTTTTAATTGCTGGCGGACAAAGTAGTAGTAGCAATCGTAGACCGGGTACGCTGATGTATATGGATAATAATAATTGGACAACTTTACAAGAAGATGATATTGCTAATCAAACCAATCTTCCGTATCAAAACATTACAAGTATTGCTCAAGATCCAAGAGATGAGAAAAGACACTTTGCAACCTCTTTCGGACAAGGGTTGTATGAGTTTTACGAAGATAAATTCGTTCGTCTTCATTCGTTAGACAACAGTACGCTCGAGAGTGCATTGCCCGATGATAACGCTAGATATCATTATGTTAGAGTAGATGGTTTGACTTACGATAATCAAAACAACCTATGGATGTTAAACTCTACTCCCTATCATCCAATACAGGTATTAAAATCGGATAATACATGGAGTTCTTTAGGCTATTCATCACTTAAAAACCCAATCGTGTTTAAAGCATCTTTGTTTGATAAACGTGGTAACTTCTGGGCTATCTCATCACTACAAAACGATAATGGTGTATTCTGTTTAAACTATAATGGAACAATAGAAAACACCTCTGATGATCAACATAAGTTTGTAGGTAGCTTTATCAATCAAGACGGTACTTTATTAAGCCATAAAGGTATCTATTGCATTGTCGAAGACAACGATGGTGCTATTTGGGTTGGTACAGGTCAAGGTCCTATAGTACTGAATAATGCAAGCAGATTCTTTAATAATGATTATTACTGCACACAAATCAAAGTTCCAAGAAACGATGGAACGAACTTAGCCGATTTTCTATTGGCTAACGATCAAATCAATGCAATAGCAGTTGATGGTGGAAATAGAAAATGGATAGGTACAGAAACAAATGGTATCTATCTATTAAGCCCAGATGGATTAGAAACCATCGAGCATTTTACAGTAGATAACAGTCCGCTGCCTTCAAACAGTATTACATCGATTGCTATCCATCCTAAAAGCGGTAAGGTCTATATCGGAACATTAAAAGGATTAGTTTCTTATCAAGGAGATGCTACCGAAGGAAAAAGCAGTTTCGAAGAAGATCAAGTTTATGCTTATCCTAACCCTGTTCACCCTGGTTATACAGGAGTTATTACCGTAACAGGATTAATGAGAGACAGCGATGTGAAGATAACCAATATCAGCGGTAAGTTAATCTACGAAGGTACTTCAATCGGTGGACAGTTTACATGGGATGGACTAAATATGCAAGGCAATAGAGTAGCATCAGGAGTCTATTTTGTATTGGCTGCCAATCAAGAAGGCAAAGAAGGCATTGTAACTAAAATCATGTTTGTAAGATGATGAATCTATTAAGCGATAAGTCAAAAGAGTTAATGAAAAGAGAGAATGCTTTTGACTTTCTTCGTTACTTCTTGATGTTATCGGTTTTTATAAGTCACTTTTTCGACTTAAACGCTATTGATAAACCATGGTGGTGTATATCGGGTTTAATTCGTATTCGTGCCTTTTTTATCATCAGTGGTTTTTTAGTTTTCTATACGTTCAATAAGAACCAAAACTTAAAGGTATATGTAGAAAAAAGAGCGCGACGTATACTACCTCCTTACATCCTGATTGTGGTATTGTGCTTTGCACTGGGAGTCATCGTTTCAGATCTTAGTTTCGTACAATATTTTACTTCTACAGAGACCTATAAATACCTAATCACCAACTTAGGTTTTATGAATTTCTTACAACCTACACTACCTGGCGTATTCGATACCAATCCGGTAGAAGCAGTCAATGGTGCATTGTGGACCATGAAGGTTGAGTTGATGTTTTATGTAAGTGTGCCAATCGTCTTCTTCTTGATGACCAAGTTCAACAAGCTCTATGTCATTATCGGCGTGTTACTCTTCTCGCTCTTTTACGATTGGTTATTCACAGAACTATACAATCATACGCTAAACAATTTCTATTTATTATTGCGCAAGCAAGTAGGCGGACAGTTTATGTATTTCTATTCAGGTACATTGATTTTACTCTACTTTGAAACCTTTATCAAATACCTGAAATATTTATTGCCTATAGGGATTGCCTCTTATGCAATGGCTTATTATAACATCGTATTTAGTTATTTAGAGCCATTGTCTTTTGCGATTGTCATCATCGGTTTATCATATGTCATGAAATACTTTTTCTTCTTGCGTAAGTACGAGAATGTATCTTATGGCATGTATCTATTCCACTTTCCGGTGATACAGGTATTCATCTATTACAACGTAACACAATACAATGTCTACTTATCGTTCTTTGGAGCATTGTTGATAACGACTCTCCTTTCAATTGCATCATGGAAATTGTTAGAGAAACCAATTATCAAACAAACGTTCAAAGCAAAGATCACTCAACTGATACCAAAAACAAAGGCTAACCATTCGTAATAGAATCGTTAGCCTTTTGTTATATATCGTCAATAACTTTGTTTATAAACCCAATTGAGCAGAGATATCAAGCATTCGCTTAATTGATTTGATGGCTTTATCAGCTACTTCTTTATCCACTAATATTTCAGGTGTCTCATCGTTTAAGCAGTTATAGAGCTTCTCTAACGTATTCAATCGCATAAAGCTACACTCATTGCAAGCACAAGTACTATCGTTGGGAGGAGCAGGGATAAAGGTCTTTTCGGGACATTGTTTCTGCATCTCATGCAATATACCCGATTCGGTAGCAACAATAAACTCTTTTTGATCGCTATTGATAGCCGCTTTCAATAAAGCAGCAGTCGAACCAACAACATCGGCCAGTGCAAGAACTGTATTCTTACATTCAGGATGAGCCAACACCAATGCAGAAGGGTGATTCTTTTTTAATTCAACAATCTTTTCAACCGAAAACTGTTCGTGTACATGACAAGCTCCATCCCAAAGCAACATATTGCGATTGGTAACAGAGTTGATGTAATTGCCCAAGTTACGATCGGGACCAAAGATGATCTTTTCATCAGCAGGAAAGCTCTCTACGATTTGTCGAGCATTGGTTGATGTCACCACCACATCAGTCACCGCTTTGACAGCAGCCGTTGTGTTGACGTACGAAATAACTGTGTGGTCGGGATGTTCTGAAACAAAAGCAGCAAACTTATCAGCAGGACAGCTATCAGCCAATGAACAACCTGCGTTCATATCTGGAACCAGTACTTTTTTGTTGGGACAGATAATCTTTGTAGTTTCGCCCATGAAGTGAACGCCACACATTACAATCACATCCGCATCAGTTTTAGCTGCCCATTGAGCAAGTGCCAAACTGTCGCCAACAAAGTCGGCTATATCTTGTATTTCACCTTCGGTGTAGTAGTGTGCCAGTATTACTGCGTTCTTCTCCTTTTTAAGCTTATCAATAGCTTTTATGAGTTCATTCATAATAATCTTATTTCTTTCTCTTTTTAAAAAATAAATATATGATGGTAATTATAGTCGGTTAATACTGTTGGAAATTAAGTATTAAATTTCTTGCATAAGAAGTTATTAATATTCTTAGCATAGTTATCCCAACGTTATAAACTGTTATCAATCGGGTTATTTATTGATAATAAGCCATATACCATACTCTATTAACAAAGTGTTAATAACGGGCAAAGTTAAAAAGTTTAAAGAAGAAATTGGTGGAAAAGTGCTGAAAAATATGTTCAATACTGTGTAGAAACTTAGGCATTTAAAATTTGTATTGTTCATTGCTATTCTGCATATACCATTAGAAATGAATAATGCAAGAACTATTTATAAAAATCTTTTGGTAGGTTATTCACAAGTTTTCAACGGTTCTTAACAACCATATTAACAGTAAAACGCTACCTTTGCCAAACCAATATATATTATAACAATATAAACGATGAGAAAGTTCAAAATCAACGAATTAAACAGAATGACAGTCGAAGAATTCAAGTCATCGGACAAGCTTCCTTTGATTGTAGTTCTTGATGATATTCGTAGTTTACACAATATAGGATCTGTATTCCGTACTTCCGATGCTTTTCGTGTGGAATGTATCTATCTATGTGGTATTACAGCCACTCCACCCCATGCTGAGATACACAAAACAGCCCTTGGAGCAGAGAATACAGTCGATTGGGTATATGTTGATAACGCTGTTCAAACTGTTGATAACCTCAAAGAAGAAGGTTATACTGTATACTCTATCGAGCAATGCGAAGGAAGTATAATGCTTGATACACTGACACTTGACAAGAATAAGAAGTATGCTGTTGTGTTAGGAAACGAAGTGAAGGGTGTTCAACAAGAGGTAATAGATCATTCGGATGGTTGTATTGAAATACCACAATACGGAACCAAGCATTCATTGAACGTATCGGTTACGGCTGGCATTGTGATATGGGACTTGTTTAAACAGTTACATGGCGGTTAATAACTATTGTTCATAACTGTCCATTCTCGTATAATAGTATGATTCGTTCGGTAAGTTGATCTTCACCGGATGGATCATATTCTTTTTTAAGGCTTGCCCCAAATAGTGATGCAAATGTCTGATATAGACCAGCTTTTAATGGTCCCATAAAAGCCCTTACTAACTCATAAGATGATTGATTGCTTTGTCTATCAACCAACTTTATCAACAATTTACCCTGTGCAAAAGTCAGCTTCTTCATCTGCGGTGTATATTGATCTTTCAGTCCCTTTTCAACCACTTTAATATGTCTTTTTCGAGCTTTCTCATTGGGTAGTGTTTGCAAATACTCATAGGTTTCGAGCACAATCTGGTTAATCTCTTTCGAGATAGGATAAACCTTCTTCACATTGCGTACCATGCGATAGTAAGCATCGCGCTCCTTATTGTTCTTGAAAGCCAATGGTTTAAACACATAAATAGTAGGCAACTTCACGATGGGTATAGTATCGCCCTTATAGATACACAGCGGAACTAGATAACTATCAGCTATCTTTCGCTCTTGTGCATTACTATATTGACTTAATGCGGTGCAACACAACATAGTAAATCCTATATATCTCCATCGATTCATATCACAAAAATAAACAGATATTTCATATAATCTACCTAAACCTTTGATGATTAACCTATTTAAAGTATATTCGGCCTCCTTAATCGATAAAACTCTATGACAAACACAATACTGATGCGACTATTTGTCGTTATTAACCTCTTGTTAATAACTTCAGTTAATAACGCACAAACACCTCTCACAACATCTGTAGAAGATATTTTAGAAAACATAGCTGTTAATAACTACGATGATGAGGATATTGATTGGAGCAATCTACTTATAGATCTTTATCAACAAAAAGAGAATCCTATTAATCTTAATTCAGCAACTAAAGAAGAGTTAGAAAGCTTCCCGTTTTTGTCACATATTCAGATTGAAAATATATTGGCTTATATTTATATTCATGGCGAGATGAAAACCCTTTCCGAATTGATGTTAGTGAAAGATATGGACCGTCAAACCATCGATATTCTTACTCCATTTGTCTGTGTACAACCTGTTAATAACTCTGCACCACTTCGGTTAAAAGAGTTGTTGAAAACTAACCGAAATGAGTTAATAACTCGACTTGATATACCACTCTATCGTCGCAAAGGCTATGAGGATAGATATCTTGGTCCACCTATTTATAACTCTGTGCGTTACTCTTTTAGTTGCTCAGATAAGCTTTATTTAGGGCTTGTAGGCGAAAAAGATGCAGGTGAACCGTTTGGTGCGTTGCACAATAAAAAGGGATACGATTACTATTCTATGTACCTGTTAATACAAAACATCGGCCTGTTGAAAACTCTAGCAGTTGGCAACTATCAACTGAACTTTGGTCAAGGACTGGTGATGAACTCCGGATTCACTGTAGGTAAGAGCGGTTATCTAGCTACATCGCTCAATAATAAACAAGGAATTCGTAAACATTCTTCAACAGATGAGTATAATTACTTCCGAGGAGTAGCTGCAACCTTCTCTTTGCATAAACTATGGACACTAACCGGTTTCTACTCACATCGCAATTTAGATGGTACAATCAATGAGCTTGGCGAGTTGACCTCTATCTACAAAACCGGATTGCACCGAACAGACAAAGAATCAATGAAACGCAATGCCGCTTCATTACAATTAATGGGAGGAAATATAAGTGGTGGTTTCCGACAACTAAGATTCGGATTTACAGGTATTTACTACGTTATGAACAGGAGTTATCAACCGATGTTAACGGGTTATCAACAATACAATTTACAGGGTAATAAGTTCTATAATGTGGGTATGAACTATGCTTGGCGTTATCATAACTTCTTTCTTTCGGGCGAAGTTGCCAAAGGCACTAAAGGAATGGCAACCATTAATCAACTTCATTATGATTTCTCTCAAAACTATCGCGTGATGTTAGTTCATCGTTACTATGCACACGATTATTGGGCGATGTTTGCTCGCTCCTTTTCAGAAGGAAGTGGTGTGCAAAACGAAAACGGTTGGTACGTGGCTGCACAATGTTCGCCTATTAAATATTGGAACTTCTTTGCCAGTGCCGATCTATTTTCGTTTCCATGGTGGCGATACCGTATCAGTAATCCATCACAAGGAGTTGATGTAATGTTGCGAGCCAACTACAATCCGCGCAAAACCTATAATATGGAGTTGAACTATCGCTTCAAACGTAAAGAGCGCGATGTATCGGGCACACAAGGACAAGAAATCCACCCTACTTATCAACATCGTTTCCGTTATCGGTTGAACTATAACCCCAATCAACTGTTTACATTTCGTACAACCGCCGACTTGAATCTCTTTTCGTTTCAAACCACCGGTCTCAGCAAAGGTTTTCATTTGACTCAATCAGTAGGCTATAATCTCCCTTTGTTTCCGTTGAAAATGCAATTACAGGGCAGCTATTTCGATACTGATAACTACGATTCGAGAATCTTTATCACCGAGCGACAGATGTTGTATGCTTTTTATACACCCTCATATCAAGGCAATGGCTTTCGTTGGTCGGTATATGCACGCTACGATCTCAATCGCCATTGGATGTGTATGATAAAGTTCGGACAAACCATCTATCTCGATAGAGAAACCATTGGTACTGGTCCCGACTTAATAACCGGCAACAAAAAAGGCGATGTACAAATGCTGTTGCGTGTGAAGTTTTGATATATATTTGTATTGATTTTAATAGAACTAGTGTTATGACTGTTATTTATCCATCTCCTATATTTGGCCCGGTACATTCACGTCGTTTGGGTGTGTCTTTGGGTATCAATCTATTGCCAGCCGATGGCAAGTTTTGTTCGTTCGATTGTGTTTATTGCGAATGCGGATTCAATAAAGATCGCATTGCAAAGCAAAAACTTCCTACACGCGAAGAGGTAAAGAATGCATTGCGAGCAAAGTTAGAAGAGATGAAGATAAACGGTCCTGCTCCTGATGTATTGACCTTTGCCGGCAATGGAGAACCAACTGCACATCCTCACTTTGCAGAAATCATTGACGATACACTCAATCTGCGCGATGAGTTCTTTCCCAACGCAAAGGTAAGTGTTCTGACCAACGGCACATTGCTCAATCGCCCAAAAGTATTCGATGCACTTTACAAGGTAGACAATAACATTGTGAAGCTCGATACAGTCAATCAAGATTATATTGAAACTGTAGATCGACCTACCAGCAAGTACGATGTACGCAGCGTTGTAGAATTGATGAAGCTATTCAAAGGCCACTGCATTGTGCAAACCATGTTTATGCATGGCACTTTCGAAGGAAAAGATGTAAGCAATACTTCTCCCGAGTTTGTTACTCCTTGGCTCGAAGCTGTTAAGTACATTCAACCCAAACAAGTAATGATTTACACCATCGACCGCGAAACACCAGGCGAAGACTTACAAAAAGCAACCAAAGAGGAGTTGGATAATATTGTAGAACAACTCAAAGAACTTGGTATTCCTGCATCGGCATCCTATTAACCATTTATATTCCATCCGATAACTGTTAACAGTTATCACATTAAATGTATATACTTACCACGATAATAGTTAACAGTTATCGTGGCATGTGTGCATAAATGTGTCGTTTATAAAGTAAAAGAACACAGTTAGTTATTATGTTTAAATAATATTTTCTTTATATTTACGGATATAAATCTAATTTGTATTACTATGATAATTGCTGTAGACTTTGATGGAACAATAGTAAAACATCGATTTCCTCGTATTGGCCCACCCATTCCTGGTGCTATAGAAACATTAAAGAAGCTTCAACAAGAATGTCATGTATTGATATTATGGACAGTTCGCGAAGATGAATATCTACAACAAGCAGTAGATTATTGTCGTAATAATGGACTAGAGTTTTATGCTATCAATAGCAATCACCCTGATGAAGTGGTAGGAGTTTCACCCAATTATAGCCGTAAGTTACAGGCCGATATTTTTATTGATGACCGCAATCTTGGTGGATTGCCCAGTTGGGACACCATATATAATATGGTACACTTCAAACAGACATATGAAGAGGTCATTCTTGGAGAGAAGATTATTAATGAAGTAAAAGAAGATGAGGGCATCTTTAGACGTCTATTTAATTTTTAAATACTAGTTATTTACAATGTATGATACGAAATTATGATACCTAAAATAATTCATTATTGTTGGTTTGGGCGTAAAAAAAAGCCACAAGATGTTATTAACAATATTCGAAACTGGCAAATTGTGATGCCTGATTATCAAATAAAGGAGTGGAATGAGGATAACTTCGATTTAAACTCTATGACTTTTACCAAAGAGGCCTATTTGGTGAAAAAATATGCCTATGTAAGTGATGTTGTTAGACTCTATGCACTGATGACCGAAGGTGGCATTTATTTGGATACGGATGTTCGAGCCTTAAAGCCTTTTGATTCTTATCTTCATCATTCATCTTTTATAGGTTTAGAAGCTACATCAAGGCTATCCACTGCTGTTATTGGTGCGATGAAAGCTACACCGTGGATTCATTCTTTTTATACTACTTATCAACGTAAACATTTCATTGCATCTAAAGGTAGATTATTATTAACGCCTAACCCATACATACTTACTGATTTTTTTAATCGCAATAATTTATTTGAGAATAAAGAAGCAGTTGAAGTTTATGGCATTGAGTATTTTTGTGCAAAAATATATCCCTCTATGGAATATGTAATAACTGACAAAACAGTTGCCGTACATGAGTTTTACGGATCATGGCTTACCACTTCATCATCTCGTTTATATAATTTATATATACGATATCTTTATATATTTAGAGTTTAGTTTTTTTATATTCCAATGATAAAAAATGAATTTTATCTTGCGTATTAAAAATTAAAGTATTAATATTATATACAAATACTTGTTTACACTTAAACACAACTCTATAATAATATGTACCTATCTATTATTATACCTATTTACAACACAGAGCAATACATTCGTCAGTGTGTATTGAGTTGCATACAGAAGGTAGATTTTGATTATGAGATTATACTAGTGAATGATGGTACACCTGATGACAGCATCAGTCAAATAGCCGACTTAATTGAGAAATATGAGTTTATCTCGCTCTATACGCAAAAAAATCAAGGAGTTAGTGTGGCGCGTAATACAGGTTTGAAATATGCTAAAGGAGAATATATTTGGTTTATTGATAGTGATGATTGGTTGGTAGATAACTCTATGCAAGAAATAGCATCTAGTATTGATCGCAATAAGATATATGATGTGATAGCTTTCAAGTCAAATTATCTTTACGAAAACAATACTGTAGTCATAGGTACACCATTAGAGGACAAAGCATTAATGCGTGGTTTCGACTTTCTACAAAAAGGACCTCTATGGAGTGTTTGGCGATTATGGTATAACCGTAAATACTTAATCGATAAGAATATTGTTTTTGTAAAGGGATTGTTGCACGAAGATAATGATTTTAACTTCCGTACGATGGTATTTGCAGACAATGTAATTTATGTTGATGTGGTAGGCTATAACTATCGTCCTCAACGAGAAGGATCTATAATGAATACCGTTTCATTAAAAAGAGCATGTACTGGCTTTGAATATCTTTATTTATCTGAGCCCATGCTCGAGAATGGTATTCTTAGTCCCGATGAAATTACTTATCTATCTTATCATTGTTTATTCTCTATGCATTGGAGCTATTTTAAGATGTATGATTATCTCAATAGTGATGATAAAAAGAACTTTCGAAAAGAGTTATCAAAAGCTCGTGGATTAATCGTAAAATATATCTTTAAATCAAATTATAAGAAATATCATCTCTTTATACCTTTAGTGCTATTGGCTCCTTCACTCTATTTAAAATTGATACTCTATTTGTATAAGTCAAGAAGTAAAGACAAAGATTCAATAATTTACCATATGGTTTAATTTCATTTGGATTTGGTATTTCTATAAATAAATATTATATTAGCATTATATATCAAGAATTAGATTTTTGATAAACCACGAAATGAGAAATAACACATGTTTATCTTCTCATTTTTTATTTATACCCTTTTCTAGTCTTTTAGAAGTACCTATTTCGTCCTGACCATTCTACAAAAGGTCTTGTTCTTTTTTAATTTCGTCCGTATGTTATTTTCAAATGGTAAGTATGAATTATAAACACTCTTTTATATCTGAATTTAGATGTATATATGTTAAATATTTGTAAATAAACATTTGGTTGAAATTATATATAATATAGATTATTTTTTCTTTGAAGGGATAGAGTATAATTTCTGAATACGATTTATAATAGTAAAATCAGCACTACTAAATTTGCGTGCAAATAATTTATCGCTATTCATTAGTTCTTCCAAATCATCACTTTTCCATACATATGGGAACACGCCTCTGCTCCAATCAATATGATGAAGATAACCTTTGCAATCATCGTCTATTTTATAGATTTTTTCTCTAAATGGTGAGTTCCAAATAATAGACTGAAGAAATATCTCATCAGGTGCAGGTACATATTTAAATCGTTTAAATATAAACTCTTGTTGTTGTAATAGATACCCTACGAAATCGTGAGTAACACACACCCAATTACTTCCTTTTTTAAACTCCATCTCTTCTTTACGAGTATAGTTTAATTTGTCTTGTGCAAAGAGTACTATTTTGCGAAGTGCATTACATCCTCTAAAGCGTATATAGTTTGTATCACGATAATGTTTCGATAAGATATGATATTTAGATATTTTCCGCTTCATGTCAGCGACATTGTGTGTTTCATTTTCGAATTGAACAAACTCTTTTCCTTGATGTTTATCGCAGAATTGATGAATGTAATCTTGGGTTTTGATAGGTAAATCAACTCCTGAAACTACATGATAATAGGCATAAGGTCCCTTTTTATATGCTGTTTTAAAAAGCAACATCTCTGTTTGGATCTGTGTAATATCCATCCAGTATAGCTTGATGCGTTCTTCTAGAACATATAAATTGGCACGGTTTACTTTTAACTCGTCAGTATTGATAAGATTGCTCTTCTTGTCAATATGCAAGTACAAATCATTTCGTTCATCATCGAGCATCGACAGAAGAATCTGTAATATCTTCGGCTCATTGTGTGCCATGATTAAGTATGCATGTTTCATCTTCTTACTTTTTTTAATAGTCCCCAATAGTTATATAGTACCACTCCCAAATATGGATTAATATAGATTCGCTTTAAGATGTGGAGATAATCATTGATTGATTTGATATTCCAAGGTTTGTAATTGCCTGTAAAATGAACTACATAGATTGGTTTCTTTTGTTCAGAGCTAAGTGAATATCCCTCCTTCTTTACATAATGCGATAAATATGGTGCTAACATATTGTACCCTTCATCAAGTATCAGTTGCTTTTGATTAAACCAATTGGCTATATACCTGTTAATTATATCCTGATCGCCTAATGCTTTATTTTGTTCTTTATATTCGGCAATCACCTTAGGAGCCATTTCAATTAGTTCACGTTCTATTTGTTTGTTGGGAGTAAGAACGATGAGTCCTGCATTTAATTCAATCCAGCTCTCATTGCCTGGAAAACTTCTACCTGCACAAACTGCTGTAAACGGTTTATTCTCAAATAATGAATCGATATTCTTGAGTACTATCATATCAGAATCGAGATAGACCAACTTCTCAAATTGAGTTAATCCCCAAATTAAAAGTTTGTCGAACGTATAATTCCAGTAAGAGAAGTAGTCACTGTTTACATCTTCCCTATTCTCGATAACCGATTTGTTAAACCGAATACATTTGATACCTTTCTCTTCAAGGTAATCCTCAGTCTGTGTATCCATATTCTTCGAAAGCATGCAGTACAATGGATATTCTGCATTTACTCTCTTTAGAGATTCATTCAATACAAGAATACCTTCTAAGTAACTTTCGTTTGATAGTAAAGTGATGTATGCTTTCATATATATGAATGTTGAACTCTCTAGATAAGAGTTTTTTTATAATATTTAATTGTGTTAAAAAATTGTTTCTATGACATTAAAATCATTGTCATATACTCTTTCATTTTTTTTATTAATTCTACATATTGGCTTTTTACCCCAAAATGATGCCCATCTTGAATATGTACTTGGAGGAGCTATTATTTTATTACATTTAGATAATCCATAAAGATCATTAATAGGTCCATTATTATTTAATATGAAATAATTTATATCATTAAATAATTGAGGATTTATTTTTTCATTTGATGAAACGAAAAATACAATATTGTCATTTGGATAATCTTCAACGTATCTATTCATAATCTCTATATATTGATTTATTTTTCCTTCATTCCAAGTTTTATAATCACCTCTTCTAATGTGTATACCTATTATTGTAGTATCTTTATATTTAAAAATTCATTATCAACCTCCTGAGTTATTTTTATATCTGGCTTGAATATCTCATATAGATTAACGTGATTCTTTTGAATATTTTGATTGTTCATTCGAAAAGACCACCCTTCTATAAACCCTAAACGACTTCCCAGTTTACTAGAATAAAAGGTTCTTATAAATTTGTTGCCAAATAATAGATATAATAATTTCATATATTGTTTATATCCAATGGACTCAATTATTTTTTCATTTTTGAATGGATAATAGTTATATTGATTGTTCTTTAGTTTAGGAAAATCAAATAAAGTATAATCGAAAAATAGAATTGCCATTTTATCGTTATTTTCAATACATTCTGCTAAGGTTGTAATGTAAGACCAAAGTCTATTGAATGTTTGTCCGGGAGTGTCATAGAGTATTTTCATAATAATGAAATATTTATATTTTTAATATAATTTATATAGATAATTATTTATAAATCAGATTATCAATAGGATAATACAAATTCTAAAAAGTTGAATTGCATGATTCTATAATTATGTTATACTTTATCTTCCTCCAACACAAACGGCATAGCTTTTTGAGAAATATTTCTTTAAGAATACGGTTATAAACAGGCTTAGAAATAAAAATATAAATGGAGTGGTCAGATAGCCTATAGCATAGCCAAGAGAGTTCTTACCTAATATCATAACTATAAATTTCTTGATTACACTTATAAATGGTAAATGGAATAAATATAGAAAGAAGGTTATACTACACATTTCAGTAAGCAAACTGTTGTTTTTTAATGAGAAACTTTTTGGGATAAAAAGATCATATGCGCTCCATACCGTGATTATATTAAATAAAATAAGAATATACTCATATTTTCTAGGCACTTTAATATTAAAGAATAATTCTAATATGATTATTAGTATGAAGATAGGCAAACAAATTAAAGCAAGCTTCTTTAAATTAATTTTCATATTGAAATCAACCAAGCAGGCTCCTATATAAAACCATAGTAAAGAAGTTACAATACTATTATAATTGAAGAAATAATCAATAACAAGAATTACTATTATGAAATAGGACTTAAGATATTTATGAATGTAAAATAATATTGGACTACAGGCTATTATAATAATTAAGTTTCTAAGAAACCAAAGATGAAATGCTAACGGTCCGTTACCACCATGATCAAAGAATGTATGAATAAGAATTGTGTTCCAACTCTCATGCAATAAATAATTTGGAGCCCAATTCATGTATTTTGCTAAAGGTGGTATTAGAGATATTGATAAGCTAACAAATACAAAAAAAGTACATGCGATAATGTATGGTATTAAAATAGAATTTACTCTTTTCTTCATCTTGCTAAAGACAGAAGAAATATTTTCTAAATTCCAAAAGAATAAGAATCCCGAAATTATAAAGAATAACTGTATAGTTACTCTCATTGCAAATATACCAGTAAACAGATATTGCAACTTAATATTAAACACAAGACAATCTATTTCATTATAACTATAACTTGAATGCCAATTTATAACTGAAATCATCAATAATAAAGAGATGATTTTAATTTTATCACTTGTATATGATGATATTGTTTTTTTCATATTTTTTATTTAGATAAAGCTATAATATAATGTGAATTACATCCTAAAATATGAATATAGCCTAATAACAACCAAACATTAAAAAACAGAAAACTTCCAGAAGCAAAGATATATCCTTCTGCAATCATATGGATTGTCCAAAAACATAAAAGTGACAATAAAAAGGATCCATATTTCAAAGATGTATTAAGAGATTTTATAAGTATTTTTACACTGTTTCCATATATAAATAGGAAAGAAATGAATCCAAGTATTCCTATCATTGATAATATACATAACCAAGAACTTCCTGTTTCAATTATTCCATCTTTAGTATAATTAGAGCCTTCTCGATCTATGTCAACTGTACTAAAACCTATACCAAATAATGGGCTTGATTTAAATTCTTCAATTCTAGTTTGCCATAAGATATCTCTTGTGTTTGTAAAACTACCAGCACTTTGTGCACTTGCATTTTTTTGTTCTAGATTTTCTAGATATGGACTCCATAAAGAAAAAGTAAATAAGAGAATCAGAATAGTACCTATACTTACTTTTATGAAATAATGTGTTTTCTGTCGATAAATAATTACTAAATAAAGAATAATTGATACAATGGCTCCAATGATTGCTGATCTTGAGGCTGATAAAATCAATGTTAAAAAAGCGATGATTAATATTACTATATGATAACATATATATAATCTGTTTTTCTTGTGTTTAACTGATAAAGAATATACTGAATATAATATAACTATGGCAGAAACAGGTGCTATAAGCATAGATTGTTTTGTAATACCAGTAAAGTGAGCAAGTTCACTAAAACGTATACCTATAAAGTAAACTATGATAGATGCAATTACGACTAGCTGATAAAGAGAAAGTAAGCTAGAGAAAAGTCTTATTCGGAATCTATTTAAATAATTTGATTCAATAAAAGGTGATACTAATGCTGTAACTATTATAAAGCTTATTAAACGTTCCCAAGGTTTAAATAATGAAGGAATGTCATTAATTAATATACTTATTGCACATAATAAATATAGACAGAGCATACTTTTATTTATGATATATTTATTATTCTTGGAGAAAATAATAAATAATACTACACCGCATATACCATAATATATGTTTCCTAAGTTTAATGAGATAGCAATTAAATTATTGATTGTTAGAAAAACAATAATCCAACTTAGCGTTTTATCATTAAGAGATAATCTATTTTCCATAAAAAAAATTATTTGTTTTTTGTTTGTTTTTTTATGATTCAATCATCATGAATTCTTTTTCGCTCTTTTAAATAGCAAGCAGGATTTCCTGCGTATATTTTCCATTCACCAGTATCTTTTGTTAAGACCGATCCTGCTCCTATAACACTACCTTTACCTAGTCTCAAACCCGGTAGTATAATGGATTTGGCTCCTACAAATACATCTTCTCCAATATGCATATTCCCAATAAGTAATTGCGATCGTTTATCATTTAAATCGTGTGTACCATTGCATAAATAGGTGTATTGAGCAATAGTTGCACGTTCTTCAATAACAATGGGTCCTAAATTATAGACTTCGCTTCTTGGTGCCAGGCAAGCCAGATCTTTTATTTCTAATAGCCAAGGTGCATAGATGCGACAAGATGGGGCAATAAAAGGCCTGCCGTGTATCTTTGCTCCAAATAGTTTTAATAGTAGGATGTTCCAACGATACATAAATTTGGGTGTCCATCGAATAGCTATATTCCATGTAAGTTCCCATATTCGAGTCATTATCATCTCCTTTTTACTCCATGGAGAATCATTGGCATCTTTCTGATTTTCGCATTTATAATACAATCTGCTCATAACCTAGCTATTTAAGACTAACATTATATTCTTCTTGCAAATATCGAATGATTTCCTCTTTATCGTCTTTGCATTTTCTTTTTATCTCAAATATTTTGACATCTACTAAAGTACGATACCACCAACCTTGCATAAAGGTCCAAATAAAACCTGTTTTTCCTTCTAGAAAAGCTCCTTTAATGATATAACGATAGATAAAATAGGCAAAAGATCGGACAAACAATGGTTGTTTGGCATATTTATATTTTAGCTTTCTTTTTTGTAATGCTTGTTTGTTAATATGCAAGGTGTTGTTTTTTTTATAATTTTCTGTTAAATTATACTCAATATCTAATAAATCTGCTGCTTCTCTTATAGCATAATTGATATGCTTTTGACAAAACCAAGATAGATTATTGAGATTTTCATCTACAAAATCATTTTTGAATTCTGCACACTCACCTTCAAACAGTTCGATATGCTCATCCATTAATCGTTGCTCGCATTTGGCTTTTCCATTTCTAAAGCAGCGAATTAGTTTAATGGGGTAAATACCACGTTTTAACCATTCACCCATGAAATAGCGACGTAGATTGAAGGATAGCCCCGTGATATTATAGTCTAAAGTATCTAACTTATCATCTAATTCCATGATTAATTCAGTAGTTAGAAATTCATCCGCATCAAGCCTTAGTATCCAACTAGATTTAATTGGAGCATTTGCTAATCCCCAGTTGAATTGTTTGGCATAACTATTTTCCCACTTATGTTGCATAATAGATACTGATGGATATTCACTTGCAATCTCGAGCGTATTGTCTGTTGAGAAACTATCTATGATGTATATTTCTCTAGCAAAGGTTTTTACGTTGTCTAAACAACGACGGATGTGCAGTTCTTCATTATAGGTAAGTATAATGACTGCTAAGTCTAATATTCGTTGTACTTGTTTCATATTGATTTAGATTTTACTTTTTATTTAATAAAGCCTCACCCACTTAGTGCTATTTTCACAAACCACGAAAAAGTGAAGTGAGGCACAAAAAACAAACAAATAAAAAGATGTTATACTAATACTTCTTTCTTCTTGAGTCCAATTAGATCTAATGTAGACATCAATTCGTTATTCATAAAGATTTTAGATAATACGATATATAATATTGCCGAGAATATGGAACCGGTAATCAATACGATATAATCATTAGTGAAGAGCTGATTGAAGCAAAGCGATGCTATTGCTACAACTCCTACTATGGCTAAACTCGAGCATACATCTTTCAATTGATTGGTTAGATTTAGCGGGAATACTTTCTTTACAAAATAGATATTGATAAAGAAGGATACAATTGAAAGTATGGATGAACCTATACAGATGGCCAATACTCCAAATGGAATACAGATCACTATCATGATAACCATTAATACTTTATTTATTATTTCAGCATATAGTATTAGATTCGTTTTCCCTCTTACATAAAGCGGGTTTGAGTTTAAAATTTGTAGTGAACCAATCATAATTCCTATACATAAAACTTGTAATAATGGAGCTGCAGGCAGCCATTTTTCTGTTAATAGCACATTGATTAGCGGTTTGGCATATACCATCAAAAAGCCAAATATAGGGAATAGAATATAACAAGTTGTACGCACCATCTTGCGATGATAAGCCACCATTTGTGCTTCGTTTTCTTGGCATTTGCTCAATACAGGAAAGGATACATTTTGCAATACACCAACAATATTGCCTGATGGTAATGCGCCTATTGATTGTGCTCTGGTATAATATCCCAATTGTGAGATGGAGAATACTTTACCTATAGTAAAGTTATAGATATTTCCAAAGATGGTATTTAAGATGGATGTCAATAAAATCTTTGATCCGTAACCAAAGAGCTCTTTAAACGACTCTGAGCTAAAACGATGTTTAGGATACCAACGTACAAAGAAAGAGTAACACAATAGCGATATAAAGTTGGATGCTAGACTCTGTATCACCAATGCCCAAACTCCAAATCCGGTAAATGCACAGAATAACCCAATTGAACCTGAACCCACTACACATGCAAATGATATTTTGGCCTGAATTTTAAAATCAAGATTGATTCTGCATTTTACTATTTGAACCAACTGAAAGGAGTTGAACACAAAATTGAGTCCTAAAATGCGCACAATGCTTGTTAGCTCTGCTTGATTAAAATAATTGGCAATAAAGGGTGCTCCGATAAATAATAAAAGATAACAAAGTAAGCTGATACCGGTATTGTAGTAAAACATTGTACTAAAATCGGTTTCTGTACGGTCTATCTTTTTCACGAGGGCTGTTCCAAATCCCGATGATATAAATACCTGTGGAATACCAATAAATATTGCTGTAAGTCCGA
Source organism: uncultured Bacteroides sp. (assembly GCA_947074345.1). Taxonomy (GTDB): domain Bacteria; phylum Bacteroidota; class Bacteroidia; order Bacteroidales; family Bacteroidaceae; genus Bacteroides. Next base: position 1,459 of record CAMTPH010000006.1, on the reverse strand, counting down.
TTAAACCATAGTCAGCCGGTGTTAGCAATCGTGCAATGACGATACTAACCAAAAAACTGATGCCTTGGCTCGAGAACTTCTCAACCATGCTCCATCTTAATCCGGTGATTGTTTTTTCTTTTATCTCAGACATAATAGTTCTATTATTCTACCACAAAAGCTGGTTTGTTCCCTTTAGTCAATATCCAATGATAGAGTTGCTTCATTTGCAATGAAACTATATCCATCGAATATTTCTCTTTTACTAGTTTTCTACCTCTCCTACCCATCTCTATGCGATTAGATTCGGACAGCTGAATGGCTTGGATTAGTACGTCCGACAGTTCATCTTGGTTATACCACCAACCACATTGGTGCGTGTTTAATTCCTCCCAAGGTGTTCCTTTTGATGCTAATACAGGGACTCCATTAATTAATGCTTCAGGAACCACCATACCAAAATTCTCCGATTTACTAGGAAGAACTAAATAATCAAATTGAGGGATAAGCTCTTTCAACAATTCTTGTTCGATAAAACCGGTGAAGGTGATGTTATTCATCTTATGATCGATAATATACCTTTTTAGTTCTATCTCATATTCGGTATCTCCACCACCTATGATGATGAGTTCTGAGTCATCGGTATATGCTTTTAGATTTTTCCAGCATTCTAGTAGATGATGAATATTTTTAATAGGATGCAAGCGGCCTATAAAACCAAAGCGTCTGGTGTTATTTTGAATAAGCCTTGGTTTGCAATTTGTATTTAGGTTTAAACAATTGGGAATGATGGCCACTGGCGTTTGTATATTTAAACTTCGAATATGCTTTACCTCTTCCATACAAGTGGCTTGTAGGCAGGTAGCCTTCAGTAAATCGCTCTTTTGGAAGATGCGATAGATAAGTTCCTTTTTCCATTTGGATACTTGTAAAGCTTGTGGATAAAGCATACCGTGAGGGGCCAGCACTACCGGTTTGTTATTGCGATGCGCCGTTTTTATAGTCATATGGCTAGGCAATGTCCATAATGCATTGGCATGATAGAGGTCGTACTCCTGATTGTTAATCAGATAGTTATTAAAGTTCTTGCTGAACAATAAAGGAGCAATGGCATCATCGTCCACTAATTTGATAAATGAATCGTTGCCGATCATTTTAGCATTCTCTTGTTTCGATTTAAAGGTGAGCACATCGGCCTCTACCTTGTTGGCCCTGAGCCCTTTCAATAGATTGTAGGTGCAGGTAGTTGGACCTCCACTGCTAACATCTAATCCTGGAATGGTGTGTAAAATCTTCATCTTATTTGTTTGTTTATTTGTAATATTCAATCTTTATTCATCAATCTTTTTAACTCTCTATTGGCAATTGTTTGCCAGTGTATTGGCAACACTTTGTCTATATTGAGGCAAGACTTTGCCAATGTAGTGGCAATCTCTTAAATGATACTCTCTATCCGATTAAGGATGTATATGCTTTTATT
>CAMTPH010000005.1 GCA_947074345.1 uncultured Bacteroides sp. | reverse complement strand
CTACTAACTGTTTGGCTCCTATCGCTAAAGTATTGAACGACAAGTTCGGTATCGTTAAAGGTTTGATGACTACAGTTCACGCTGCTACTGCAACTCAAAAAACAGTAGACGGTCCTTCTAAGAAAGACTGGAGAGGTGGTCGTGGTATCCTAGAAAACATCATCCCTTCTTCTACAGGTGCTGCTAAAGCTGTAGGTAAAGTATTGCCAGTATTGAATGGTAAACTTACAGGTATGGCTTTCCGTGTTCCAACTTCTGACGTATCAGTTGTAGACTTGACAGTAGTTCTTGAAAAAGGCGCTACAATGGCAGAAATCTGCGCTGCAATGAAAGAAGCTTCAGAAGGTGAATTGAACGGTGTATTAGGTTACACTGAAGATTCAGTAGTATCTACTGACTTCCGTGGTTGCGCTCTTACATCTATCTTCGATGCTAAAGCTGGTATCTCTTTGGATGATAACTTCGCTAAAGTTGTATCTTGGTATGACAACGAATGGGGTTACTCAAACAAAGTATTGGAAATGGCTCGCGTTATTAGCAAATAATCACTCCAATAATATTATAGAAAGTCGCTTTGTTAACTCAAAGCGACTTTTTTTGTATCCGTTGCCAATAATAACTAAGTTAAATTCTAATACTTTTTAAAAAGCAACCGATTAACAAGGTCATTTAGTACATTTTTTGTACGTTTGTATATACATATAATTAATACACATTTAATATCCCCCATGAATATTAGAAAAATAACAGCTACTTTAATCGCAACTTTTGTAATAAGTATGATGAATGCTCAAAACCCTTTTTTCGAAAAGTACAACACTCCGCACGAAACAGTTCCATTTGACAAAATAAAAGTAGAACATTTTGAACCAGCCATTTTAGAAGGCATGAAGGAGCAAAATGTCGAAATTGATCAAATCATCAATAATACTGATGCACCCAATTTTGACAATACAATTTTAGCGCTTGAAGTATCAGGTGATCTTCTTTCTCGTGTTATGAGAGCATTTAGTTGCCTGCAAGGTGCCGAAACAAATGATGACCTATTAGCATTGGCTCAAAAAATGGCACCCGCATTGAATGCACATAGCAACAATATTCAATTAAACGAAGTTCTATTTGATCGAGTTAAATCTGTATACAATCAAAGAGCAGAGCTAAACTTAAATATTGAGCAAAACAGATTGCTAGAGAAGACATTTAAAAACTTTGCACGTTCTGGGGCAAATTTATCTAAAGAAGACCAACAAACATACCGTCAACTATCTGAGAAATTAAACTTATTAAGTTTAAAGTATAGCCAAAACAATCTAAAAGAGACAAACGAGTATGTTTTATCAATTACATCACCTGAGGAATTAATTGGCCTACCCGAAGATGTAGTAGCAGCAGCTTTAGAGACTGCAAAAGAAAAAGGATTAGAAGGATGGGCATTCACTTTGCACGCTCCAAGCTATATCCCTTTTATGAAATACTCAAAGAATCGTGAGTTGCGTCGTGAGTTATACATGGCTTACAACACCAAAGGTTCTAACAATAATGAATACAACAACATTGATATTGTAAAAGATATAGTTAATCTACGTATGGAGATTGCACAACTATTAGGTTATGACAATTTCGCACAATATGTATTAACAGAGCGTATGGCAGAAAACAGCGATGCTGTATATGGTTTATTAAATCAATTGATAGATGCATATATGCCTATAGCACAAAACGAATTAAATGAATTGCAAGAACTAGCTCGCAAAGATCAAGGTAGCGATTTTACTGTGATGCCGTGGGATTGGAGTTTTTATGCAGATCAATTAAAAGATCAAAAGTTCAATATCAACGAAGAGATGTTGCGCCCTTACTTCGAACTTGAAAGTGTGAAAGAAGGCGTATTTGGATTGGCAACTAAACTTTACGGTATTACATTCAAGAAAAACAACGATATTCCTGTTTACCACAAAGACGTTGATGCTTACGATGTTTTCGATAAAGATGGTAAGTTCTTATCTGTACTTTACACTGATTTTCATCCACGTGCCGGCAAACGATCAGGAGCATGGATGACAGAATCTAAAGGACAATGGATTGATCAGCAAACAGGTGAAAACAGTCGCCCACATGTTATGATCGTAATGAACTTTACCAAACCTACAGAAAGCAAACCATCGTTATTAACATTCGACGAATTTGAAACTTTCTTGCATGAGTTTGGACATGCTTTGCATGGCATTTTTGCTAATTCAAGTTACAACAGCTTAAGTGGAACAAGTGTTTATAGAGATTTCGTAGAGCTACCTTCTCAAATTCTTGAGAACTATGCAACAGAAGAGGAGTTCTTAAACACATTTGCTAAACACTATCAAACTAACGAAAACATTCCTTCTGATTTGATTGATCGCATTAAAGATGCAGCAAACTTCAATGCAGCCTATGCATGTATACGTCAAGTTAGTTTCGGATTATTAGATATGGGATGGTTTACTCGCAATACTCCATTTGATGGTGATGTAAAAGAGTTCGAAAGAGAAGCATGGAGCAAAGCTCAAATATTACCTGTAGTTGACAATACATGTATGAGTACACAATTCTCACACATCTTTGCGGGAGGTTATTCTGCAGGTTACTATAGCTATAAGTGGGCCGAAGTATTAGATGCAGATGCATTCTCACTATTTAAAGAAAAAGGACTATTCGACCAAGAGGTTGCTAAATCATTTAGAGATAACATACTTTCTACTGGTGGAACAGAACACCCAATGGTTATATATAAACGATTCAGAGGTCAAGAGCCAACCATAGATGCCTTACTTAAAAGAAACGGCATTGAAGTTAATAAATGATTAAAGAAAGATTACTGATTATGAAACAAAAATTCACTTGGTTGATACTACTCATCATTCCTTTCATATTAGGAAGTTGTAATGATACAGATGATGTTCAAAAGATATTTACCGGTAGAACATGGAGACTTACCTACATTACCAAAAAGAATGAACATGGTTGGTTTCGTTTTCCAGGTGTTGACGATAAGGTTTATGAATCTTACGATCCTATAAATGGTAGTCGCAAATTCACTATCGAGTTTACCGGCAACGAAGAAGATGGTGCTATTTATGGAAGTTTCATTGGTTCAGGGTCAGTAACATCTTCTGGAACATGGATGGCTAACGGGAAGAGCAATGTCTTCTCGGCAAATGTTCAAAAAAGTTCTGTAATAGACTCTAAAGATACCTTAGGAAAATATATTATTGAAGGTCTAAAAACAGCAACTTCATATTCCGGCGATACGAGTAACTTATTCTTATATTTTGAATATAACGCCGAAACACTTTGTTTAGTTTTCGCTCCCAATAATCCGTAAAATAGACTAAGTTAGTATGGATAAACAATTAGAATTAGACAGACGTTATATTCGTATGGCACTTGTATGGGCTGAGAATTCATACTGTGTTAGACGCAAAGTCGGAGCCCTTATTGTTAAAGATAAGATGATAATATCAGATGGTTACAATGGTACGCCATCTGGTTTTGAAAATATCTGCGAAGACGAGAATAACTTAACGAAACCATATGTGCTTCATGCAGAAGCAAACGCTATAACAAAAATTGCTTGTTCCAATAATAGCAGCTACAAAGCAACTATGTATGTCACAGCATCTCCTTGCATTGAGTGCGCCAAATTAATTATTCAAGCGGGCATTAAGCGAGTAGTTTATTCAGAACATTATCGTTTAGAAGACGGAATAGAATTATTGAAAAGAGCCGGTATCGAGGTGGTTTATATCGATCCACAAGAGACTGAATAGTAAACAATAGATTTAAGAACCTAATAATAATAATATGAGTAAAAAAGGCTCTTCACGCTTTATACCTTTAATTATAGCATTAAGTGTTGTGATAGGTATTGTTATTGGAACTTTTTACACGAAACATTACTCCAGTAATAGACTCGGCATCATAAATGGATCATCCAATAAACTAAACGCTTTATTAAGAGTAATTGACGATCAATATGTCGATACTGTCAATATGGTTGATTTGGTTGAGAAAGCAATGCCTCAAATACTAGGAGAGTTAGACCCCCACTCTACTTACATCCCAGCCAAAGATTTAGAAGATGTTGTTTCTGAACTAGAAAGTAGTTTCAGTGGTATTGGTATTCAATTTACGATACAAAATGATACCATACATGTAAATTCTGTAATCCAAGGTGGACCATCTGAAAAAGTTGGAATGATGGCAGGAGATAGAATTGTGAGCGTCGATGACTCATTGTTTGTTGGCAAAGAGGTTACAAACGAAAAAGCGATGAAAACCCTGAAAGGTCCTAAAGGAAGTCAAGTAAAGATTGGTGTTAAAAGACCATCCGAAAAAGACATCCTTACTTTTGACATTATAAGGGGCGATATTCCACAAAATACAATCGATGCAGCATACATGATTGATGATGAATATGGATATATTCAAATCACCAAGTTTGGCCGTAGCACACATATCGAATTATTGAATGCTTTAGCTCAATTAAAACATAAAGGAAGTAAAGGATTAATCATCGACTTGAGAGGCAACACTGGTGGATACATGGAAGCAGCCACTTGGATGGTAAATGAGTTTTTACCACAAGGCAAGTTGATAGTTTACGCCCAAGGTAGAAAGTACAAACGCCTAGACGAATACTTTGCTAATGGCACCGGTAGTTGTCAAGATTTACCGATTGTGGTATTGATTGACGAAGGTTCTGCCTCGGCAAGTGAGATTTTTGCAGGAGCAATTCAAGATAATGACCGTGGTACAATAGTTGGTCGCCGTTCTTTTGGTAAAGGATTGGTTCAACAACCTATCAACTTCAATGATGGTTCGGCCATTCGTTTGACCATAGCTAGATATTACACTCCATCAGGACGATGCATTCAGCGCCCTTACGAGAATGGTAAAGATCAAAACTATGAAATGGATCTTTACAACCGTTATGCGCATGGCGAATTCTTCTACAAAGACAGTATCAAAATGGATGAATCGCAAAGATACTCAACAGGTAATGGTAGACCTGTTTATGGAGGTGGTGGTATAATGCCCGACATATTTGTACCGCAAGATACAACTGGTCTAACATCATATTCGACAGAAGTCTTCACTAAAGGGTTAACTGTTCAGTTTGCATTTCAATATACAGACAAGAATCGTGAAAAACTTAATAAATACGATACTGAAGAGTCATTATTAAAATATCTTCGTCAAACAGGTGTGCTAGAACAGTTCATCCGCTATGCAGATAGCAAAGGAGTTAAAAGACGTAATATATTGATTCAGAAATCGCAAAAGCTTCTCGAAAGAAATCTATACGGCAATATCATATACAATATGCTTGGTAGAGAAGCTTATATTAAATACATCAACGATTCAGACAAAACAGTACAACAAGCAATTGATGTATTAAAAAAAGGAGAAGCTTTTCCTAAGGCTCCCGAAATAATAGAAAACCCTGCGACAGATAACAATGATGATGCAAAGGAAAAAACTATTGCGAAAGCAGATTGCAAATCTCAAAGTTCAACAGAGCGAATCTACGCTTAAAGAACTATCTCATAATATACTTGCCTCTTTAGAAACACTTGCTGTTTTTAAAGAGGCAAGTATAATACTACTCTATTATTCGTTGCCCGACGAAGTCTTTACCCATCAATTCATCGAGAAATGGAAAGATACCAAAACAATTATTCTACCGGTTGTTGTTGGCGATGACTTAGAACTCAGATATTATACCGGCAAGCAAGACTTAGCTGTTGGAAGATATAATATAAAAGAACCGATAGGAGAAGTTTTTGATAACTATTCAGCAATAGACTTAGCCATTATACCAGGTGTAGGGTTCGATTTGAAAGGCAATCGATTAGGAAGAGGGAAAGGTTATTATGATAGACTACTACCAAAAATCGATGCATATAAAATAGGAATTTGTTACCCATTACAAATAATAGACGATATTCCGGTAGAGCCGTTTGATATTAAAATGAATCAAGTGATTTATTCCTAGAAGAACAAATCACAACTTCTTTATCTAAAGATGATATTAGTAATTACAGTAGCGCCAACCTTCTTATTTAAAGATCGCACCAACAAATCTCTACCCATCATCAACTCTTGACGCAATGCGGCCGAAGTCAAATGAACATAAAGTATTTGGTTTTTAATATATAATTCGCTTGTATAAGCAGCCATTGCCGGTCCCAACACTTCGGGCCAAGCACTAATTAAACGTTGTTCGTTCAAAGGCGACTCCAAACTCTCTTGTCGTAAGAAACGTTGGAGTATTTTTCCGATAGGTTCAGCATTTTTTCTTTTCATGACTCTTTATCATTATTCATATCAGTAATAACACCTTGCACAACTTCAAACATCTTGTAGTCGCTTCCCACCTTATATAATATCTGATCAAGATGTTCGCGATTAGTATCAGTAATAAAAATCTGTCCGAAATTCTCACCAGCAACAAGCTTTACAATTTGCTCTACGCGCGATGCATCCAATTTATCAAATATATCATCGAGTAACAACAATGGCACTGAAGAACCTGTACGTTTCAGAAAATCAAATTGAGCCAATTTAAGAGCAATCAAATATGTCTTATTTTGTCCTTGTGACCCTTCGCGCTTGATAGGAAAACCACCTAAATGCATACTCAATTCATCCTTATGTATTCCCTTCAACGAATAGCCCATGATTAGGTCGCGTTGGCGACTAGCCTGAATCGTTTCCATTAAGTTACCTTCGGCAGCATGCGAATTATAAATCAATTCGACCTCTTCTTGATTTTGAGATATATACGAATAGATAGATTGAAATATTGGAACAAATTCATTAATAAAATTAGCCCGTTTCTCGTAAATAATCGCACCAGTTTGAGCCAACATATCTTCCCAAATAGAAAACAGTTCTTCGTCGACTACCTCTGTGTTTTTTAACAACGTATTTCTTTGAGCCAGAGCTTTATTGTACTTTATCAAAGTATTGAGATACTCTTTATCATATTGCGATATCACAACATCCATAAATTTACGACGTTCTTCGCTTCCACCAGAGATTAAATCAGAGTCGGCAGGTGATACCATAACCAATGGAATAAAACCGATATGATCTGATAGACGAGAATATTCCTTTTTATTACGCTTGAATTGTTTCTTGCTTCGGCGCTTCATGCCGCAATAAATCTCTTCGGCAGTACCATCGAGTTGTTCATAAAATCCTTGAATCATGAAAAAGTCTTGATCATGCATCATGTTCTGTGAATCAATAGGATTGAGAGAACTTTTACAGAACGACAAAAAGTAAATAGCATCAAGCAAATTCGTTTTGCCCATTCCATTCAGTCCGAAAAAACAGTTTAATTTTTCGGAGAAATGCAAATCAGCTTGACTGATATTCTTATAATTCAATATGGATATATGATTCAATTTCATGTGTACACCTTTATTTATATGCAAAATTAGAAAGATTTCGGTGTTTAGAGGCTAGAAATAAGAAAAAAACATAGTTTGAAATTTCATGAATCATCATAAAAGAATTATTTTTGCCATTCAAAACATCTAATTACGAATTATAACAAAAAAATTATATAAAAAATGGCAGAACAAAAACACAACAACGGACATGCAAATGTTGAAGAGGCTGTAAGTCATTCAGAAGCGTTCCTTATCAAAAACAAAAAAAGTATTATTATCGGTATTGTAGCTATTGTTGTTATCATTGGTGGTATCATTATGCACAAACACCTTTATGCTGATCCACGTGAACAAAAAGCACAAGCTGCTCTTTTCAGAGGACAAGATTTGTTTGCTCAAGAATCGTTCGAACAAGCTATCAACGGCGACAGCATTGGTTTTATCGGTTTACTACAAGTAGCAGATCAATACAGCGGTACTAAAGCTGCCAATTTAGCTAAAGCATATACAGGACTTTCTTACGCTAAACTAGGTCAATACGAAAAAGCTCTTACTTACTTAAACGATTTCAGTGGCAAAGACCAAATGGTAAGCGCTGCAGTAATGGGTGCAGCAGGTAACTGCTATGCGCAACTTGGTCAATTAGACAAAGCTACTGCAAACCTATTGAAAGCTGCCGAAAAAGCTAATAGCAATACTATCAGCCCTATCTTCTTGCAACAAGCAGGCGAGATCTTCGTTAGCCAAGGTAAATATGCTGATGCAATCAAAGCTTACAACCAAATTAAAAATAAATTCTTCCAATCTTACCAAGCTATGAGCATCGATAAATATATCGAGCAAGCTAACTTGTTGAGCAAATAATTGCTGTAAGTGGAATAATAATAAAGCGAGTGAAAAACACTGTTCTTTAATAGGCAGCGTCTTTCACTCGCTTTATTTATGAGAAGGTATCTCAATAATGAGTTGATAACTGTTAACTATTATCGAGCTAAACCTATACAACCAACACGATAACTGTTAACAGTTATCACGCCAATTATTCATAATTGGCTTTTTTAATCTAAACAAAACCGAGCCAAACGGAGTTTATTTGGCAAACAAATAATTTAATATATAAAATATATGGCAACAGCTTATCACAATTTATCGGACTATGATTTTAATTCTGTACCTAACGCAGAAGAAATGAAATTTGGTATCGTTGTATCTGAATGGAACAGCAACATCACTGGAAAACTTTTAGAAGGAGCCGTAACTACTTTAGAAAAACATGGTGCTAAACAAGAAAATATTCTCGTGAAAACTGTTCCCGGAAGTTTCGAATTAGTTTTTGGCGCTAATCAAATGATAGAAAGTTGCGATGTTGATGCAATTATTATAATTGGTTGCGTAGTAAAAGGAGATACACCACATTTTGATTATGTTTGCATGGGAACTACTCAAGGCGTAGCACATTTAAACGCAATTGGCGATGTACCAGTTATTTACGGATTAATTACTACCAATACAATGGAGCAAGCAGAGGACAGATGCGGCGGAAAGCTCGGTAACAAAGGGGATGAATGTGCAATTACTGCAATAAAAATGATCGATTTTATTTGGAGTTTAAATAAATAATCGTACCTTTGCATCGCAATTGAGAAACAAACTATCTCAAAAGCAAAAAGGGCAAATACCAGAGTGGCCAAATGGGACTGACTGTAACTCAGTTGTCTTTCGACTTCGGTGGTTCGAATCCATCTTTGCCCACAAAATTTGCGGAAGTAGCTCAGTTGATAGAGCATTAGCCTTCCAAGCTGAGGGTCGCGGGTTTGAGCCCCGTCTTCCGCTCTCAAGAAAAGAGAAACTGAATATTCAGTTTCTCTTTTTTTTATGCCGAATATATTAGAAAAAATTTTATTTTTGTACCCCGGTATTAATCTACTATTTAATAAACTCTAATATAACACTTACATGAAAAACTTATCGAACATTGTTTCTCAGTTCAAAACAGAAGGCACCGTACAAGAAATCACTCCTCTAGGCGCCGGATTAATCAATGACACGTACAAAGTAACTACTACCGAAACTACAACGCCCGACTATGTTCTACAAAGAATTAATCACGCTATTTTTCAAGACGTAGAAATGCTTCAAAATAATATTGATGCTGTAACTAGACAAATACGTAAAAAGCTCGTAGAACAAGGCGAAAATGATATTGATCGCAAAGTATTGCATTTCATTGAAGGCAACGATGGCAAAACATATTGGTTTGATGGCAATAACTATTGGCGCATGATGACTTTTATTCCACGCGCTAAAACATACGAAGCAGTAACCCCCGAATATTCATATTATGCAGGTAAAGCTTTTGGCGATTTTCAATCGAAACTTGCTGATATACCTGAAACATTAGGCGAAACGATTCCTGACTTTCATAACATGGAGTTTAGATTGAAACAACTGCGTGATGCTGTTGCAGCCAATGCAGCAGGACGATTGGATGAAGTAAAATACTATATTGATGAAATAGAGAAGCGTGCAGACGAGATGTGCAAAGCAGAACGTTTATTCCGCGAAGGAAAACTTCCTAAAAGAGTATGCCATTGCGATACGAAAGTAAACAATATGATGTTCGACGAAGAAGGAAAAGTATTGTGCGTAATCGATCTAGATACAGTTATGCCAAGTTATATCTTCTCTGACTATGGTGATTTTCTTCGTACAGGAGCCAATACAGGCGATGAGGACGACAAAGATTTAGATCGCGTATCTTTTAACATGGAAATATTTAAAGCCTTTACAAAAGGCTATTTAGAAGGCGCTACATTCTTAACTCCTATCGAAATAGAGAATTTATCATACGCAGCGGCCCTATTCCCATACATGCAATGTGTGAGATTCTTGGCAGATTACATCAATGGTGATACTTATTATAAGATTAAATATCCTGAGCACAATTTGGTACGTACAAAGGCTCAGTTTAAATTATTGCAAAGCGTAGAAGAACATACTGAAGAGATGAAATCATTCATCGACACTTGCTTGCAAGGGAAGTAATTGATTATTATTCCAAGAATAAATAATAGATGGGCGGAGAACTGTTTTTAGTTTCTCTGCCTTTTCTTTTTCTATATATTGAGGAGTCGTAAAATTGAAAACTAAATTATTATCCTCTTTATTAAATTGTGCTTCAGTTAACAATACATCGATAGCCATCATATCATTTCTCATTTCTTCTGTAGCGGCAGAATCGGGCAAATTAACAAAGTCGGCAATAGTAGGTTTTACCGGTATATAGTTTTTTGTCGGTAATTCATTCCATTTTGTATCATAGAACTTAATATTACTATCGCATATAGGAGCACAAACTGTAGTAATGCTACTAATCACTTGAGTCGAATCGTTGATTGGCAATAACTTCATTTGCCATGTGCTATTGGGACTCATCTCCATTTTAATATAATCATCACCTAGAGCAACCATTTCGGATGTTTTACCAAATCGATTTTCAACACGAGCTTTCATATTACTTTCAAGGAAATCAATACAATCAGCACGATTTACGGCGGTCAGTGTTGGCAATAATGAATCGGGCATACTCACAAACAACTCTTTTGCCAATTGTTGTGAGAAGGCTTTAAAACTAGTTGATATTGCAAATAAAGCGAATAATATGATGATAGATCTTTTCATTTTAATTTTCATTAGAAGATGATTAAAGCGACTGCATCGTTCAAAAAAAAAGTCGCTAAATATTCTTTAGCGACAAATATGAACATTTGTATTGAAATAGCAAACAGGTTTAAGACAAATTATTGCTCTCGCTCTTTAATAAACGAATAAAAGCATCAACATCTTCGACCGTTGTATCAAAAGAGGTCACCAATCTAACTTCATTAGCCTCCTCATTCCAAAAATAGAAGAAATAGTGCTGCAACATTGCATCGATAATTGTACGAGGCATAGTTAAGAACAGCTGATTACTCTCTACTTTTTGTGTAAACTTGACAAAAGGAAACTCTTTCAATCCGTTATATAATCGTTGAGCCATCTCATTGGCATGAGTAGCGTTTTGCAACCAAAGTTGATTTGTAAGATATGCCGTAAACTGACAAGATAGATATCTCATTTTGGATGCCAATTGAGCAGACTGCTTACGAATAAACTTAGCATTTTGAGACAAAGCCGGGTTTAGAGTAATAACACTTTCGCCAATCATAAGCCCATTTTTGGTTCCTCCAAAACTCAATACATCAATGCCGCAATCTACAGTCATCTCTTTCAAAGACAATGAAAGTGTGGCACAGGCATTTGCAATACGAGCACCATCCATATGCACATACATTCCATATGAATGTGCCAATTGTGTAATCGCTTTCAATTCGTCTCGGGTATAAATAGTTCCCATTTCGGTGCATTGCGAAAGATAGATTGCACCTGGCTGCGAATGATGTTGATCGCCAAAACCATGCAAATAAGGTTTAATCAGTTCGGGAGTCAACTTACCATCTACAGTTTGTATAGGACGAATTTGTGCACCGGTCATTTTTACAGGAGAGCCACATTCGTCTACATAAATATGTGCTGTTTCGGCACACAATATAGAATTGAAAGGACGAGTAATAAGTTGCAAAGCAATGACATTACTTCCTGTTCCATTAAAAACAAACAACGGTTCGCATTCGTTTCCGAAAGCGCCTTTTATATATTCTGTTGCTTCTTGTGTCCAGCGATCATCGCCGTAACCCAAAGCATGATTATTATTTGCTGCTTGTATAGCATCCATCACCAATGAATGAACGCCTGAATTATTGTCTGAAGCAAAACTTCTCATATATAATTTATATTAACGCTTACCTATATTATCTCTATATTCAGTCGGTGTCATTCCCATTTTAGCCTTAAAGCATTTACTAAAGTAACGTGGGTCATTAATACCAACCATATATGATATTTGAGTCATATTATATTCACCTGTCTCAATAAGTTGAACAGCTTTATTAATACGCATCTCTTTAATAAACTCAATAGGTGCTAGACCGGTTATCGTTTTCAATTTCTTGAAGAAGACCGAACGGCTAACAGCCACTTCGCGCACCAAGTCATCGACTACCAAATCGCCATTGTCTAAGTTCTTTTCCATTAGCTCGAGCAGTTTATCCATAAAGCGACGATCATTAGGAGACATCTCTGGCAACTTCTCTTTCTCTTCAGCATCTTGAGTCTCTTCTTTTAGAGGTGATAATCCATTAGTAAGGAGATTATCACGGAAGAGATTCTGCAACTTCATACGTTGTTCGAGCAAGTTCTCTACACGGGCTTTAAGATAGGTAGCACTAAATGGTTTTGTTATATAATCATCAGCACCATACTCTAAACCTTCGATTTTAGTTTCGATAGATGTTTTGGCTGTTAGGAGTACAATAGGTATATGACTGGTTGTCATATCTGCACGCAATTCTTTAACGAGTTCGATACCATCTTTTTCGGGCATCATCACATCGCTGATAATAATGTCGGGTACAAACTTTAATGCTTTGCTCCAACCTTCCATACCATCTTTTGCCTCAATAACGCGATAAACCGAACTAAATACAGTTCGTAAAAACGAACGCAACTCTTGGTTATCTTCAACTAGAAGCATAACCTGCTTGCTTGCGCCCTCTGGTAAAGTGCTATTTATAGATGAAATATCTAAATCTTCGGGTACTACGTCGGCAATTGGCGATATACTATTGGGCAATGTTGTAGCATCATCCAATATAAACTCAACCGAATCACTATAGTGTTCTTTTCCTTTTAAGAAGTCTATTTCAAAATTACTACCCTCTCCTAATTTACTATCAACATTGATAGTGGCATGATGCATTTCAACTAACTCTTTTACCAATGAGAGACCAATACCTGTACTTGCTTGTGAATAATTAAACAAGTTTTTATCGACCATATTTTCGAAACGAACAAACAACGATTTTCTACGATTCTCGGCAATACCAATGCCTTGATCTTGTACAGCAATACTTATTGTTTTTTCATCTTCGCGAACTAGGATACGAATTGATTTTCCATTTGGGGTATACTTAAATGCATTAGAAAGAAGATTGAATATTATCTTTTCTAATTTATCAGAATCGGCCCACAAGTAAAGCTCTTCTTTCTCTGTCTCTAGCAAAAAGTCAATATCATGCTCTTCGGCTATAGACTCAAAGTTACCCATCACCTTACGAATAAAATCAATTAAGCTAATTTGCTCAACTTGCATCTTCATCTTCTTATTCTGTATCTTACGGAAATCAAGAATCTGATTTACTAAACGTAGCATACGATTAGTGTTACGCTCTACTACAACAAGTTGTTCTCTAGCATCTGCAGGCAAATCAGTATGATTTAAAACGTGCTCTACAGGCCCCGAAATAAGAGTCAAAGGAGTACGCAATTCGTGAGATATATTGGTAAAGAAACGAAGTTTAATATCGGACACTTGTTGCTCTACAGACACTTCGTGCTTCAATCTATAAATCATAAATAGAAAGTAAACGGCCAAGAATATAATGGCTAATACAAACAGCACATAAAGTATGTATGCAAAAGGAGTTTCCCAAAACGAAGGTAATACCGTGATATTAAGAAAACGTGTATTGTCTACCCACACTCCATCGCTATTAGTAGAGCGAACTTTAAATGTATAATCACCTTTTGGAAGGTTCGTATAAATTGCCGTACGCTGTTTATCGGCCAATGTCCACTCGTTTTCAAATCCATCTAAAATGTAAGCGTATTGTACGTTTTGTGGATTAGTATAATCGAGAGCAGCATAATTAATACCAATAATATTTTGCTTATGAGATAGGGTTAGCTTTTCTGTATCGTCTAAACCCACTTTCAATATGGAGTTTTCTCCAGGAACTATTTCTTGATTGGCAATGGTTAATTTAGAAAGTACAATTGGTGGAACGAATCGACTCTTGCTAACTGAATCAGGATAGAAAGAGAAAATACCATTACTTGCTCCAAATAACATCTCACCATTGGAGGTTACTGCCGAAGCAGCCTCACTAAAACGTACTCTGAAAGTTATGCTTCGATCATCATAATTTTCAAAACGATCAATCTCGGGTACAAACTTACTGATACCATTCTCGGTACTAATCCAAAGATTATTTTTTTCATCTTCGCGAATAGATAGGAGTATATCTGAAGGTAAACCATCTTCTACAGTATATGATTTGAAAATAGCTTTTCCATAAGCATCTATTGAAACAAGCTTATTTAATCCACCACCAAAAGTAGCAAAGTATAATTCATTTCTTTTTGTTGGAATAATCCAATGCACATCATTATTACTCAAACTATTTACATCATCGGCAACACGTTGATATAGTTTAAAGTCGATAGATTCGGGAGTAGAGAAGTTTTCGTCAAACGCTACTGCACCAGCTGTTGTGCCTACCCACAAACTACCGTTATTATCAGAAGTGATATAACGAGTTTTATAGCATTGGTCTATTGGGTAGCCTTTTAAGTTATTTCTGTGATTAACAAAGATAGTTTGTCCATCTGCATCTTTTGAGACATAATTAATGCCATTTGCAAAAGTAGCAATCCAGATACGACCATTATGATCTTCGTATATCGAATAAACATTGTCACTACTTAAACTATACATATCATTCTTATTGTAACGATATCTAGTCAATTTATAGTTTAATCCGTTATCATCAAGAGGTTGTGCACAAACGATACCGTCGCCTTTTGTTGCTATCCAGATATTATCTTTGCTATCTTGAGTTAAGGCATAAACAGTTCCTTTCATAGGAGTTCCCGAATGAGAAACTTGCCCCTGTGTATTCAGTACGCCTAAATATTTATGATTAGCATCATAAACTCTTAATCTGCCATCTTTAAATCCAACCCAGATATTTTTGTTCTTGTCTTCGATTATAGATCGAACTTCGTTAGCCAATGATTCATAATCATGTTCTTCGGGAGTAAACATATTAAACTGAACCTTACGGAAAGTAACTTTCTCTAATCCTTTAGAGTGAGTACTAATCCATAGATTGCCTTGTTTATCGGAAAAACTAGAGTGTATTTTATTGGAAAACTTCCAATTAGGGCTACCTAAATCATTATAGAACGGAACCAACTTTTCGTTTTCTCTATCATACAAAGAAAACCCTCCGGCATAAGGATGTACCCAAAGTTTATTGTTTATATCTTCATGAATATGAAAAGATGGACGAGAACGATCGGCTGCTGTCGGTTCAACCTTCAATTGTTCTTTTTTGATGGTTTTAGTAAATGGATTAAAGTGCGCTACAGTTCCGGGAATTTCTTGTTCAAACCAAACTTCACCATAGTTATCTACATAAGTTGATAGTATAGGTTCAGAAGGAAGATTATTATATACATATGATGAGTAATGTGTATAATTATTGTCCGCTAAACTATATGTATAAAAACCATCAATGTCTGTTGCAATGACAATTTCATTTTCGTTGATCGGATTAATAGAGTTTATTCTTCCTTTTGTAGGAAGTTCTAACAGCTCAAATCTATCAGCCGATTTTAGGTATTTCCAAATACGACCTCTATCTGAGCCAAACCAAATTTCTTTGGGCCCTTCATATATAGAATAAAAAGCTTGTTTGGGATCAGAGTATCTCTCTTTGGTTTCAACAAAATAAGAAACGATAGAGTTATTTCCAGCAGGTATTCTACCTAAACCATTATCTGTTAACATCCATTCATTGCCTGCATTATCAAGATGCACTTGATATACTTTTGTTGCAGGAAATAAACCTGTCTTCACTGAATAATGTTTGGTATCTATATCATTGGTATTTTTTTCAGAAGTAAGAACACGAATAGCACCGTCATTCTCGGTTAATAACCAAACTGTGCCATTTGCAAGCGTCTCTATTAATCGAATATTATAGTTTGAACCGGGATTATCGATAGCCGGTACTTGTATGAATGTTTCAGCATGAGGATCAAAGCGGTGAACACGATTATCGTATGTTAAAAGCCATAAAAAGCCATAGATATCTTCATCCATTCTATCAACGCGGTTGTTGGTCAAGTTAACAACATTACCTTGTCCAGCTTTATAAGCTTTAAACGCATATCCATTAAAACGATTTATGCCATCCCAAGTAGAGAACCATAAATTGCCTTTATGATCTTGCAACATGCTCATCACAGTGTTTTGTGAAAGACCATCTTCAGATGAATAATGAGTAAAAAAGCTACCCTGATGGGCTTTTAAACCTATAAATGTATTTAAAAATATAATTAGATATAAGACCTTTTTCATGACATTGTGAAATTTCATGAGGCAAAGATACTAATTTAACGTTTGACATCTATATGTTTGGCCTTATTTTACAAGTACTTAAGAGCCTTTTAGTAATGTTTTAAGTAAGATGAAACTAATAAAAGGATTGTTTTTGTCAACAATATTGACTAACAAAAAGAAGAATAAAAATGATAATGAATAACCAATCTTATTGTATAAATATATGATATACAATAAGGAAGAATAAGATTAGAGATTTATTTTAATGCATCTCTAAAGAATTGGATAATTTCTTCTTGCATACTTTTATTGCAAATGTGTGGTGCTTCCCATAATTTGGTAACTAACTGGTCTGATGAAGATTGGCTTTCCCATACAGAACGCATGGTATGGTATGCTTCATTCACTGCTTCAATAGGGAAAAGCTTATCAGTAATACCATTGAAAAATAACATAGGCTTTGGACTAGCAAGTGAAGCAATATGAGGATAATCTAAATATTGACGTAATCCTGGTAATACATTTGCATAATTTGAATCGCCTTTTGCACGACCACTTTGTGAAGAAAGTTGATGTTCGGTGGTCGTCATCCAACATACTGAAGCGCCCGCTTTTATTTTATCAGATAATGCAGCTAACATCCATGAACGATAAGCACCCATAGAAAAACCCATGCAACCTATATTATCTGAATCGACTTCGGGCAATGTTGCCAAGAAATCTGTTGCATAAATATCTTCGTAAGTCATAAAACCACTCCAACTACGACCTAACATTTCAAATACACAAGATACGGCTTGTTGACTTTCATAACGAGCACCTTCCTTGCGACCACGTTCTCCCCAAAATAAAGCATCAAAAGCTAAAACGATATATCCTTGTGAAGCTAAATAATCTCCTGGATATTGATTGTCATAACACTTTTCAACCCATCCTTTAGAATCATTATTAATAATAGAGTCAACATCAAAAGGACGAATAACTTTTTCTTTGCCGATTGTAAAATGTGCACCATGATCGTGCAACATAACTATTGCCGGAAAAGGGCCTTCGCCTTCAGGAACAAGTAAATAAGCAGGAACGCGTGAGTAATCGGTTAAGTTGAATAGTATTTTTCGAGCTTGATAACCTTCTCTTTGTTGTGTAGCCACAACTTCTAAATCATATTCGTCGGATTTAGCTGGTGGTGTTAACATCGCATCAAACACTACTTGGCGAGTTTGATTTTTCCACTTACCAAAATCTGTTTCTGAACTATTACCCCAAGCTAACGGATAATTTAATTCAGCTTTTATCTGGTCTAGAAAAGTGGGATAATCTTTTTCAAATTCATACGTTTTATTGCTTTGCTGTTGTGCACAAAGCATCTGACAGGACAAAAAGAGGATCAATAAAGCAATAAAACGTATTGAATGCATAATAGTATAATTATCTTGATTTATTTAATAAAACATTACCATCAACAGTCGGATTCCAATTGTCGTTTCCTTTCAGAATATCGGTAATTTGATATCTCTTTAAGTTTTTAAGTTGATGAGAGAATTTTGCACGCTTGCTGGTATTTGCACCTTCGCCTGTACTGCCGTATTCGGCATAAACGACTGTTTTCTCTGCATCTTTCTTATTCCAGTTATGCCATCCTTCAGGTACTATATGACCGCCCATCTCAGTATTTATAAATACAGCTTGAGCATTGGGTCTCCATGGTCGAGATAAATAAACTTTATCTACCCCATCGTTTGCTGTCAATTTACAATCATAAAATACATATCCATACTCTTTTCCAGCATCGGTTGAAGGAGCTGTTACATAACCGTTTCCAATACTATTAATATGACAACGATTGAAAAGTACAGTAGACCAACCAAAGATAAAGTCGACAGTTCCCTCAATATAACAATCTTCGTAGTATTGACGACTGTTTGCTCCATATGTATAAAGAGTATCTTGATAGCCTAAGAAACGACAATTTTTAAAGAAAGCTCTATCGCCTGACACAAAACAAGCAACTGCTTGTCCTACCGGACCCGAAGAGTTTTTAAACGTAATGTTCTCAGCATAAAAATCGGGCGCGTAGATATAGCATGAAGAAGAACCTGAAGTACCTTTATTTTCTCCGAAAACATTTTGTTTATTTGCATAATCATCGTAAGTCAATGTCGCACCATCTTCGCCTATTAGGGAGATATTAATTTTACTTTCGGGAATTACAACCTTCTCTTTGTATTCGCCTTTACGCACTAGAATAGTAGTACGAATATTCTTTCTGAAATCAGGCACCGCATCAATAGCATCTTGTATTGTAAAGAAGTCACCACTTCCATCTTGTGCTACCACATAGTCATAATACTGAACATAAGGTGCTAATTCTGGAATTATCTTTGATATTTCATCAACAGCTAAACGAGCAATAACTCTTCCTCCATAAATATTTAGATGAGTATTATCTTCACGTCCTTTAGGAAAGGCAGAAACTTCATTGGGTGCTACCCACATAAATAACTTTTTAGATTCTACGGGACCAAGGTTCTCAACTAAATCATGAGTGATACGATTCATATTAATGAATGGAACATTCATCTCTTGAGCCACATTGTAAGGAGATAATAAATAATCACCATGAGTATCAAACAAGATATTTCCTTCTTCAGGCTGAGCTATTGAGCCAGCATCATAACGGGTATCTTTACTAATAGAATCGTCATTAGGACAAACGAAATTCCTTCTTACAATTGAATTGAAGATTACAGGTATACCGCCTTTATCACGTGTTTCGTTTACAAATTTACGCAGATTGTCGTCGAAAGTTGTTCCTGGAGTGGTATGTCGCAAACTATCTTTTTTAGAATCATTGTGCCCAAACTGTATAAATACATAGTCTCCTTTTTTAATCTTTGAAAGAACCTTATCCCATCTACCTTCATCGATAAAACTTTTCGAACTGCGACCATTAACTGCATGATTGTCTACAATCACATTTTTATCAAAATAGCCTGGCAGCATCATTCCCCAACCTCTTTCTGGATTTCCGCCAGTGATATTCTTATTGGCCATTGTAGAATCACCAATCATAAAGATTGTTATTGGAGATTTGTCACTACGGAAAGCAGTAAGCAAACAAAATAAACTCAGTAATAGTAATAATTTACTTTTCATAATCTCTTGCAACTTAATTGATTGTTGCAAATTTATTAAGAAATATAAAGAAAAGCGTATAAATTCCGTTTCATTAGGTGGAATAATTGTATTGCTTAATACTAAAATTAGATTCTATTGATAATATATGGTCTAAAAGGAGAAAGAATAAGATCATTTGCATTGTATATTGGAATAGAGCCACTGCCCATCATCATCTACCATTGTTATACAAATTATTGATTTCCTTTGGTTGTTTCGCATAACAAAATTTACATTCTTGATTGTTCCATCATACGACTGCTCAGTAACATATAGGTTTTCAATATACATATTTTTAAAGATGCTTATTTTCTCAAATATAGCAGATGCAGTTGCGCTATCTAAGTTTCTAGAAACATCATCTATTGCATATTTTTTTAGATTATCATAATTGCCTGATAAAAGGGACTCAACAACATAAGATGCTATTGATTCGGGATTATTAAACACAGCTTTCCGACATCCATACAAACTGAATATTGATATGAAGGAAATAAGAAATATAAAAACAGTTCTCCTATTCATAGTACTGGTTATTAAAGATAATACCACTAAATGAATTAAAGATTTCAACTTATTGAAATCAAACCCTAGAAAGAAGAGCTAATAATATAGATATGAGGGGAAATAGTATTAGTTAAAGCTCTTTTAAGTACAACACGTTCAATACACAAATATAATTAATTATTTAATTATCAGTATATTATTTAAATGTTTTTTTTGCCAAACCCATGCTTTTAACATAATACCAAGTTTAAATCATATAGTATAAGAGTATAATACTTTAACACTGCTACTAGCTAATATTAAAGTATTATATTGCTATAATGAGATAAATAGTTAATTCTTCTTCCAAAAATTAGAAGTAAAAAGAAGTAGTACTGTAAAGATTTCTAAACGTCCCAATAACATTAAAAAAGATAATATCCATTTTGCAAATGTTGGTACTGCACTCCATGAATGCGATGGACCAAATTCACCTAAACCAGGGCCCATATTACCTAAACTAGAAATAGCACAACCTAAAGATTCAACCATCCCCATTCCCAATCCCATCATGGTTAAGGTACTAAATATTATAATTATAGCATATAGAAATGTAAAAGCTAGAATTGTTGAACGCAATGAGGGTGAAATAACTTGCTTGTTAACACGAACAGGAAGAACCGCATTTGGATGTGTAATGTGAGTGAATTCATTACGAGATATCTTAGCAAGAATTAGTAAGCGTATACATTTTATACCACCTGTAGTACTACCAGCACAAGCTCCCATAAGCATTACTACAGCTAATATACCCCATAAAACTGAAGCCCATGTCATATAATCGGCAGTCGCAAATCCTGTAGAGGTATGCAAAGATACTACTTGAAATATAGATTTTCTAAAAGCCTCTTCACTATCCATAGGAGTAGTTGCATATAAGCCAACAGCTATACCTATAGTAATCAATGCGACTGATACAAAATACCATTTAAGTTCTATGTTGCCGAAAAACTTTTTAAATCGACCTGTGAATAGCAATAACAACAACGTAAAGTTGGTCCCAGAAAAGAACATGAAAATAGTTATTACATATTCAATATAGGGTGAATTAAAGTATGCTATACTGTCTTGTTTGGTAGAGAAGCCTCCCGTACCTGTTGTAGTAAATGCATGGCATACACAGTCAAAGATATCCATGCCACCGAAATACAACAATACTATCAATGCGCCGGTCATACCTGAATACACACCCCAAATCCACTTTGCAGTAATTCCGATTCGAGGATGCACTTTATCATGTGCCATAGCACTTGCTTCAGCGGCAAATACCTGTATGCCACTTACACCAAATATAGGCAACACTGCAATTGTGAAAAAGACAATACCCAAACCACCTATCCACTGAGTCATACTTCTCCAAAAAAGTAAGCCATGAGGCAGTCGTTCTATATCATCTAAAATAGAGGCACCTGTACTACTAAAACCAGACATTGTTTCAAAGAAGGCATCTGTAATAGTCGGTATATAACCACTTAAATAAAAAGGAAGCATTCCAAACAATGAAAAAGCTAGCCATGCAACAGTTACAATGACATATCCATCTCTACGCCCCAAATATCTTTCTGCGCCCTTACCTATAAATAGTAAAAGCAAGCCAACACAAATACAAATTCCTGATGAATACAAGAAACTTAGTAGATCATCACCTTCATAAAAGAGAGAAACACCAGAGCAGCAAAACAACATTACAGCTTCTATTAATAATAGAAACCCAATGATGCGATATATCATTTTTGAATTAATCATTTAATTAAAGTATTTCTCTACTTTCTTAATCATCATTCCTAAACAGAATACAACAATATGGTCACCAGGTTGAATCAGTGTATCACCAGTAACTAATATGCCTTCACCGTTGCGTATCATACCACCAATTGTAACACCTTTAGGTAATCCTGATTCTTTAATTAGGTGCTTTGTTATCTTAGATCCTGGCTTTGCTGTAAATTCAGCAACATCAGCATTAGCAAATGTCAAGCATTTCACATTGCTAACATCTGCATCCAACATCATTTGGTATATATGACTTGCAGCAATCATCTTTTTATTGATTACCGTACCAATATCCAAACTTTCAGCCATACTGATGTAGTCTATATTTTCAACTTCTGCAACAGTCTTATCAACACCCATTCGTTTAGCAGCAAGACAAGCTAAAATATTTGTTTCAGAGTTGCCTGTTAATGCAACAAATGCTTCAGTACTTCTTAGACCTTCCTCCAACAGCAAGTCCATATCACGTCCATCACCATTTATTATCATCACTTTATCATCAAGAAGTTCAGTCAAGCGATTGCAACGGCTCAAACTATTTTCTATAATTTTCACTTGCATATAATCTGGCACATACTGAGCTGTACGAACAGCGATACGGCTTCCGCCCATAATCACCACATTACGAACATCAGCATAATCTTCTTTACCTGCGATTTTTCTTATAAGAGGAATGTATTTGCGCGTTGTTGTAAAGTAAACAATATCATTAAGTTTGATAGTGTCATCACCACGTGGTATAATCGTTTTAGTATCACGTTTAATCGCTACAACATGATAAGGTTTATTCTCTCCACTAAGTTCTGAAAGAGGGATATTAAGAATTTCTGCTTTTTCACGCATCTTTGTACCTATCAAGATCAAAGCACCTCCACAAAACTCCCACCATTGACGCACCCAGCTCATCTTCATTGAAGATACAATTTCTTTGGCTGCGAGCATTTCCGGATAGATCAACGAATCTACTCCAAGTGTTTTAAAGAACTCTTTATTTTTAGGTAGAAGATATTCATAGTTATCTATACGTGCAACAGTTTTTTTAGCACCCAAATTGGTAGCCAACATGCATGCAGTCATATTACGACTTTCATCGGGAGTAACAGCGATAAATAAGTCAGCCTCTTTAACACCAGCTTCTTTTAATCCAGAAATTGATGAAGGTGAAGCCACAACAGTCATTAAATCAAAATTATTGCTAAGAGTAACGAGTTTCTCTTCGTCGTCATCCATCAATATGATATCTTGTTTCTCGCGTGAAAGCAATTTAGCAAGATGCGTGCCCACATTACCGGCACCAGCGATGATTATCTTCATTTATTTATGATTGTTGATAACATTGTAAATACCTTCTTCATCCATTCCACACAGATGATATAATTCAGCAACAGAACCATGTTCCACGAATTTATCATCTATACCAATACGATCTATTTGCAGATTATATCTATTTTTTGACATAAACTCAAGAATAGCGCTACCCATACCACCAGCCAATATACCATCTTCAACAGTTATAACACGTTTAAAGTTCTGTCCTATAGAGTGTAGCATTTCCTCATCGAGAGGTTTCAAGAAGCGTAAATCATAATGAGCAATATTCAAAAGAGGATTCTCTTTTTCAGCACGTAATATAGCTTTAGACGCAATATTACCGATAGGTCCTATCGTTACAAATGCAGTATCGACACCTTCTTTCAAGCACCGACCTTTACCTAATGGAATTTCTTCAAGAGGACATTCCCAATCAACTAGTTCACCTCTTCCTCGAGGATATCTAATTACAAAAGGACCATTCCCTGGAAGTTGAGCTGTATACATTAGCTTTCTCAATTCATGTTCGTTGAGAGGCGAAGAAATAGTCATATTTGGTATAGGACGCATATATGCTAAATCAAAAGCGCCATGATGTGTCGGTCCATCTTCTCCGACTAATCCTGAACGATCTAAACAGAATACTACAGGTAGTTTTTGTATCGCTACATCATGAATTACATTATCATAAGCGCGTTGCATAAAAGAAGAATAGATATTACAAAACGGAATCATTCCTTCTTCAGCCAATCCGCCAGAGAAAGTAACTGCATGTCCTTCAGCTATACCTACATCGAAAGCTCTATCGGGCATTTCCTTCATCATATAGGTCATAGAACAGCCGCTAGGCATAGCTGGAGTCACACCAACTATTTTAGGATTCTTTTCTGCAAGTTCAACAAGCGTATGTCCAAAAACATCTTGATATAAAGGAGGAACCCCTTCATTATTACTAATCTTTCTTTCGCCAGTTTCTGGATTAAAGCAACCAGGAGCATGCCAAATGCCAGGATGCTTCTCAGCCGGTTCAAAACCTTTGCCTTTTACGGTATGCAAATGAAGTACTTTAGGACCTTGCATATCTTTAATATCGTGCAACACCCTAGCTATATTCTTTACATCGTGCCCATCAATCGGACCAAAGTAACGAATATTCATTCCTTCAAATATATTTTGTTGTTGAGCAACAAGCGATTTTAAACTATTACCTAAACGAATCAAAGCCTTTTTGCGTTCTTCGTTTAAAACACCCATTTTAAGTAAAAGCCTTGAAGCACGAAAACGAAGTTGGTTATAGCTATTGGTAGTTGTCAAGTTTAAAAGATAATTTTTCATACCTCCAACACTTCTATCGATAGCCATATCATTATCATTTAAAATGATAAGAAGATTATTAGGAGTAGAAGAGGCATTATTTAATCCTTCGAATGCCAAACCACCACTCATCGCTCCATCACCAATTACAGCAACGACATGTCTATCCAATTCACCTTTAGCACGAGATGCAACAGCCATACCTAAAGCTGCGGATATAGAATTTGATGCATGACCAACAGTAAAGTTATCATATTCGCTTTCTTCTGGAGAGGGAAAAGGACGAATGCCTTTAAATTTTCGATTTGTGTGAAATAATTCTCTACGTCCAGTAAGCATTTTATGACCGTATGCTTGATGTCCAACATCCCAGACAATACGATCGTATGGTGTATTTAATACATAATGAAGTGCTACAGTCAGTTCAACAACACCCAAACTTGCCGCAAAGTGACCAGGATTAGTAGAAAGTTCTTTAATAATAGCCTGTCGTAACTCATCACACACCTGAGGAAGCTGTTCAACATCAACTTTCTTCAGGTCATCAGGGGTATTTATTGAATTTAACAAATTGTTTATGGATTCAGTTTCCATGTTTTTATATTACCTATTTATCACGCAAAAATAGAAAAAAATAAAAAGATATTGATAATTATCGAGGAAATATACTAACGGGCAGCTAATTATGTATTATATTCGTATAATATTTATTAATTTTAAACAAATATAGTTTATGAAACATTCATTTATTATTACTATGATTTGTGCATGTTCACTTCTATTTGGAGCGTGTGCAAATAATAAAACATCTAAAGAAGAAAACGTATGCAAAAAAGACACAGTTTACGGATTAGTTGGTCCAGGAACATCTATGCACGCTTTGCAAGTTTGTCAAATTATCCCTGCAGATACAATCTGGTTTGTTATTGATGACTCTACAAACGTACAAAATGCAAATTTACTAATTGGTAATGCGGTAGAAGTAGTTTACCATAAAACAAAAGAAAGCAATGTAGCAAACCTAATCATTGGTGATGCAACATATGCAAATGCGGTAGGCAGCTGGGTTATGCCTGATCCTATTGATCCAAAAGAAGTAATGGGTGTCGAAATAGACATAAACGGTAAAGCATCATCTATAAGAATGGCAACACTTCTTTTTAAATCTTGGGAGTTAACAGAAAACGCAAATCAAATCATCCTACACGGTGAAAGTATTGGAACTGGCGAGACATTTGCTTTTTCAGATACAGCTACAATCAAAAAAGTAGATGGAGAACTAACACTTCATATGCAAGGTACTGGTGTTACTTACAAAAAAGAGCTATAAGTAAGATATAAATATTATACTTAATTATTGCCCAGCTAATATAATAATGTTAGCTGGGCTTTTTATTTTCAAATAACCACACAATTAAAACAAAATACTTACCACTTATTAATCAACAACTTAACATGCAAATAAAAGTAAAACAAAAATCTTTTAATGCAAACCATTTGCATTTACAAATTAATTGTATTTACTTTGCAAACACAACAACAAAACTATTATTGGTTTTGTTATTAGTTCGTATTAAACAAATAAGTATAATTTAATAATTCAAACGTTATGTCACAAATCGGAAAAGAAATCGTAGATTTTAAAGTTCAATCATTTCACAATGGAGAGTTCAAAACAATCGAAAAAAGCGATGTTTTAGGCAAGTGGTCAGTATTCTTCTTTTACCCAGCAGATTTTACATTTGTATGTCCTACTGAACTAGAAGATTTAGCAAATAAATATCCTGAATTTCAAGCAGCAGGTTGCGAAATATATTCAGTTTCTTGCGACACCCATTTTGTGCACAAAGCATGGCATGATGCTTCTGCAACAATCAAAAAGATCGAATATCCTATGTTAGCAGATCCAACTGCAGTTTTGGCTCGCGGCTTCGATGTGATGATTGAGGAAGTTGGTTTATCTGAAAGAGGAACATTCATCATTAACCCAGAAGGCAAGATTGTTGCTTACGAAGTAGTAAGTGGAAATATTGGTCGTAATGCTGATGAATTATTCCGCAGATTGCAAGCACTTCAATTTGTAGCTGCACATGGCGATCAAGTTTGTCCTGCAAAATGGCAACCAGGAAAAGAGACTTTGAAACCAAGTCTTGACCTAGTGGGTGCTATCTAATTAAAATTATAAATCTAAATCCGAAAACCATGTTAGATAAAGCAATTAGCGAACAATTAAATAGTGTTTTTTCTACATTGGAGGGAGATTATACGCTGGTAGCCGAAGTGGCTACCAGCCATCCTTCTCGACAAGAACTAATAGATATTATTAGTGATGTAGCTGCTTGCTCTACCCATATAGGTTATGAAGTAGAAGCTGGCGATTCTTTAAAACTATATATCAGAGATAATATAAGAAGTGTAATCAGTCCTTTTACTTTCAAAGCAGTACCTACCGGACATGAGTTTTCTACACTCGTCATCTCAATTCTAAATATTGATGGCAAAGGAAAAAACATTCCAGACACGCTTTTACAAGATAAAATCAAAGCTATAAAAGGCGAACATCTTATCCAGTCATTCATATCACTAACATGTACTAACTGTCCTGAGGTTGTACAAGCACTAAATTTAATTTCATTAATCAATCCAGATATAAAGCATGAAATTATTGATGGTGCAATTTATACAGCCGATGCCGAGAGATTGGGCGTGCAAGCCGTACCATCGGTTTATTGCAATGATGAATTAATACATGTAGGCAAGGCATCATTAGGCATACTAATAGAAAAATTAGAATCGAAATTTGGTGCAGAAGATATTGCAATTGATACATCCATCAAGGAGTATGATGTAATAGTAGTTGGTGGAGGACCAGCGGGTGCATCGGCAGCTATTTACTCTGCTAGAAAAGGATTGAATGTTGCAGTAATCGCTGATCGCGTTGGCGGACAAGTGAAAGAAACCGTTGGCATTGAGAATTTAATATCCAACACCTATACAACCGGAAATGAGTTAGCAGGTAATTTGCGCAAACATATGGAAGCTTACCCTATCTCTATTTTTGAGAATAGAAAGGTTAATGCTATCGAAAAAGCGACAAACGGTCATCTATTGACTCTTCAATCTAATGAACGTTTTTCTGCTCCTGCCATAATCATAGCAACCGGTGCCGGATGGAGAAGGTTGAATGTAACTGGAGAAACCGAATATATTGGTCGCGGGGTAGCATTCTGTCCTCACTGCGATGGACCATTCTATAAAGATAAAGAAGTGGCAGTAGTAGGAGGCGGAAATTCGGGTATCGAAGCAGCAATTGACTTAGCCGGTATCTGCAAGAAAGTCACTGTTATTGAATTTTTGGATACACTCAAAGCAGACAAAGTTCTTCAGGAGCAAGCCAACAAGAAATCAAACATCGAAATCATCACTTTCCATCAAGTAGCCGAAGTACTTGGCAATGGTGACAAAGTGCACTCTCTGAAAGTAAAAGACAGAGGAACCAACGAAGAGCGAATTATTGATTTATCGGCTGTGTTTGTACAGATTGGACTTACTGCCAATAGTGCCCCATTCAAAGAGTTGGTTGACACCAATGCCATTGGCGAAATATTGATAGATGAAAAATGTCGCACTAGCGCAAATGGCATATATGCAGCTGGCGATGTTAGTACTGTACCTTATAAGCAAATTATCATTGCTATGGGCGAAGGTGCAAAAGCAGCCTTATCGGCATTTGAGGACAGAATTAGCGGCAAACTGGCTGTTAATTAAAACGAAATTATTTTGCAAATGCCACTTGTTATTGTTTACTTTGCATCATAACTATATGATAAGATGGAAATTAGAGAAAAGATTAAAGCCGCAGGATTAAAAGCAACTCCACAACGTAGAGCAATCTACGAGATTATGCGTGAAGTTGGTCACTGCCCTATTGATGATATTATTGCTCGAATTAAAGAGGAGCATCCCGATGTAACTATTTCAACAGTTTATCGTATTATGGATTCGTTTTGCGAAACGGGATTGTTGAATAAATTTGTAAATACAGAAGGAAAAACAATCTTTGACATCACGCCTCATGAGCACCATCATATTCAAACTGCAAACAATGAATTTATTGACATTGAAGACAAGACTCTATCTGCGCTGATTAAAAAGCGTATATTAGAGAAATTGCCCGAAGGTGAAGAGATAGACAATATTCAGATTCAAATTACGACTAAAGCTAAATAAGCATTAGCGCAAATAACATAAAAAAGCAAAGCGGCTGTCTAACTTTAATAAGTTTAGATAGCCGCTTTGCTTTTGCAGTATCATATTATCGATCTGCATATAGCATAAAGAACAATAACTTTAGCTTATAATAGACATTCTAAAAGAACTCTTTTATGCAAAAACAAATCAAATTGTTACTACGATATCACCAAACAATCATCTCATAATCTATAGCAATGTCCAAATAGTTGGTTTCGAAAACTAAAAAAGAGTAGTTCT
The DNA here is from genome assembly GCA_947074345.1 of uncultured Bacteroides sp. Taxonomy (GTDB): domain Bacteria; phylum Bacteroidota; class Bacteroidia; order Bacteroidales; family Bacteroidaceae; genus Bacteroides. The sequence continues at coordinate 27,113 of CAMTPH010000005.1, read as the reverse complement.
AATCTTATCTTATTTCTTTTTTAATGAAGCGCGTATACGACTCAATGATTGTGGAGTTACAAATAGATAAGATGCCAACTTCTTTAGCGAAACCAATTGCAATATTTCGGGATTCTTTTGCATGATGGCTAAATACTGTTGTTCTGCACTAACATGATCGGCAAAGAAGAGAAGAAAATTCTCTGCCCAAAAGGCATGATGCTCAAATACGGTGCGTATTATGTTTGCCATTTCTAATGATGTAGAACAAAGCTCGTTGATGCGTTTTTTAGAAACCATTAATGCCTCGCAGTCTGCTTCGACCTCAATAGTAGTCTTCGATGGCTCTCCATAGGCATATCCCCAGATAGGAAAAACAAACTCGCCCATTGAAGCGAACCACAATGTCATTTGTTCGCCATCATTCATTCTAAAGCTGCGCCATACCCCACTCTTAAGAAGATAGAAAGAATCATTGCGTTCACCTTCTTGTACCACAAAATCTCCTTTGCGAAAACTAACAAGCTTCATTTCGGCCAATAGTAATTCGATTTGAGTTGGAGAAAGCGCATACTCTTTCGCTATTTTATCAAACAATAAATCCATAGCGCAAACATAGATAAAATTCTTGAGTTACGACGATTAATAATCAATGCTTTGTATTACGAATGGTAGACTACCTTATCCAGCATGGTAGATTACCTTGTCTACCAAGCTAGGTTACCTTATCCACCACGGTAGATAAGGTAACCTACCAAACATAACATAAAACCATATAACTATTTCACTTCATTCAACAGAAAATCGCACCATTTATCCATGCCTGTTCCTTCTTGAGCCGAAACTTCAAAGACGGTAAGATGATGATTTACTTTCAAAGCATTACTCTTCAGCATTTCAGGATTACTCTTTAAGTAAGGAGCTAAATCAATCTTATTGATAATGCACACATTGGCACTTTCAAACATATATGGATATTTCAAAGGTTTATCATCGCCCTCGGTTACGCTAACTACCACCACTCTGATATCTTCGCCCAAATCGAACATAGCGGGACAAACCAAGTTGCCTACATTCTCAATAAAAAGAAGCGATTTGTCTTGTGGTGCAATTTTCTTCACGGCATCGTTTACCATAGATGCATCAAGATGGCAACCGTTTTCTGTATTAATCTGCAACGAACTGATTCCCATTGCAGCAATACGATTGGCGTCGAGCGAGGTTTCTTGATCGCCTTCTATAACCGTAATAGAAACTTTGTCTTTGAGCATCTGTATAGTTTGCTCTAGCAAAGTAGTCTTGCCCGATCCCGGTGAACTAACTATATTAATAGCGCATATATTCTTGGCATCAAAGTACCCACGATTGCGTTCGGCCATGGATTGATTGACCGATAGAATGTCTTTCTTAACCTCGATTACCCGATTGTGAGAATGTTCACCATGTTCATCATGATGATGGTGGTGATGCTTGTCGTCTGTACACATAATTGTTATATTAGTTGTTAATTAATCGTCTATCAAAAGCGATTTGAGTGATAACTCTCTGCCTTGCAAAAGAGTTATCTGCTCGGAGTCGCAATTTGGACATTGCATGATATACTGAACATCCGGTTTAAAATTTTGTCCACAACCATCACAATGCATGATTGGTTGCAACTTATGTAAGTTTACTACTGTCTCCTTCAATGAGGGTTCAGATTTTAATATAGCATCTAGCGAAAACATCAACGAATCACAATCTACACCTGCCCACTCACCCACTTCTATTTCAATCTCTTTTATTTTCAGTGCATTTGCTTTGCGAGCCTCATCGAGAGCTAAATCGGCTATACTCATAGCTATGGATAGTTCGTGCATACTCTTATGTTTTTTGATTTAACAATGCCGATACAACACCCAACTGTCCAACGGCAATTCCCCCATCATTGCAAGGGATTATTGTTGGATAATAGACCATCCATCCGCGTGCCTTTATCTCTTTAATCAACAACTCAGAGAGCAATCTGTTTTGAAATACACCTCCTGTCAACAACACTTTTTGCAAACCAGTCTTTTTAATATATCTTTCTAAGACAGATACCAACTGAGCAGTAAGACTTCGATGAAACCGCATAGCTATAACATTTATATCTTCATCTTGCTTCATATCATTCATTATACCATCAAAAAGAGAATTCATATCCCACTCTTTTGTTTCATCTAACGGATATAAACAGGTATCACTTTGTGCAGATGCCGCTGCTTGTTCTAACTTCATGGCAGCTTCTGCTTGATAAGTATTACTATAACAGATACCCAACAATGCAGCAATCGCATCAAACAAACGCCCTGCCGACGAAGTGTTATGACTATTGAGCGGAGAAACAAGAAGTCGTTCCAACTGATTTATCTTCTCTTCGCCTATCTCGTTTATCAATGGTTGCGGTAAATACTCTAACGAACCATAAAGTGAATAGTGATAACTAGCAGCCATACGCCAACACTCTTTGGCTGCTTTATCGCCTCCCGGCAACGACACATAAGGCAAATGAGTCAGTCTGTCAAACTGAGTACGGTCGCAGGCTAAAACTTCACATCCCCAACTCTGTCCATCTGTGCCATACCCTACTCCATCCATCGATAGTGCCAAACACTCTTCAGTCAACCCATATTCTACCATAACCGATACGGCATGAGCATGATGATGTTGCACTTGATACAATGGTAGCCCTTTATCCTTGGCCATTTGCATAGCCAGTTTGGATGATAAATATTGAGGATGACTATCGCAAACTAAATAACGAGGCGTGAACTTAAATAAAGATGATAAACGCTGAAGAGTATCTTTGTAGGCTTCATAAACTTCATAGTCTGATAAATCGCCTATATACTGACTCATCAATATCTGATGACCGATACCTAAAGCAAGAACAGCAGTCATCTCGGCACCAAAAGCCAATCCGCCATCCACTGAGTCTACATTAATAATCGGTTCGGGTGCATAGCCACGTGCTCTTCGCATGACTTGTGCTTTATCATCAATAACACGCACCACCGAGTCGTCTACTCGATTGTATATTGTTCGGTTGTGCTCAACGTATAAATCAGAGTGTTCTATCAGATACTCTTTAGCCTCATCATTATCGCGAAGCATTGGTTCACCACTCTTGTTGGCACTCGTAATGACTATTGCTTTCAATCCACTTTTCTCGAATAGTTCATAATGAATGGGCAAATAAGGAAGCATTACGCCAACAGTCCCTAAACTACCATTAATCTGTTCTGATAGTTTCGTCTTCTCATTTAGCAATACGATGGCTCTTCGCCAAGAATGAAGTTCGTTCCTTTCAGTTTGGCTAACATACATATTATCCTTTATCCACTCTTCATCAGCGCACATTATAGCAAATGGTTTGGCATAACGCCGTTTCAACTCACGCAATCTTCGTACAGCCAAATCATTGGAAGCATCGACCAACCAATTAAAACCACCTACTCCTTTTAATGCAACTATACCACCATGGTTAAGCACATCGACTATCTTATCTACAATCAAACGATAATCAGTTATCTCGTTTAATTCATCGCCTACTTTACAATAGGCAACATATGAAGGCCCACAATGATTGCAAGCAATGGGTTGTGCATGAAATCGTCTATCTGACACATCTTTATATTCATCCTTACAAATATCACACATCTTAAAATCGCTCATCGTAGTAAAAGGACGATCGTATGGGATAGACTGAACAATAGAGAATCGAGGACCGCAATACGTGCAATTGGTAAACGGGTAATTGATACGGTGCGGCTGATGATGATAATCATTCAAGCATTGTTGACAAATAGCAATGTCAGGACTAATCCTCGTTATATCGTGAGATGAATGATTGCTAGCTGCAATTATAAATTGATGAAACTGCGCATTTAATATAGTCTCTTGTATGTTGATTTGGGTTATCTCTGATATCTGCGGTTTCTCTCTTTGTATCCTATCAATGAATACATCTTTCTCATCTACAGTAGATTGCAATTGAATCAATACTCCTGATGTGTTGTTTGCTACTGTTCCGCATAGGTTTAAATCGTGAGCAAGTCTATATATAAATGGTCTGAACCCAACGCCCTGCACTAGTCCGTTGATGGTTATTTCATATTGCCTGAGCATTATTAGATAATTTTATCAAACAAGTATTAATTATATTGAACAAACATTTAACACAGTTTGTTCAATATAGAAATTAAGAATATATGTGTTTAGCAATACCAGGAAGAGTCGTTCAACTTATCAATCCACAAGATATAATAACTTATGCAATAGTTGATTTTGGAGGTATCACCAAAGAAATCTGTGTGGCATGGGTAGAAGCCAAAGAGGGAGATTATGTATTGGCTCATGCGGGAATGGCTATATCGGTAATCGATGAGGAAGAGGCTCGACTTACCGTAGAAGCTTTAAACAAAGTAGATCGGTTAGATCTAAAACTATGAAAGCGGAGAATCCATATAGAAGTGCTGAATATGGCAAACGAATTATTGATGCCATACATCATATAACAACACAACCATGGAAGATTATGGACGTTTGTGGAGGTCAGTCTCATGCCATAGCTAAATACAACTTGGAAGAGATGCTTCCTAACGAGATAAAAATCATTCATGGACCAGGTTGCCCCGTATGCGTTACACCACAAAAAACGATTGATACAGCAATAGATTTAGCACTAAACAAAAATGTTATTATACTCTCATTTGGTGATATGCTACGAGTACCGGGCAGTAAACACGATTTACTGACTGCTAAATCAATGGGAGCAGATATCAGAACCATTTATTCACCGCTTGATGCCATTCAAATAGCAAATGATAATCCGCAGAAAGAAATCGTACTGTTTGCTATTGGCTTCGAAACAACCGCCCCTATACACGGACAGGTAGTATTAGAGATAGAGAAACAGAATATCAAGAATCTATCACTGCTAACTGCATTATTTGCTGTTCCACCCATTATTGAACATATGTGTGGTTTGCCCGACTTTGAAGTAAACGGAATACTTGCTGCCGGTCATGTATGTGCAATAACCGGATTGAGTGATTATAAAAGAATGGCACAAAAATATAAAATACCATTTACCGTAACCGGATTTGAGCCCGTCGATATACTGCTCGGCATTTATACAAACATCAAGCAGTTAGAAAATAATCGCTTTACAGTAGAAAACCCATATGCACGGATTGTATCTGACAATGGTAATGCCAAAGCAAAAGAGGTGCTAGAAACAATATTTGAAATAGCCAATCAAGGTTGGCGTGGATTAGGATATATACCATCAACCGGTTTTAAACTTCGCAAAGAGTATGCACATCTTGACGCTTGTATTAGGTTCAATCAAGAGAAGCCAACAGTTATTCAAAAAGAGCCTTGCATAGTTGGTGAAATAATGAAAGGCATTGCAAGCCCCAAAGACTGTCCCTACTTCGGTTTTAGCTGTAAACCCGAATTGCCTCTTGGTGCGCCTATGGTGTCATCAGAAGGAGTGTGCGCTGCATACTATCGATATCAAAAACATATTTAAACTCAATATAACATGATACCTATTCAATGCGCAATGCCTATATACAACCATGACACCATACAGTTGGCACATGGAGGAGGTGGCAAGCTTACACAGCAGCTCATTAGTTCTATCTTCTATAAATACTTTAAGAATGAGTATTTAGAGCAAGAACACGATAGTGCACAGATAACATTAGAGGGCAATAAAATAGCTTTCACCACCGATTCGTTCGTTGTCGACCCTTTGTTCTTTCCGGGTGGTAATATTGGCGAATTAGCTATCAATGGAACGGTAAACGACCTCTTATGTAGTGGAGCTATCCCTAAATATCTATCGGCTGGATTTATCATTGAAGAGGGGTTCCCAATTAAAGATCTAATAGAAATTGTTCGTTCAATGGCTCAAGCAGCAAAAAAGGCAGGTATATACATCGTAACAGGCGATACGAAAGTCATAGAGAGAAACAGAGGTAATCAATTATATATCAATACTTCGGGAATAGGCGTAATTCAAAAAAATATATCCATCTCACCCAACAAAGTCAAGTTAAATGATGTTATAATCGTAACCGGCCAGATTGGAGAACATGGCACTTGTATTCTATCGACCAGAAACAACCTCGGTTTTGAAACTGATGTGAAAAGCGATACTGCTTCTTTGAATGATATAGTGGGTAACTTGATGTCGGAGATACCCGATCAAATTCATGTATTGAGAGACCCCACAAGAGGTGGTTTATCGAGTACGTTAAACGAAATTGCTCAAACTGCCAAGGTGAATATCGAAATAGAAGAAGAGGCACTCCCCATTAGCGAGGGAGTTAATGCTGCTTGCGAATTATTAGGAATGGATCCATTGTACATGGCAAACGAAGGGATTCTGTTGGTGTTTGTTGAGAATGAATATGCACAACAAGCACTCGATATTATTAGAAATAGTAAACATGGTAATGATGCACAAATTATAGGAAAGGTTATTGATACACTGAATGATGTGGTTTATTTAAAAGGATCCTTTGGCAATAAAAGAATTATTGAGATGATGAGCGGAGAGCAGCTACCAAGAATTTGCTAACAGGTAAACATTAATAATATGAGTATGAAAAAGAAGACTAAAACTTTCTATCAAGAGCTAACAGATAAGGGATATTCGAGAAGACAATTCCTTAAGTTCTGTGGATTGATGGGTGGTATGTTAGGGTTAAGCTCAACTGGTGTAGCCAAAATGGTTGAAGAGTTTGAAAAGAATCCTAAGCCTGTCGTTATCTGGTATCACTTCCAAGAGTGTACTTGCTGCAGCGAATCATTCATCAGAGCTTCACATCCTGTTATTCAAGAGATTCTATTCGAGTTAATATCTCTTGACTATACCGATACGCTCATGGCTGCTGCCGGCGAACAAGCTGAAGCGGTAAGAAAGCAAGCTATGGAAGAGAATTATGGCAAATATATAATGGTAGTTGAAGGTGCCGTACCAACAGGAAATCCTGGTTATTGTACAATAGCGGGCAATAGCGCTTTAGATGTTTTTAATGAAGGAGCCAAAGGAGCTGCCGCAATCATTGCATGGGGTAACTGTGCAAGTTCAGGGTGTATACAAGCTGCTTATCCTAATCCAACCAAAGCTAAACCTGTACACAAGTTGCATCCTGGTAAACCAGTAGTCAATGTACAAGGTTGTCCTCCTATTGCCGATGTTATGGCAGGCGTTATATCTTATTATGTAACCTTCGATAAGCTTCCCGAACTTGACAATCAAGGTAGACCTAAAGTATTTTATGGTCGTCGTATTCATGATACATGTTATCGCCGCCCATGCTATGATGCAGGTTTGTTTGTTGAGTCGTTTGATGATGAAAATGCTAAAAAAGGATATTGTTTATACAAGATGGGATGTAAAGGTCCTAACACTTACAACTCGTGCGGTATCATTAAGTGGAATAACAATGTAAGCTATCCCATTCAATCGGGACATGGTTGTATTGGCTGTGCCGAACCAAACTTCTGGGATAAAGAGCCACTATATCATACCTTACCATCTATTACAGGTATTGGCGCTAGCGTTACAGCTACCGATATTGGTGTTGGTTTGGGTGTAGTTGCATTAGCTGGAGTAACTGCTCATGGCATTGTGACCAATGTTGTTAAACGTAAGCTCATCAAAAATCAGATGGATGATACAAGCCTCAACAAAGATGATAGCGAAAAGACTGACAATGATCTTAATGATAGAATTGTAAACTTGGAAAAGAAGATTGATGAGATCAGAGTAGATCAATTAAAGTACATGAGAAATCAAGATCCTAATCCACCGGCTGATCAGCCTAAGTAATCAATTTAATAACCGCTAATTGAATATTATGACAAAAAGAGTAGTAGTTGACCCTGTAACCAGAATAGAAGGGCACTTAAGAATAGAAGCAGATATTGATAACGGTATGATTACTGATGCTTATAGCACCGGTACTATGGTTAGAGGCATAGAGATTATCGTTCAAAATAGAGATCCTCGAGATGTATGGGCATTTGTAGGAAGAGTGTGTGGTGTTTGTACTTCAATGCACTCACTAGTATCAGTGCGTGCTGTTGAGAATGCACTCAATATAGTTGTACCACCTAATGCAGAAATGGTTAGAAACCTCATGCTTGGTGCATTAACTATGCAAGATCATATTACGCACTTCTACCAATTGCAAGCGTTAGACTGGGTAGATGTGATGAGCGCACTCAAAGCCGACCCTAAAGAGGCAGCCGCCATAGCACAAAGCTTATCAGCATGGCCTAAAAACTCAATCGGATACTTCACCGATGTACAAAATACAGTAAAGAAGTACGTAGAGTCTAACAAACTCACCCTATTCTCTAACGGCTATTGGGGACATCCTGAATATAAACTTCCTCCTGCAGTCAATCTTGTTGCATTAGGACATTATTTAGAGGCTCTCGAAATCCAAAAAGAGATTGTAAGAATACAGACGATATTTGGAGGAAAGAATCCGCATCCTAACTTCTTGGTAGGTGGTATGGCTTGTGCCATCAATGTAGATGGTCCAAATGCGATTAACATAGACCGATTGAGCTGGGTAAACCAAATTATTCAACAGGCCGAGATTTTTATTAAGCAAGTTTATTTGCCCGATGTACTCGCTATCGCTTCTTACTATCCTGAATGGACAAAAGTAGGTGGTGGTTTAAGAAACTACATCGCTGGTGGTGACTTCCCGATGACTCATTTTGGTGATTTGAATTCGTACATGATGAAGCGAGGTATAGTTACCGATAGAAACTTAAGTCGTGTAGAAGAATTTGATCCGATGGCAATGGATGGATTGGTTGAGTATGTAAACAATGCATGGTATGACTATCCGCAAGGCAAAGATGTGGGACTGCACCCATCTGTTGGCGAAACAATTCTAAACTATACAGGCAAAACGCCTCCTTATGATTACCTTAATCATGACGAGCCATACAGTTGGATAAAGACTCCACGATACAAAGGTATGGCAATGGAGGTAGGACCATTAGCTAGATGTATTGTTAACTATGCTGCTGGCAATGAACCTATAGTCGATTTGACAAATAGATGCTTAAAGAAACTGAATGCAGATACAGATGTATTATACTCTGTTATTGGTCGCATACTTGGTCGTGCTATGGAAGCTACATTAGTTTCTGAATGGATGAGTGACTTCTATGGACAGCTAGTAAAAAACATTAAAGGTGGTGATGACCGCATGTTTAACGGTTTCTATTGGGAACCCAAAACATGGCCTAAAAAAGCACAAGGATATGCTGTATGTGAAGCTCCTCGTGGCATGGTAGCGCACTATGTAGATATAGAAGATGAAAAGGTAAAACGTTATCAGATGGTAGTTCCTACAACTTGGAATGGTTCGCCACGCGATCCTAAAGGACAACGCTCTGCTTTTGAAGCCTCATTAATCGGTGTACCAGTATACGATGCTACAGCTCCGCTCGAAATCATACGTACTATTCACTCATTCGACCCTTGTATGGCTTGCGCTGTACATCTATATACTGAAGACGGAAGTCATATACATAAGTTGGATACTATTTAATTAAAATCAAGTGTTATGATAGAAAAGAAAGTTCCATTAAGAGAGATTTATGTTTGGGAGCTTCCTGTCAGAATATTCCATTGGGTAAATGCATTTTGTATCTTTTTTCTTATCGTATCTGGGATACTGATAGCATATCCTCCTGGATTAGCCTACACAGAGGGAGCAAAACAGTTTGGATATTGGTTTGGATATCTTCGCTTTGGTCATATGACTCTAGGTGTAATTCTAATCGTAAATTTCCTTGTAAGAATATACTGGTTGTTTGCCGGCAACAAATTTGCGCGTTGGAACAACTATGTTCCCTTAACCAAAAAACAATGGAGAGGTATATTCGATACACTCAAAGTTGATATCTTTCTTTTAACTCCGAAACCTATTTATGATATTGGCCACAATAGTTTAGCAGCCTTTACTTATGGGGGACTATTTGTTATGCTAGTTGTTCAAGCAATAACAGGTTTGTGTTTATGGTCACCTACGGCCGAGGTAGTTGGTGCCGAAAGTTTTCAATCGTTAGCATTCAGCTTAGGTGGGTTGATGGTGGTTAAGCAAATTCATTATTACCTGATGTGGTGTTTCATACTCTTTATGATTGTACATATATACTTAGTATTTTATCATGACTACATCGAAAGAAGCGGTATCGCATCATCAATTATTGGTGGTTGGAAATTCGTTGAAGAAGACGTAGTAAAAGACTATGAAGGAGAATTAGAGCGAGAAGAAATTTTAAAGAAAGAAAAGAAAATCAAAAAGGATATTGAAGAGATAGAAAAGAAAGAGAAAACTGCACATTCAAATTAATATTTATAGAAGATGAGAGAGAGAGTTTTAATATTAGGAATAGGCAATCTAGTGCTGAGAGATGAGGGTGTAGGCATTCATGCTGTACAGGCTCTTGAGAAAGAACAATTGCCATCGCATGTAGAGGTACTTGATGGTGGCACCGGTGGGGTTGGAATAATTGGTGTTTTGCAAGAGTTTGATAGAATTGTGATGATAGATGCAACACTCGACGACTCGCCTGCGGGTACTATCAAAAAGATTAAACCTAAATTCTCGAAAGATTATCCGCAACTGCTTAGTTCGCATGAATTTGGCTTGCGCGATATGATAGAGAGTATGATTGTGCAAGAAAATATTCCTGAAATAGATCTTATAACGATTTCAATTAAAAACTATCAAGAGATAGGGATGGATCTTTCGCCCGAGGTAGAAAGAGTTATCCCAACTGTATTGAAGATGGTAAGAGAGATGGTTTAAGATAGACATTGATTATAACAATGAAGTTTCTTTAAACCCATTGACTGGTTAATATACAAATCGGTTCAATGGGTTTTATTTTAGTTTCTGTACGATGAAACAATTGTTTCAATGTACAGAAAACAAAGTTTCAACGCACTGAAAATAAAGTTTCACCCCATTGAAACTATTCTTAAATGTAGACCCAAAAGAATGATAAAAGCCATATCAATAATACGATTATATTATTGATATGGCTACATGAAATAAACCCAATGTCTTAGTAAAGAAAAGAGAATTTATGAATAGTATTACTAATACCCATTATTTTGTTGGTCTTCTAAGGCTGGATTAGCATTTATTTCATCTTGCGAGATTGGCAATATAATTTTATTGTAAGTACGATCGATTGTTTTTTCTCTACGAGTAACAGGTACACCTTGGAAATCGTCGTTGAATTCGATGGTTTGATTCATACGAATCATATCAAAGAAGCGATGACCTTCGCCATACAACTCTTTACTACGCTCATTCAAAATCATTTGATCATCGATAGTAGCTGCAGTTGCCGGAGCTAGATTAGGAGAACGCTTACGTATTTCGTTTAGATAATCAGAAGCCATCTCTTTATCGGGTGTACTCTTGTGCATAGCTGCTTCGGCTGCAATAAGATACATCTCTGATAGACGAATCAATTTGATATTGACAGCAGTATAAGTCTCTTTACCATCGCCATCAAAGTCTACACTTCCTACATATTTATAGCAGGCCCCTTTTCTATCGACATTATTGTCTACCCAATACTCATCGTTATCCATTATACCCCAACGTACATCATCAGCATCTTCGCCTAGTCTATTCAAGAAATAGTTACTAGCCAAGAACCATCCCATCGCATTTGTTTTATGTTTGAAACGAATGAAATAGAATCCTAATGAAGAAGTGCCCAAATCACTTTCAGTATCCATCCCTATTTCAAGGATAGACTCTGACGCATTTTGTTTAGTCCATGAACTAACCCACTCTTCGGGAGCATAAGGTTTGTATTTACCAGACTCTATCACTTCTTTAGCAGCCGCCAATGCACCATCGTAATCTTCCATATATAGTTTGACACGCGCTTGCAAAGCAACATTTGCATAATAACCAACATAATTGTTTTGAGGAGCTTTATTGCTTGCTAAAAGAGCCATACCATCATTCAAATCTGAAATGATTTGTGCATAGTTCTCTGCTACTGAAGCACGAGTAGGCTGTGCATCTGCCGATAATGTTTTAATTACATTGGGCACACCATAAGAGCCTTTATTGTAATTGTAAGGTAATCCATAAAGACGCACCAAATCAAAGTAAATCAATGCACGAAGCGTTAATGCTTGTCCTTTATAAAAACTAAACCCATCTACACCAGATGCTTCAAGCTTTTCTATGTTTTCGAGCAGATTGTTGACTTGCATGATACAATAGTATCCTCTAACCCAATAAGAAGAGTAACTACCACTACTGGGTGTATGGTCAAAACGATAAAGACCATCCATACCACGTCCGGCAGCATAGATTGTTAAATCACCTCCTTTGGCATCACCATAAAGTAAAAAGTTTCTTCCATAATACGAAGATGAGCTCATTGCTCGCATGATACCATTTATTGCAACAGAAGCATCGGCAGGAGTAGCTATAGCCGATTCGGCATTTGCCGAATTGGTAGGCTGCATGTTCAAGAAGTCATCGCATGAAGAGCAGATCAATGTCGCTGTTAAAACTAAAACTATTAATTTCATCGAATATTTCATATACATTTCCTCCTTAATTAAAATATCAAATCTACACCAAATACAAATGTTTTGCCTAATGGAGTTTCCCATCCGCGTGTACCGTATTGGTTAACTTCGGGATCGGCTTCTTTGTATTTAGAGATAGTCCACAAATTTGAAGCATTGAAAAAGAATCTAGCATTGTTGAGCATAGCCTTACTTATCAATTGTCTTGGCAATGAATAAGAGAATGACAAATTCTTTAATCGCAAGAAGCTAGCATCATGCATATGACGTGTACTATATTGCATTGAGTCTGTCAAGTCATTACCATCTAAGCGAGGTTGAGTACCGTTTGTATTATATTCGGTCCACATGTTTTCATAATAACTTTTGGCACGAACGCGTTCCCAATAATATCCATCATCCGCAACATCTTTGTAAGCACCATCGTATAGTTTTCCGCCTATCTTATAGATGAAGTTTAATCCTAGATTAAAGCCCTTATATGTAACAGATGTATTAAAACCACCTGCAACCTTTGGTATAGCATTTCCAATTATCGTATAGTTTGCATTGCTATAATCATAAGTTGCACCTCGGCCGTTGTATTCAAAATCGCCCGCCATCTTATCTTTAGCATCGTTTACATAATAAACGCTCTTACCGTTTGTTTTGTCGACACCTGCCCATTCGTAACCATAAAATGCTAGGGTAGATTCTCCCTCACGATAAATATATTGAGCACGGCCATCGCCACCTGTTGGATCTCTCCAGATGATATCAGCCTCTTCATACAACTTCTTCACTTTCGATTTGATGAAAGCAGCATTGATTGAAGCACTCCATAACCAACCATTTCTTTCGATGATATCTCCTCCAATCTCGATTTCTATACCTTTATTGTTAATCTTTCCAATGTTTTGAAGAGTAGAACCAAATCCGGTTACTGTACTGATAGGAACATCTTGCAATAAATCTTTTGAATCGCGATTAAAGTATTCTACTGTACCACGCAAGTGTTGATTGAATAGACCAAACTCAAGAGCGATATTGGTAGTATAACTTGTTTCCCAAGTCAACTTGTCATTTGCCATTGTAGTAATAGCTCCACCTGGCTTGCCCATATACTTATTCGTATATGTCATGAGGTTAATGTAACCATAATTGCTTGTTGGCAATGTACCATTCACACCATAGGACCCACGTAGACGCAAATCACTAATAACAGTGATGTCTTTCATAAACTTCTCATTAGATATTTTCCAAGAACCGGCAACCGACCAGAAATTACCCCAACGAGTAGAAGGGCTTAAACGAGAAGAACCATCACGACGATAAGATCCTGAGATATAGTATTTATCATCATAATTATAGTCTAACTTAGAAAGGAATGAAACCATGGCATTGCCCCAGTTGTATCCTGCAGAAGATAAAGTACCTGCTGTAGATACAGTTTGCAAAGTACTTGTTGGTAGGCCTTCGCCTGTTGCTCTAACAAAATCTGTTCTGTTTTTCTCTGCTTCAAAACCAAATAATGCACTGATTGAGTTAGCGCCAAATGTATTGTTATAACTTGCAGTATTAGACGATACCCATTTTTCGTAAGTAGTGTTCATTTCGGTTACACTACCCTCTGTTGAAGCTCCACTATAATGGTTAGCACTATAATAGATGTGATCTTTGACTGATGTATTATCATATGCAAATATTGAACGTATTTCGAGACCTTCAATCGGTTTCAATGTCAATGTTTCTGTTGCAAAAACACGGGTGTTTATTGATTTATTATCCCATTCATTGTCATAATAGACACCATTTTGGGCATAACTTCCATAACGACTAGTCCAAGGATCGCCTGTTTCGTATTCGGTAGGCCAATATAATCCCCACATTAAATTGCGAGTTTGCATATAATAGTTGCTACCTGTGGCACGTGTATCATTGTATCCACTCTTGCTTGTACGAGATATATTAGCATTCGTTTGAAAATCTAACCATTTAGTTACTTTCTGAGTTAAGTTTACACGACCCGAGAAGCGATCAAAACTATTTATTTTCAAACGTCCTTCATCTTTTGTATATGAGAATGAACTGAAATAAGTAGAATGTGTACCACCACCACTTACAGATAAATCGTATGTTTGATAAACGGCTGTTCTGAAATAAGCATCTTCCCAATCGTAAAATTGTCCACCACGGCCTGAATTATTATAATCAGATATAACAACGTTTTCATATAAACCTGTTCCTTCAGTAGTAAATGAATAACCGTGCTTATTGAACTTTCTGTTTAATTGACTCAAAGCATACTCATTAGCAGCAGTTTCCGTTTTACCGTTTGATGTACGATAATCATGAAATACCATATAAAGCATGTTCACGTTCTGTTGTGTATCGGCTACTTCATAATTATCTGTTGCCCAAGAAGGAGTGAAACCAACTGAAGCTTTTAGATTGACAGTTGGACGACCTTCTTTTCCTTTTTTAGTAGTGATCATAATGACCCCATTGGCTGCACGCGACCCATAAAGCGAAGATGCAGCAGCATCTTTTAATACAGATATGGATTCAATGTCGTCTGGGTTCAATGAGTTCATGATATTGTTTGAAGTATATGTATAACCACTCATTTGACCGACATTACCTGATGAAACAGGAACACCATCAATAACATATAAGGGTTCATTACTTGCATTCATCGAACCATTACCACGAATTCTAATACTTGGAGCAGAACCTGCTTGACCCGAAGTATTTGTAATTTGTAAACCGGCAACTTTACCATTTAATGCATTCTCAAAACTTGTAGTAGGGAGATCTTTAATCTGATCGGCCTTTACTAAAGATGCCGAACCTGAATAACTTCCTTTTTTAGCTGTACCATAAGCAACAACCATAACTTCATCGAGAAGCTTTGAATCAGATTTCAACTCAATACGAAGATTCTGTTTAATTGCCACTTCAGTTGGTTGCATACCTACAAAAGAGACTTTTAAGAATTTAGCAGTAGCAGGAACACTCGATATATGGAATTTACCATCGATATCGGTAACGGTACCAATATTGGTTCCTTTTATTAGTATACTAGCCCCTATAATTGGGGCTCCATCTTCTTCGGAAATCACTATTCCCGATACAGTCGTGGTTTGAGCCATTAGCCCTATCCACATGAAAAGACATGTAACAATTAAAAGTAATCGGATTCTCATAGATTTTCTACCTTAATTTTTAATAATAAATACACTCTTTAATACTTTAATATAAAGCAAAGATAAACATATTATTCACAATTTAATATTTATAACAATATTTTGTTTGATGTTAATTGATTATAACGTCTTTTTGAAGCCACAATTTATCACAACCCTGACAAAAAACCACTTTATTTGCTCAATAAAGTCCACACTACAATTAACATAAATAAATAAATTACAAAAGAGATTTGGTAGAAAGAAATGATAATCATCATGTATCATCGCATATAATGTATTAATTACCATTTGGTAAATATTATAAGAAGAGTAACCTCTAATTTTGCAGCCGATTTAAAAAGAAAAGGATTTTTATTATGCAAGAATTAAAAGACAACATCGATTTTGGACGCGAAGACATAACTAAACTATTTCGTAAAATGCTATATCCTACTTTGCTAGGAATGCTATTTAGCGCTGTGTTTATTATCACCGATGGTATATTCGTGGGACATGGATTAGGTAGTGATGCTTTGGCAGCTATTAATATCGTTGCGCCCTTATTTCTATTTTCTACTGGTATCGGTTTAATGTTTGGAATGGGATCGTCTATTGTAGCTTCAATTCATCTCTCAACTGGTAAAGAAAAGGCTGCTAGAATCAATATGACACAAGCATTAACTGTTTCCTCATTATTCTTAATCTTATGTACTATATTGGTATTCATCTTTCCGGATGATTTATTGTTTCTTTTTGGTTGCTCTGAAAGGTTACTTGTGCCAGCTAAAGATTATCTATATGGGTTTGTACCGTTTCTCACCACCAACGCTTTAATTTGTTCGGCAGGCTTTTTTGTTAGACTTAGCGGAGCGCCTCGTTATGCAATGCTCTCTTCTGTTATATCTGCCATCATAAATATAGTATTCGATTATCTTTTTATCTTCGAATTCAAATGGGGTATGTTTGGTGCAGCTTTGGCAACAGGTATCGGCACGATGGTTGGGGTTATTATGATGCTAGTCTTCTTATCTAAACGTAATAACAAACTACATTTCGTTGGTTTAAAGATGAGTCGAAGAAGTCTGAAACTCACTATACGCAATGTAAAGTATATGTGCAATCTCGGCTTTTCATCTTTCTTGTGCGAACTAGCAATTGCATCGATGATGCTTTGTGGCAACTATGTATTTATGCGTGAGATGGGAGAAGATGGTGTTGCGGCTTTTAGTATAGCGTGTTATTTCTTTCCAATCATTTTCATGCTTTACAACTCAATAGCACAATCTGCACAACCAATACTTAGTTATAATTATGGTGCAAACCTAACAAAACGAGTAAATAAAACTCTACGGGTAGCATTGCAAACTGCATTGCTTTGCGGAATTGTTTTAATATCAATTACAATCGCTTTCGATTCGTACATCGTTTCAATGTTTATCAGTTCTTCTGCTCCTGCTCATGCTATAGCCACCAAAGGTTTCCCTTTGTTTGCATTAGGATTCATACCTTTTGCTATCAACATAATATCTATTGGGTATTTCCAGAGTGTGGAGCGAATTCGTAATGCTACTATCATAACAGTTTTGCGTGGCTTTATATTTATGATAACTTGCTTTATCGTCTTACCATATATATTAGGTAGAAATGGTGTATGGCTTGCCGTACCTTGTTCTGAGTTACTTACTTTCTTATGTGTTTTAATTATATATAAACGTAAAGAAAGAAATATAAGCATCGCTACATCATAAATCTATTAACAATATAAAACCTTCAGAAAAGATAATATTTCTGAAGGTTTTATACGATTCATTTATAAAAGAACACCACAGCTTCTATTTAGCGGTATCATCGAAATTAATTTTCACATGTGTACCGTCACAAAAAGGCTTATTGCTTGAATGTCCACAACGACATAAAGCATTCTTCCCACTTAAAATGGTTTCTGTTCCATCTTTATTGACCATTTTAAATTTACCATCAACTAGATATGGTCCATTATGCACCACGGTGATTGTCACCATTTTTTCTTCTTCGCCCATACAAACTAGATTAATATTGAATATTCAATGTTATCAAAAAAACAACATATCTTATGAAATAGTTTTGATAGAAATATAATATTTTTGTTTCTGATTAATGATTTAATGAATCGAACAAATAAAGTATTATTTATGCAACTTATTACACCTGTTGAACTACCCAAAGATATACCGTTGATTAAACATTCGGATAATCTCATTATTCTGGGTTCTTGCTTTGCCGAAAACATTGGCAAACAATTAATGGAAAGACAGTTCAAAGTCGATATTAATCCTTTTGGCATTTTGTATAATCCATTATCAGTTGCAGCAGCTTTAAATCAAATCATTTCTAACAAGAGATATACAACTAATGACATATTTGAATTTAAAGATTCTTGGCATAGCGAAATGCATCATGGATCTTTTTCTTCTGTCAATCAAAATGAGGTAATTGAAAAGATAAATAGTAGATTGAGTTTAGCTAATAAAGAACTTACTCAATCTACCGATTGGTTATTTATTACGTTTGGAAGTGCATATGTTTATACCAACAAATCTACCGGCAATGTTGTATCTAACTGCCACAAACAGCCTGAACGTACTTTTAATAGAAGAAGATTGTCGGTCAACGAAATAGTTGAAACGTATAAATCATTACTAAATAAAATTAGAGAAACATCTCCTAATTTAAAAGTATTATTTACTGTAAGCCCCATCCGTCATGTTAGAGATGGATTGCACGCTAATCAAATCAGTAAATCTACATTGCTCTTAGCTATTGATGAAATATGTAACTTAAATCCACATCATAATTTCTATTTCCCTTCATTTGAAATTATGATGGATGAGCTACGCGATTATCGTTTCTACGCCAATGATTTGTTTCATCCTTCAGAACTAGCTATAGAATACATATGGCAACGCTTTTCATCAATCGCATTCTCTAAAGAGACTAAAAGCATCATTGAAGAATGTGAGAAAATAGAAAAGTTACTCCAACACAAACCTATTCATCCTCAATCGGAGGAATATAAAAGGTTTTTAAGCCAAACTGTGTTAAAAATAGAACAACTTAATAGAAAATATCCGAAATTAGATTTTAGTTTTAATTTACCTAAAACCTGATACACCTTTTCTATCGGGATATAATTATTAAATCATCATCGAAACATACTATAATTATGTCATACTCCATCTTTGATATTAGCAAACAAATTAACGCCAAACAAATAGGAAAGAACGAAAGCAGCATTGATTGGTTATTGACAGATAGCAGATCTCTCAGTTTCCCAGAGTCAACTCTCTTTTTCGCTTTAAGTACAAAAAGAAATAAAGGAGTTAAATATATACCTAGTTTATACGAACGTGGCGTACGCAATTTCGTATTAACTAATGAAGATTATGATTGGCTAAAATCAAATCAATGGAGTGGTAATGAAACTAAAAATGATATTAGCTCATTAGATAAATCAACCATAAGCGAATTGAATATGGATATCTGCAATTGGCTAATTGTTCAGAATCCACTTAAATCTCTTCAAAAACTAGCCGAACAGCATAGAAATCTATTTCAAATACCTGTAATCGGTATAACTGGAAGCAACGGAAAAACAATTGTAAAAGAGTGGCTTCATCAATTACTGAATCAAGATTATAATATTACTCGTTCACCACGTTCATATAATTCGCAAATCGGTGTTCCTTTATCGGTTTGGCAAATGAATGAACATACTGAATTAGGTATTTTTGAAGCAGGTATATCTGAACCCGGTGAAATGGATGAGATACAATCTATCATTAAGCCAACAATCGGAATATTAACTAGCATTGGGGGTGCCCATCAAGAGAATTTTTGCACATTACAAGAGAAATGTATGGAAAAACTTCTCCTGTTTAAAAATTGTGATGTAATAATATACAATGCGGACAATGATTTGATAAGTAACTGTGTTACCAAATCGATGCTTAGTTGTAGAGAAATTGCTTGGAGTTGCAAGAATGCTGATCGTCCATTATTTATAAGCAACATACAAAAGAAAGAAGACCATACTGTCATTTCTTATCGATATTTAGAAATGGATAATGTATTCTGTATTCCATTTATAGATGATGCTTCGATTGAAAATGCACTTCATTGTTTAGCTGCTAGTTTATATATGATGACTCCTTCAGATCAAATTTCAGAAAGAATGGTTCGCTTAGAGCCTATTGCAATGAGATTAGAGGTAAAAGAAGGAAAACATAATTGCATCTTAATTAATGATAGCTATAACAGTGATTTAACGTCATTGGATATTGCACTTGATTTTCTTGTAAGACGCACCGATCAGAAAGGATTAAATAGAACACTTATCTTATCAGATATTCTTGAAACTGGGCAAACAACTTCTACATTATATAAGAAAGTCGCACAACTAGCTTTTAATAGAGGTATTAATAAAATATTAGGTGTAGGTTCGGCTATCAGTTCCATGGCTTCAAAGTTTAGCATGGAGAAATACTTCTTTCGTACAACAGAAGAGTTACTAGCTTCTGAAGCGTTTGCACAATTACAGAATGAAGTTATATTAATAAAAGGTGCACGCCCTTTCAATTTCGATCTAGTAACAGAGGCTTTAGTTTTGAAAGTGCACGAAACTACTTTAGAAGTAAACTTGAACGCAATGATTGATAATTTAAATTATTATCGCTCTTTACTTCAGCCGCAAACAAAAATAACCTGTATGGTTAAAGCTTTTGCATATGGTACTGGAGCCTACGAAGTAGCTAAAACGCTTCAAGAACATCAAGTAGATTTCTTAGCTGTTGCTGTAGCCGACGAAGGTGAAGAATTAAGAAAGGCTGGTATTACTGCGCCTATTATAATCATGAATCCTGAGCTATCAGCTTTTAAAACGATGTTTGATTATAAACTAGAACCTGAAGTATACAACTTTCACCTTTTAGATGCCTTAATTAAAGCAGCAGAAAAAGAGGGTATTACTAACTTTCCTGTACATATAAAGATTGATACAGGTATGCATCGATTAGGTTTTGAAGAAAAGGAAATTTCAAAACTCGTAAAGCGACTAAAAAATCAAAACGCAATATTACCACGTACTGTCTTCTCGCATTTTGTAGGAAGCGATTCGCCTAATTTCGATAGTTTCTCTAAAATGCAGATTGAAAACTTCACACGTTCTGCAGATATATTGCAAGAAGCTTATTCATATAAAATACTTAGGCACATATGCAATACTGCCGGTATTGAACGATTCCCAGATGCACAATTTGATATGGTTAGATTGGGCATTGGCTTATATGGAGTTAATCCTATAAATAATCAAATTATAAATAACGTAAGTACCTTAAAAACTACTATACTACAAATACGTGATGTAGCACCTGAAGAGACTATTGGCTATAGCAGAAAAGGACAAATAAACCGTCCATCTCGTATTGCTGCAATTCCCATTGGATATGCCGATGGAATAAATAGACATTTGGGATGTGGACATGGCTATTGTATGGTAAATGGTAAAAAAGCAGCTTATGTAGGTAATATATGCATGGATGTTTGCATGATTGATATTACCGATATAGATTGCCATGAAGGTGATTCAGTAATTATATTTGGCGACGAACTACCACTTACTGTTTTATCTGATTTATTAGATACCATTCCTTATGAAATACTAACAGGAATATCTAATAGAGTAAAAAGAATATATTATCAAGATTAATCCCAATAAAGAATCAATAGATAATTGCGTTATTGAGAAAAAATAACGTAATTTGTACATATAATATGTATAAATTTTAAGTAATAACTCAAATATTGATATATGAAAACTCTATTATTATTAGGCTTCTTACCTAGCGGATCTGAATGGATTATCATTGCCCTTGTTATTCTTTTGTTATTTGGTGGTAAGAAAATACCTGAGTTAATGCGTGGTCTTGGAAAAGGTGTAAAAAGTTTCAAAGACGGTGTAAACGAAGCAAAAGACGAAATCAACAAAGCCAAAGACGAATTGGACGAACCAACAAGTAAGGATAAGAAGTAAGAATGGCTGAGATGACTTTTTGGGATCACCTCGATGAATTGCGCAAGGTGTTATTTCGTGTCATTGGGATTTGGTTTATTTTAGCCATCGGTTATTTTGTTGCCATGCCCTTTCTTTTCGATAATGTTATTTTGGCTCCATGTCACAATGACTTTATCTTTTATGATTTATTGCGTTTAATAGGACACAAACTAGATTTAAAAGACGAGTTCTTCACACAAGAGTTTCATGTCAATTTAATAAACATCAATCTTGCTGCTCCTTTCTTCGTCCATATGTCAACTGCATTTTGGATGTCGGTAGTTACAGCAATGCCATATTTATTTTTCGAGGTTTGGAAGTTTATCAATCCAGCTCTCTATCCAAACGAAAGAAAAGGGGTACAAAAAGCCTTAACCATTGGAACAGTTATGTTTTATATTGGAGTGCTACTTGGTTATTTCATGGTTTATCCCTTAACACTTCGATTTCTTTCAACCTATCATTTGAGTTCTCAAATAGAAAATGTAATATCACTTAATTCATATATTGATAATTTCATGATGTTAGTTTTATGCATGGGATTAGCATTTGAATTGCCACTTGTTACTTGGTTATTATCACTATTGGGATTGGTAAATAAGAGTTTTCTTCGAAAATACAGAAGACACGCAGTAGTAATTATTGTAATTGCTGCAGCAGTTATAACTCCAACGGGCGATCCATTTACATTAAGCGTTGTTGCTATACCACTCTACTTTTTATACGAAATGAGTATCTTGATGATAAGAGATAAACAAAAAGAAATTGACGAAAATAACGATATAGAATAACACATATATCTTTATAATCAAATAATGCCGTTAGAATAATATTATTCTAACGGCATTATTTGATTATATTCAATTGTAACCAATTTATTATCAGACGATTATTTCACATTGAATAAAAAAGCCCTTTCTCACGAATGGGCTTTTCATGCATATTCCCTTGAAAAAGAAAAACAGGTAAATATGCGTAAGGTTAAGAATAAAAAAGGGAAGTCTCACGACTTCCACAATTCTTCTAACCTTAAATCTAAATCTCTATGAAAAAAACGTATGCAAATATACATTTTTTTCCTCATATAAAGTTGTTAACAAATCAAATAAATAGGAGGATAAAAATTAATGTGTGCTAATATTACAAAATAGTTTATTTTTCTGTTAACCAATTTACTAATTTTTTATAAATAGGATGTGTAACTAATAGCTGTTGTACACCTGTGATAATCATTTGTTTACGTGCTCTAGTTAAAGCAACATTTAATTTTCTATCAATACTAACTCCATCTTCAACCGTTATATTAGATAATTGTTTTAATTGATATGATGTGTTGACACAAAACGAATAAATAATGATATCACGTTCGCTCCCCTGAAATCTTTCCACGGTATCAACGATAATGTTATTCAATGCTTCAATTCCTAATGATTCAATCTCGCGTTTAATTAATGCTATTTGACTGCGATAGGGAGTTATGATGCCAAGTGTAGTAGCCGAATCAAAGACCAAATTATTTAAAAGATAAGAGTCATATATATCTTTAACCAGTTTGCTTACAATTAATGCTTCACTCTTATTGACTTTTACAGAGCCACCTATTGGTTCGGCTTCAGAAGGATAAAAAGAGACGCGAATTCTATCATCAGAATGTTCCAACTGATGAGGTAGGCCAACAGGCAATAATTGTCCTGCATAAAAAGCCTTATTCGAGAAATAGGCTACATCCGGATGCATACGTCCTTGTTTACGCAACATATCACAAGCCGATTCATATAATTCATTATTATCTTCCCGAAGTTTATAATACAATCTTTCAAACAATGAGTTGCGAAGATTTATTAAACCTATATTTCGCAAATCATCATCATAGACCTCCGAATAATCTGCATTTTGAAGAACTACTGCAGGCAATTGTTTATGATCACCAATCATAATAAACTTATCAATAGCATTGTCGCCTTGCGGAGTTTGAGCACAAAGAATACCCAACAATTGAGGTTCAAGTATCTGAGATGATTCATCTATTATTGCCACCTGAAACTTCTTCATCCGAAAGATTTCCGGTTTACCGGATATAGAAGCCACTGTACTAACAATTACCCTACATTCATTTATTCTATTTATAACATCAGTACGTCTACTACATTTAGCTAATTCATTCTCTATCAAATGATCACGATATAGAGGATCGCATGACAATTCGCTACCAATACGAATATAATCAATCGATGGAGAGATAGATGATAACGATTTACATATCTCATCTACTGCCCTATTGGTATAAGAAAGAATTAGTATTTGCGCCTGATCATCAGAATAGAACTTCTCTACCATTAACTTCAAAGCACGAGAGGTTTTGCCAGTACCCGGAGGACCAACCAACAAAAAGAAATCTTTTGCAGCTTGTGCTTTTAGAGCCACTCGTTCAAAATCATCCGAAGCATTTTGTATAGCTTGCTGATAACTATCATCGAATAATGGTGCGCGTTGCATCAGCAATAACTCTTTTCTATCCTTATTGGCGTTGATAAATGTAGCAAGAGACATAAACATACTACGATAAGATGTATCCATTGAGTCGTGTTCGATGGCATACAGGCTATCGCTCGGTAAAACCGAAATATTATGTTGCGTAGCGCGAAGTCTTATTTTGATAGAGCTACTGTTCAGTTCTTCAATATTGCCTTTGAAAACCATTTTATTGGTTACATTGTCCGATTCATCGTTTCGTTGATACAATACAATTGCATCACCCAACCTAAAGTTAGGCAATGTTACAGATAGAGAAGATTCGGGCAGAGAAAAGATAATATTCGCCTTATGTTCGTCGGTAGCATTGTTTTCAATTATCGATAAATCGTGAAGAATCTCTCCCCCATCAAGTTTGTCCATCAATGTAGACAACCATAAAGAAGCAGCCCCTCTTTTACTTTCATAATCAATATCGCCCGACTTAGAAGTATAAAGTTCTTTGGTCACAAAATTATAAAGAGCAAAGAAATAAGCTCTTTCCAATTGAGTAAGTGCTTCTAGATTCTCGGCGAAGCGATCAATGCCAGGTCGAAGAAACCTGTTCCATAAAGGATTGCTTAAAGATCGCTCATTGAGTTCGTCAGAGTTAATCTGCTCAAAAAGATTGGCGGTATAGTGAATATTATTTCTGAATTGAACACTGTACTCGTTAGCTACAATTCGATTGCGCAAATTTATAACACGTCTAACCATAGCCCACGATGATCGAGAAGGATATAATAATGGATAGCGCGTATACAAAAGAAAAGCCTTCACTTTATTGTGATTCATTCCCATAGAATATTGCAACACAGCCTGATAAAGCAACATCTGCACTTTATGGTTTTCTTTTGGTAACACTTTTCCTCGTATGGCATATTCGTCTGCTTTACCCGATTTCATCTCTATGAACGAACTCATATCGCGTTGCATATAGTCCAAACGACCTTGCAAACCTAACGCCTCACATATATAAGAAGGCTCAAGTACAGCATCGGTTTTATCAAGTTCATATCCAGGTTCGCTAAACGACTCCGTAACAGTTTTGCGCAAATGTTCGAAATGTTTTTTGCATGCCTCAAAGAACTCTATCTCTTTTTCGCGAGTATAAAGTTCTGCACACGCAGCCAGTTCTATAGGATAACGTGCAAAAGCCTTCTTCATGCAGTTCATGTAGTCGGGTTCTTCTTTAGAATAAATCCACTCATCAAGAAATAGATTCGCAATATTTCCTAATAATAAAGGAAGCGCATTTTCGATGGGTTGCAGACGTGAAAGCAGATAGTTGGCAGGATGACTACCATAATCTTTATAGCACTCTGCCAGCGAACTGATATCAATGAGGTAATCAGGTTCCAAAACAATAAACGATGGAGTTAGAATATTCTCATCATCATAGATAGCAATATCAAGCAAATTAAGTTGCGCATGTGGCCATAATATATCTACCGTATCAGCAAACTCACTATTTACGTCTTTAATATTATAGCACACCTTCAAGGGTTGGTCCAAAACTACATCAAGCGGAGTAACATATAGATATTGCTCATCGTGATGCAAGTAGCAAACACGCATCTTCTCTATTTTCTTTTTAGAAAGAGGAGCAGCATGAAAAGTTGCATCCGTCTTTGGCAAGAATTGATACAACTCATCAGGTATATCACTTTTAGATAACTTCTTTATAAAGAAAGCTAGTGTTTTAGCATCGCGCAATAGTTTATCGTGTTCGGGTTGTTCGCGATGATTCAATATATTATTAGAAGTCAGTCGAAAAGTATGCAGCCTATTTTGTTCACCTATCGACAAACCGAGTCGAGCAGACACCCAACTGATACGAGCCGAAAGGTCTGTCATTTGGAGGTTCTCATCAACCATCATGTTGCGACAAAGCCTTTCTAGCAAACTACGCATCTCTTTGTAAGCTACAACTAACTTATCATCACAAGCAGTACAAACCGCTTGCAATATACCGTATGCTTCTTTTATATCTATCTCATTCATATAGTAGCAAAGATAAAACTATTATGACTAGAGTCATTGCTAATAGAATATAAAAAAAACTGCACCCCAATAGATTGAGATGCAGTTTCCTTATATATATTGATAATTATTATTTCAATACGATTGGGCTGTATTTTGGTACTAAAAGTTTCATTACAGACCATCCGATCAAGTATGCAACAGCACATACACAGAAGATGATGAAATAACCAGCTGGTTTACCTTCAAATCCCATAAATGTCATGTTAGTTTCACCTGCATAAGTGAAAAGAACACCCGAACCTTTATTGATAAGGAAAGAACCAACACCACCGGCCATACCACCGATACCAGTAACAGTTGCAATAGCTGTTTTAGGGAACATATCACCAATTGTAGAGAAGATGTTTGCTGACCATGATTGGTGAGCAGCACCTGCGATACCGATAATGATGATAGGGAACCAATATGAAATGTTACCTAATGGTTGAGCAAACAAAGCCAACAATGGGAAGAAAGCAAAGATCAACATAGCACGCATACGAGCAGCATATGGGTCCATACCAGTCTTAGCCATAATGATAGTTGGTAACTTACCACCAAAGATAGACAATACAGTAATTAAATAAAGAACGAAAATCAACAACATACCTGTTGGGCTGTCAGAAGAGAATCCGTATACATCACTAATATAAGCTGGAGTCCAGAAAAGGAAGAACCACCATACACCGTCAGTCATGAA